>CAYXPN010000062.1:9153-20228 GCA_964467075.1 uncultured Planctomycetaceae bacterium
GAAGACAGACCGCCGGGTGCCACTGCCGGCTTGTCCAGCAGTGCTGAAGACAGACCGCAGGGTGCCACTGCCGGCTTGTCCAGCAGTGCAGAAGACAGACCGCTGGCAGCGCCGAGCAACCCGGCGGCTCACGCCGCCGGCTCGCCCGCCGGTGTGGACGAGCCACCCCCGGGATCCGGCGCGCATGGCCCTTGCCCCGGCATCACCGGGGATTGCCCGCCTTTCCGTTCGACGACCGAGGGTTCTGCCATGTGTAGGGTGTATCGCTGGGTCTTCGGCGGCGTTTTCCGGGGGTCCTGGGCACTGCCCGCGATCCGCGGGCACAGTATTCTTCTTGTGCGCGCCGTGTTCGCAGGGGTGTGTCTGGCCGCGGCGCTATTCGCGGCCGATCCTTCGGGTGCGGCTGAGCCGCAAGTGCGCGTGCTGGTGGTCACGGGTGTGGATCACCCGGCCCACCACTGGCGCGAGACAGCCCCGGAAACTCGCCGCCTGTTGGAGCAAGACCAGCGACTGGCAGTGCGGATCGTCGAGGACCCCGAGTTCCTGGCGGCCGACGTGGTGTTCGACTACCACGTAGTGTTGCTGCACTTCAAGAACTACCAGCCCTTGGCGCGCGAGACCCAAGTGCGCGAGAATCTGGTGAAACTTGTTAAACAAGGCAAAGGCTTGGTGCTCGTACACTTCGCCTGCGGCGCGTTTGAGGAGTGGCCGGAGTTCCAAGACCTGGCCGGCAAGGTCTGGGACCGCAAGACCACGCACGATCCGCGTGGGGCATTCCAGGTCCGGATTGTCGATCACGAACACCCCATCACGCGGAATCTGGCGGATTTCCAGGCCGACGACGAACTCTACTACTGCCTGGAAGGCCAGCGTCCGGTGGACTTGCTGGCCGTGGCCCGGTCGAAAGTGACCGGACGCGACCATCCCATGGCGTTTGCCTTCTCTTACGGCGAGGGCAGGGTCTTCCATACGCCTTTGGGCCACGACGTGAAGGCCCTTCGCATGCCCGGTGTGGTCGAGCTGCTGCGACGAGGGACCCTGTGGGCTGCCGGCATCGAGCCTTGAGGACTCGCGGCGCCGGTTGCCGGGGCGCTGCGGCCTTCAGAACGATCGAAGGCCGCTTGAGCCCTGGCGATCCGTCAAGCCGCGGCCAAAATTCCTTCTCGCCGGGGCTCCTCCGGAAAAATTTTTTTGCCCGCCGGCTTCCGGTCCGGTTGCACTCCCGGCAGGCGTGGCTTGATAGCCTGTCGACCGACCGGACGGGTGGATGTCGGAGTGCGTCTCGAGTTGGTCTTGGTTCGTCGTGCTCGCCGGATGAACCGTGCGCCCGATCGACCACGCGCCGGGGAACGACAGCAACTCCGAGGCGCTCAGCCGGCTTGATCGATGGAGTCGCTGTTGTGCAAGCGCGGCGATGGTGCGCGTGTTGTGCGCCGGGATGGCAAACCCGTGTGGTGCAGCTAACCAGAGGGCGCCGGGCCGCGGATTCAAGTCGGCGTGCGAAGGGTTTGTGGCCGAGGATTCGCCCGGCTGGGCAGCGCACCGGACGCACCGGGAAGACCGGCGCCGGTCGTGTTGTAAGTGTTTGCTAAATAAGCACTTAGGGCTTTCGACGCACTGCCCGTCACGCCCCCTCTTAGCCGGCTCGACCGTGGCGTGGAGTTGGTGTTGCGCGCGCCGGATCGCTCGCTGCCAGGCCCGCGGCGCAGGGGTGATGTGGAGTGCTCGACCAAGGTGTGCGCGCACATGCGCGGCGCGCCTCGTCGGGTGGTTCTGCAGAGAACATGGTCCGCTGGTTCGCTCGGCTTGGCCCGGGTGCAAGCGCGGGCGATGAACCTTGCCATCGATCCGTTCGTGCGGCGTATGAGCTTGCGGCAGAAGGCCAACCAATGAGATAGAAACGATGCGCAGGTCGGTCGGTCCGATTGCCAAAGCGCGAAGCGAAGCCGAGGTCGTGTGCCGCGGCTGCGCCTTTTCAAAGCCCATGCCAAACCGTCTGATCGGGAAGAATTTTCACGCGAATGTGCAAAATTGTGCTTGCAAAGTTCGTGGAACTTGCTAGGATCATACCAATGTGGGGTGAGCGAAGGGGCGATCATCATTGGGTTCCTGGCAAAGGAAGGAACCTGGAAAGGAGCCGGAAACGAACGACGACTTCTTTCGGTACACGTGTGCCGTGGACAGGATGTCGGTCAGTTCGTTGTCTTGTTTCCGTGGCGATTGCCGGTCGCAGATCGATTCCAACCCGAGCTACGGCCCGAAAATCGCCCAGCACGTTTGTTAGGAGGACGTGAGGTGGCCAAGAAGAAAGCTCGTAAGAAGGCCGCTAAGAAGGCGACCAAGAAGAAGGCAGCCAAGAAGGCCAAGAAGGCTCGGAAGAAGAAGAAGTAGGCCGTCCCGGGCGCTCGCGCCCGAACGAGCCGCTTCTGCTTCGCACTTAGCTGCACGCTACGACGAGAAAGGGGCGCCTGGCACGGCTGACCAGGCGCCCCTGCTGTGTTTCTTGGGTCCATCCTCCGCCCCACGGGCGAATGCCCCCGGGCCTCAAACCCTCGCACAACTTCAAGCCCCCGGCCACATCGCCGCTCTTCTGGCAGCCGAAGGCTTGCCCGAGCCGCGGCCGCAATCCCTTGTGCCGGCGCAGCGGGGGTGCGCAGCTCCGGCCGAAAAGGGGCCGGGGGCAGCATCGGGAGAAACCGCTTTTCCCCCGGGAAAACAGGCGTTTTCCGGCCCTCGGCCCGGCGCGTTTTCGCCGCACCGCCAGGCGGGTGTGCACGCCTCTGCGCGATCCTGATTTCGAGCCGGTCGAACAGCCGCCCACCCAACGGCGCAAGAGCTGTCTGGGGATAGCCGGGCGGCTGCTCGTCGCCGCAAGGCAGGCACCCTCGAAGAGCCTCGATTAGAAACCCTCAAGGCAATCGCCGCCGCCCCGTGTATCGGCGGTCCCAACTCTGTGGCTCCACGTTTTCGGTCGCACGATCGGGCGCGGCTCGCAGGTCGCCCTGCCACCCGCACAAGCCATACAGGTGTTTCACCGCGGGCCACGGTTCTCGTGACGGATTCGATCCGGATGCCCGAGTTGCCAACCCGGGCCGGCTGCTCCCCGAAAAGGCCGCGCCGCGGACGAAGCGCGCCGCAGGCAAGTCGATCCGCGGGATAGCAGACGGCAAGCGGAGGCGGCTCTGGGTCAGACCGGCAGTCAGGGTGGCCGAAGTGAGAAACGGCCTCGACCTTCAATCGGCCGGCGGCAGTTGAGGCTGGCGGCGCAGGCAACTCAGGGCGTTGCGAGCGGCCCGCTGCTCGGCTTCCTTTTTGCTGCGTCCCCAGGCGGGCGGAAACTGGTTTTCTCCGACCTGGGCGGCGATCTTGAAGCACTTGCTGTGGTCCGGGCCCTTTTCGTCGAGCAGTTGGTAAACCGGCGTGCTGCCCAGTTCCCGTTGGGCCAGGTGTTGCAGCAGGGCCTTGTAGTTGCTGCCGGTTTCTCCTTCGGCAGCCAGCTCGATCTCCGGCGTGACGTGCTCCTGCACGAATCGGCGCAACGCGGACAAGCCGCCGTCGAGATAGATGGCGGCCAGCAGCGATTCGAAGACCGCGGCCAGCACCGAAGACGGCATGTTGCCCGACGCACTCATGCCTTTGCCCAGGATCAGAAACTCGTCCAGGCCCAACGCGATCGTCAGCTTGGCACAAGTCTGCCGGCTGACCACGATGGACTTGATGCGCGTCAGCTCGCCTTCCAGGTGGTCGGGAAAGCGGTGGAAGAGGATTTCGCAGACCACCGCACCCAGAACCGCATCGCCCAGAAACTCCAGGCGCTCGTTGGAGGCCAGCCGATGGTCTGCCCCTGAGGCGTGGGTGAGTGCCGCCTGAAGGAGGGATTTGTCGCGGAACCGGTAGCCGATCCGCTCCTCGCAGCCTGTCAGGCGGGCGAGCATCGGATCATCGGCCCCGGGCCAATCATCGGCAGTCTCGTGGCCGGACATGCAACGTTCGAGTCGACGCGGAGGGATCACTGAAGTCGAAGCCAAACGACAGCACAAGTCTATCTGTATCAATGGGTTTAGTCAACGACGCCTCTGGCGGGACCACGCCTTGGGCAGGCGGAAGGGGACCGGATGCCACGGCTCCCTGCGGCAAATCCGCCTTGCCGGGCCGGGACGCAGGCAAGAAAATTCCCTGAGCGGCAACGACCCAGTAGGGAGCCGGAGTCGTATTGCCACCTTTGTGGGGCTGGCTTCCCGGAGCGTCGGCGATGCTGCCCCGCCTCGCTGGTGCGGGGTCCGGTCGGGTGCGGCGGCCTTGCGCACGGCTGGCTGCGGGGGTCTGTGCCGCCCGGTGGCCCCGGTTGTTCGCAACCATCGGCGACGAAGTCGCAAGAGGTCGCGCAAGTGAAATGCCCCGCGCCAACCAAGGCGCGCACTTCGGGGGAGTTGACACGCGCAGCGGGAGTGCCGAGCGACCGGGTTTGATGAGGACC
This sequence comes from uncultured Planctomycetaceae bacterium, assembly GCA_964467075.1. GTDB lineage: Bacteria > Planctomycetota > Planctomycetia > Pirellulales > Thermoguttaceae > CAYXPN01. Next base: position 13,631 of record CAYXPN010000062.1, read on the forward strand.
CCTTGCCGGCTGACGCCGGCCCAGGTTGGCAAGCAACCTGGGCCACCCGCGCGCAGCACAAAGGGAGATGGAAAGGCAATCCGACGACTGTTCAGCAACAACACCAAGATCAGGAGGCACGACGATGCGAAGGATGGTTACGACGAGACGACTCGGTTGGCTGGCGATGCTGGGGCTCGCGGTGGTTGTGTTCACCTGCGCGGGCATGTGGCTGATCCAGAACGCGCCGCACTCAGACTTTGCCAGGGCCCAAGACGCGCAGCCGGAGGAAGACGCCGGACTGGCCAAGGCGGAGAGCCTTTCCCGCGCGTTTCGCGCCGCGGCCAGGCAGGTGATTCCCACCGTGGTCAAGATCCGCACGGCCACCCGACCCAGGGCGATCGAACCGACCGACGAGGTGCCGTTCGACAATCCTTTCAAAGGAACGCCGTTCGAGGATTTCTTCGGCGACGAGTTCCACGGGTTCGAAGGCCCCCGCGAGCTACCCGGCCGAGAGGGCCTGGGATCGGGAGTGATCATCGACCCCTCGGGCGTGATCCTGACGAACAACCACGTGGTCGCCGATGCCGACGAGGTGATCATCGAGCTTGCCGACGGGCGCCAGTTCAAGGCCACCGACATCCGGACCGACGAGCAGACCGACCTGGCCGTGGTCCGGATCGAGCCCGAAAGCCCCCTGCCCGCGGCAAAGCTGGGCGATTCGGACGCCATGGAGATCGGCGACTGGGTGCTGGCCGTGGGTTGTCCGTTCGAGTTGGACCTGACCGTCAGTGCGGGCATCATCAGCGGCAAAGGCCGGGCGTTGGCGGCCGGGCGCCGGACCAACTTCCTGCAGACCGATGCGGCCATCAACCCGGGCAATTCGGGCGGTCCGCTGGTCAATCTGCGCGGCGAGGTGGTGGGGATCAACACGGCCATTGCTTCGCGCACCGGCGGGTATCAGGGCGTGGGCTTCGCCATCCCCGCCAGCGTGGCCAAGTGGGTCACCGAGCAACTGGTCCAGACGGGCAAGGTCCAGCGGGCCTATCTCGGGGTGGTGATCGGCAAGATGGACGGCCCCTTGGCCGGCAAGCTGGGCGTGGAGCCGGGCAAGGGCGTCGTGGTCTCCGAGGTGATGGCCGAGACCCCGGCTGCGGCGGCGGGCTTGCGGGTGGGCGACGTGATTGTGGCGTTTGCCGGCCAGCCGGTGGCCACTCCGCGCGAGCTGCAGGCAGTGGTGGAGCGCTCGCCGATCGGTTCGAGCCAGCGTGTGGAGATTCGCCGCGACGGCAAGGCGCTTACGCTCAGCGTGAAGCTGGAAGCACTGCCTGAGGAGATGGAGATGGCCGTTCGCCCCCAGGCGGCCCCCCGCGGCTCCCGATACCGCAGTAGCGATCTGGGTCTGGGGGTCACCGAGCTGACCGACCAGGTGGCGCGGCAGCTCGGCTACGAGGGTGTTTCGGGCGTGCTGGTTTCCGACGTGGAGCCCGGCGGATTGGCTGCCACTGCGGGCATCCGTGAAGGGATGCTGATCCTGCGCGTGGGCAAGCAGCCGGTCAAGACCGTGGCCGAGTTCCGCGCGGCGCTTCAGGACGAATCGCTCGAAGAAGGCATATTGCTGTTGTTGCGCACCCCGGAGGGCAACCGCTTCGTGGTGCTCCGGCGCTCATAATCCGGCGGCGGCCTCGGGCGGCGTGTCCATGTCCAGGGCGATGTGCGGCCCGGGCTTGTCGCTGAAGCGCACGAAGGCCTCCATGGCGTAGTATTCCGGCAGGCCGAGGTGGTTGTAGGCGTCGGCCGTATGGCGGTTGCGGTCTTCGGCCCGCTGCCAGAATTCGCGCGGATCGTCCGGGCCGGGAAACAGGGCCGTGTCCTTCTGCGACTCGTGCCGGAAGATGGCGGCCTTCTTGAGCTTCAGATCGCGCGGGCTCAGCGGCACGGCGATGTCGATCGCGTGCAGCGGCCATTCCTGCCAGGCGCCGCGATAGAGCAGCACCTCGGGCTGGTCGCCGCCCGCGCCGCCCGCGGCCCGCAGAACCCGGAAGATGATCTGGGCGCAAAGCCGGTGGGTGCCGTGGGGGTCGGACAGATCGCCGGCCACGTAGATTTGGCGTGGCTGGATCTGCTCGATCAGTTCGCGCACGCGCTGGACGTCCTTGGGGCTGATCGGCCGCTTGGCCACGGTGCCCGTCTGGTAAAAGGGCAGATCGAGGAAGTGGAGGTTGGCTTCCTGGCAGCCGCAGACGGCCGTGGCGGCCTTGGCTTCGCTCCAGCGGATGAGTGTCTTGATGTTGCGAACCACGTCCGTGTCCGGCGCGCCGGGGTTCTTGCCCGAAAGGGCCTCGTCCACCTGTGCCTCGATCTGCTGGGCCTTTTCCGGGTCGATGCCGAAGCGGCGGTTCAGCTCGGCCAGCAGGTCGGCCACCCGGCGGGCATCGTGGTCGAAGACCGCGATGTTGCCGCTGGTCATGTAGGCCACGTGCACTTCGTGCCCGTCCTCGACCAGCCGGATCATGGTGCCGCCCATGGAGATCACGTCGTCGTCCGGATGGGGGCTGAAGACCAGCACGCGGGCCGGCTCGCGCCCGGCCGGATGGTACTCGATGGTGTCCATCATCCAGCGAAAGACCTGGTGGGCCAGCTTCTGCGACGGCCCGTGGTCGCGCAACAACTGGTGCAGGTTGTGACGGCGGAAGTCCTCGCCGTCGAGCTTCAGCAACGCCTTGTCTGTTTGCCGGCAGAGCCAGAGCACGGCCCGCTTCGTGAGCGGCTCGGTCCAGCTCACCTTGCCCAGCAGCCAGGGCGTGGCCACGCCGGTCAGTTCGGCCGCGGCGGCGCCGTCGAGCAGGACCATGGCATCCGGGTGCTCCTGCAAGAAGCTGGCCGGCACGCGGTCGGTGACCGCTCCCTCCAGGGCCTCGCGCACGATGTGGGCCTTGTGTTCGCCGAAGGCCATGAGCACGATCTTGCGGGCCTGGAAGATCGTGCCGATGCCCATCGTCAGCGCGTGGGTGGGCACGTTTTCTTCCTGGAAGAAATCGCTGGCCGCGTCTTTGCGCGTGACCGGGTCGAGGGTCACCAGCCGGGTGCGGCTGTGTCGCTCGCCGAAGGGCTCGTTGAAGGCAATATGTCCGTTGCGCCCGATGCCCAGCAGCACCATGTCGAGCCCGCCGGCCCGGCGGATCGATTCCTCATACTGCCAGCAGTGTTCCTCCACCCGATCCAGCGGCACGGTGCCGTCGAGCAGATGGATGTTTGCGGGCGGGATGTTCACATGGTCGAAGAAATTTTCCTGCATCCAGCGGTGGTAGCTCTGCAGGCGATCCGGCGGCAGGCCGTAGTATTCGTCGAGATTGAAGGTGACCACTCCCGACAGGTCCAGCCCTTCGGTCTGGTGCATGCGGATCAGTTCGCGATACACGCCGACCGGCGTGGAACCGGTGGGCAGTCCCAGCACCGCCGGCCGGCCCACGGCGGTGCGCTCGCGGATCGTGTTGGCGACCAGGCGGGCCACATAGCGGCTGACTTCTTCGTTCGAGGCGAAGCGGTAGCTGGGTATACGCGTGGCAGGGACCGGCACTCCGCTGGGGTGCAACAACTCGGGCAATCTCGACGCAGGCGTGGGTACGGAGGCTCGTTCCATGGCAAACTCTCGAAAGCCGAAAGCGGAATACCCGATGACCAAGCACCAAGGACCGGTGGCCAAATCCCGAAATCCCTCAATGCCCAATGACCAAGCACCAAGGACCAATCAGCGCCGAGTTGGCAACTGTCACCCTCTCACCCCGTCACCTCGGGCTGCGTGAGCACCATGTTGTCGCGGTGGACCACTTCCTGGTAGGGGCAGTGGCCCAGGGCCTCGGCGATCCGCTCGCTGCGGAGCCCTTGGATTCTGCGGATGTCCGCGGCGCTGTAGTTCGTCAGCCCCCGGGCCAGTTCGTTTCCTTCCGAGTCTTCCAGCGCGACCACGTCGCCCTTGCCGAACTCGCCGCGCACCTCCACCACACCGATGGGCAACAGGCTGCGCCCGCGACGCAACACCGCCTCGGCCGCGCCGGCATCGAGCAGCAGGACCCCGCGCGGCTGGGCGGTGAAGCCGATCCACCGCTTGCGGGCCACCAGGCTGCGCCCCTGGGCGAGGATCAGCGTGCCTAGCGGCTCTCCGGCCACGATGCGGCAAAGCACCTCGGGCACGCGCCCGCCGGCGATGATCGCGTTCTCGCCGCCGGCGCTGACCATCTGTGCGGCTCGAAGCTTGCTGGCCATCCCCCCTTTGCCCGGTCCGCCCGAGCGGTCGCGCACCAGGTCGAACGTCCGGCGGTCCAAGCGGCGTATGGTTTGGACCACCCGGCTTTTTGGGTCCGCGGGATCGCCGTCGTAGAGGCCCTCCACGTCGCTGAGCAATACCAGCAGGGGTGCGCGGATCAGGTTGGCCACCATGGCCGCCAGCCGGTCGTTGTCGCCGAAGGTGATCTTCAGCTCATCGACGGCCACGGTGTCGTTTTCGTTGATCACCGGCACCGCCCCCAGTTTGAGCAGCGTGAGCACGGTGTTGCGCGCGTTCAGATAGCGGGTGCGGCGGTCGAGGTCTTCGGCCGTGAGCAGGATTTGGGCGGCGTGGCGGCCGTGGCGGCCGAGGGCCCGTTCGTAGGCCTCGACCAGCACACTCTGGCCCACCGCGGCCACGGCCTGCAAGAGGGCCAGATCGCGGGGCCGCTCGCTGAGCCCCAAACGCCCCATGCCTGCGCCGACCGCCCCCGAGCTGACCAGCACCACCTGGCGCCCGGTTTCCATGACCCGATGGATCTGCTCGGCCAACTCGCCGACCCGCCCCTCATCCAGCCGACCCCTCGGATCGGTCAGGACGCGGGTCCCCACTTTAACCACAATCATCGTGGCCCCGGCCACAACCTCCTGACGGACCAAATCCACCACGATCGTGCTACCTGCAACCTCTGGGGCGCGCATCGGCGAACAGCGGGCCGGAACAGCGGGCCGAATAGGGGCGGCACGTCCGCTGCGGCGGTGCCGGCCTACTACCCGCGGCCACGCGATGTGCCATAGCTGACGGTGTCCGGGAATTGCCCCAGGATTTCGCTGGAAAACGACCGTGTGCCACTGCTTGCCCGCTGGGCAAGCAGTGCTGGCCGCGGCGAGGCACTGCTTCTGACGAAGCAGTGGCACACTGAATTCCCGCACACCCTGTCGTAACTCGTTATCCTAATCCAAAAGCCTGCGCAGAAAAAGCCGGTGCCCGATTTCGTGCTTCGTGCCGTCACCGAGGCGCCGTCTTGCTGGCTCTCGCTGTTTTCCGGTATGTGCCGCCCCGTTTGTCCGGCTCCGGCCGGCCGACAGCCCGGCAGCCGAACTCCCGCCGGCCCGCTTCCCCCCCGAACGACCCGCTTAGTTGAGCCAATTTGGCCCGTGCCGTATAATAATATGGTGCGAGTCTGGCCAGGGCGACCCGCGGGGCAGGCCGCCGGGTCGGGTGCCCGCCGACAGATCTGTCCAAACGGCGCACTGCTGCGCCAGAGGATCGGCCGGGTCAAGCGGTATCGCGGATTGCGCCGGCCGATCCAGGTGTGAATCTGAACCTCTTGGGCCAAGGGATCATGAGCCTGTTGCACGAAGAGTGTGGCGTGGCGGCGATCTATCACCTGCCCCACGATACCGACAGCTCGCTGTGCCCCCTCCAGGGCCAGGAAGCCGTCTCCCGGCTCATCCCCCGCATGTTGCTCGACATCCAGAACCGGGGCCAACTGGCCGCAGGAATGACCAGCTACGATCCCGGGCGCGAGCAGTTGCTCGACACCTTCAAGGACGTGGGCACGGTGCGGGAGGTGTTCCGGCTGAGCCACCAGGCGAAATACGAGAGCCTGATGAATCGCTATCGGGGCCGGGCGGCCATCGGGCACGTGCGCTATGCCACCTGCGGCACCGAAGACCCCGGCTTTGCCCAGCCCTTCGAACGCCACCACATCCGCAAGCACAAGTGGTTCAGCTTCGCCTTCAACGGCCAGTTGGCCAACTATCCGCAACTCAAAGAGGACCTGCTCAAGGACCCCGACAATCACCTGGCCCAGGACAACGACACCGAGATCATCATGCACGAAATCTGCCGGGCCCTTTCGTCCGAGCAGGCGCCGCCACTGATCGACGTTTGCCGCCGCCTGGCCGCGCGCTTCGACGGCGCCTACAGCCTGGTGTTCCTGGACGCCCTGGGCAACATGATCGCGCTGCGCGATCCGTTGGGCATCAAGCCTTTGAGCTACGCGATCGACGGGCCCCTGTTCGCCGCGGCCAGCGAGAGCGTGGCCCTGCTCAACCTGGGGTTCGCGCCCGAGCAGATCCATTCCCTGCCCCCCGGCCACGCCGTGCTCATTTCCCAGGGGCGACTGGAGCTGTGCCGGTTCGCCCCCAGTCCGCGACGGGCACACTGTTTCTTCGAGTGGGTCTATTTCTCCAACGTGGCCAGCACGCTCGACGGGCGCAGCGTTTACCTGGCGCGGAAGGCGTCGGGCGAGGAACTGGCCCGCCTGGAGACCATCGCGATCGACGCCGACACCGTCGTGGTGCCCGTGCCCGACACGAGCAAGGCGGCCGCCGACGCCATGGCCTA
>CAYXPN010000063.1:0-6049 GCA_964467075.1 uncultured Planctomycetaceae bacterium
TACGAAGGCCAGATTTGTGTTGACACCATCCCCGAGCCCGCTAGCATGATCGTGTGGGGGCTGCTGGGGGTCTTGGGCTTTGGGCTTGCCTGGTGGCGGGCGAGAAGGTGAGAGGGGCATAGGACACCAAATCCCTGGCACATCACGAGGCACAAAAAGGGGCCGTCGGCTTTTCCGGCGGCCTCTTTTTTTGCATTCCAGCCATGCCCGCGCGCCGAGGCCGCACCCCTGCCAGCTCGATGGCGAGTAGTTCCAGTTGCGACTTGCAAGTTGAGGGCTTGTGGATAGAATAAGGGAATCGCGGGAAACAACTAGCACCGGCAAAAGAGGAGGCTTCCATGAATCGCTTCAGCAACATCGCCTTGCCGGCAATCGTGTGGCTCACGTTCCTGGTCGGCTCGCTCGCGGCCGACCCCCTGGTGTACGAACCGGGATCGGACCCCGGCGTGGGCATGAACCTCGCCTCGTGGTGGAATTTCGGCGCCACTGGGCCGGCGGTCTGGGAGGGCGCGGTCCAGGACCTCTACGACCACGGGTTCCGGCACGTCTCGTTCGTTCCGCTCCGCTTCGTAGATAAGACCACCGGCCACTTGGTCCCGGAACCCTATCAGAAGGCGCCCGACCTTGCGCACGTGGCCGCGGGCGTGGCCAGGGCCAGGGCACTGGGGATGACCGTGACCATCAACCCGTTTGTCCAGCCGACCGACTGGTCGTGGCGCGGGTTCATGAATTTCAGCGGTGCGAAGAAAACGAACTTCTTCAGCGACTACCAGGCCTACCTGCTCGAGGTCGCCCAGGTGGCGCAAGACAACGGCGCGCCGCGCATGACGGTGGGCAGCGAACTAAGGGCCCTCACGCAGGACGCCAGCCATAACGCGGATTGGGCCCAGGTGATCAACGCGGTGGACGCCGTGTTCCATGGGCAGCTCGGCTACGCGGCCAACTGGGACGCGTACCGGGGCGGGAACCTCACCGCGACCATCTGGGAAAACCCGAAGATCGATTTTTTGGGCGTCGACGCCTACTTCCCCCTGGCGACCAACAGCCAGGCAGATGCCTCGGGGGCCCATCCGGACGAGGCTTTTATTGCTCTGCTGGAGGATAAGTGGACGACCATCCTCGAAGACAATGACGGGCTTGGCGGCTCGATCGGCATCCTGGAATTCGCCCAGGCCCGCAAAGGCGGCGCCGGGATGCCCGTCGTGTTTACCGAGCACGGTCTGATTCCGTTTAACCGCACCACGGTGCAGCCGCACAGCGAGAACCCCGGCTACAGCCAGCCGGAGGACCCGGACGAGCAGGTCAACGGTTACGACGCGTTGTTCCGGGCGACCGATGGGATGGCGGTGGACGCCCGGCTGCTGGAGATCGATTTCTGGCACTGGGGGATGCCCGGCGCGGAGGACAGCTTTTGGTATACGCATCCTGAGGGTGTTGACAACGACTATCCGAAGTTCAGAGAGAGCCTCGGGAACTACGCCGGGCAATTCCTGAGCGCTTATGTCCCGGAGCCCACCACTCTTGTGCAGCTCGCAGTGGTTGCCGTGCTCGGGCTGCTTTTCGGCTGGCGGCAAGTGCGATCCCCGAGCCGGCGAGCGTGATTGTGTGGGGCCTGCTCGGCGCAGTGGCGTTTGTCGGCGCGTGGCGGGCCAGCCGCCGCAGGGGCTGAGAAAAGCGGGCGGCACCCGGGCACAAGCCCACGCGCCGCAACCCCCGGCGCCGAGCCCCAGCCGGGTTACTCGACATCGTGCTGATAGCCATAGTGCTTGCGGGCGCAAGCACCATGTTGTGGCCGGGTCTCCCGCCCGGCCACTGCTGTTTTCGGGCAGCCCTGCGGTCGGCGCCGCTAGAACTCGGTTCGGGAGACCTGCCGTGGGCGCTGCGTGGAACGGTCAGGAGAGACCGCTCCACAACAGTTGCCGGACCTACGGGGCCGGCCCGTCCAGCAAAGCCGAGCCTCCGAAGCCCCTCGGGCCGCCTGCTGCCAAAATGGCAGTCGATCGGCCGTCTCAACCGGCCTTCGGCGGCCGATCCGGCCATCTCTGGCGGCCGGCGCTGGGTGGTGAGCCGCGGGCGGAATCTTAACCTCTTGAGCCACAAACACTTAGCTCCATCGCGCGTTTTGGCGCGCCGATTGCATCCCAGAGGTGCCCGCGTGCCCAGCGTGCGCACATTTGGCAGTTGAGTGACCCGACTTGGTAGTCCGACACACGTAAAGTGTCGAATTGGGTGCCACTGCTGGCTTGTCCAGCAGTGCGGCAGTTTACGAACCCAAAGCGAACAAGCACGGGTGGACAAGCCACCCGCGCCACCCCACAGTTTAGTCCTGTCGGACGACTGGTGTCCGCACCTGACGTCGGGCTGTCACCCAACCTGACCCGCAAGAACCGTCCAACCACGGGCCTGGAGGAACGAGTATGGCCAAGAAGAAGGCGAAGAAGAAGGCGACTCCCAAGGGCGAGTTGAAGATCCAACCCCTGGGCGACCGCGTGCTGGTCGAGCGCGAGGAGTCGGAGGAAGTCACCGCGGGCGGGATCGTGCTGCCCGACACGGCCAAGGACAAGCCCACCCGCGGCAAGGTGATCGGCGTGGGCGACGGTCGGCTGCTGGAAGACGGCACGCGGAGCGAGCTTCAGGTGAAAGTCGGCGACCGCGTGCTGTTCACTTCCTATGCGGGCGAGCCATTCAAGCTGGGCGATCGCGAGGTGCTGCTGATGCACGAGGAGGACATCCTGGCGGTTTTCGAATAGTCCCACAGACAGTGTGCCGGCCGCGAAGGCGCCGAAGGTCGCATGGCGGCGCCTGCCGGCTGGCCATCCATTTTCGACGAGTGGAAACATTTGCGGCAAGACCTGTGGCCCAGGTCCCTGACCACTGACGAACAGTTATATTGATGCCTGCACTGTGGATGATCCGCGGATCAGACCCGAATGGCCCGAGAACCGGCCTCGCGTTGGTCGGCCTCGATTGTCGGCCGTGCAGGGCCCAATAGTCAAGGAGAAAACGTCCGATGGCCAAGATGATTGCTTTCGACCAGGAAGCCCGCGATGCACTGCGCCGGGGAGTGTTCAAGCTGGCCCAGGCGGTCAGAGTCACCCTGGGGCCGCGGGGACGCAACGTGATCCTTCAGAAGAGCTTCGGCTCGCCCACGGTCACCAAAGACGGAGTGACCGTGGCCAAAGAGATCGATCTGGAGGACGTCTATGAGAACATGGGCGCGCGCATGGTGCGCGAGGTCGCTTCCAAGACCAGCGACGTGGCCGGCGACGGCACCACCACGGCCACGATCCTGGCCGAGGCGATCTTCAACGAGGGACTGCGCGCGGTGGTCTCGGGGGTGAACCCGGTACACATGAAGCAAGGGATCGAGAAGGCCGTGGAAGACATCACGGCCGAGCTGAAGAAGATGTCGATCTCGGTCAAGAACAAGAAGGAGGAGATCGCCCAGGTCGGTGCCGTGGCCGCCAACAACAACGAGGAAGTGGGCCGCCTGCTGGCCGACGCCATGGAAAAGGTGGGCAAGGACGGCGTGATCACCGTGGACGAGGGCAAGAGCCTGCAGACCGAAGTGGAATGGGTCGAGGGCATGCAGTTCGACCGCGGCTACATGTCGCCCTACTTTGTGACCGATCCGCAGAAAATGCAGTGCGTGCTCGAGGACGTGTACGTGCTGATCCACGAGAAGAAGCTCTCCAACATCAAGGACCTGGTGCCGCTGTTGGAGAAGGTGGTCAATGCGGGCAGGCCGCTGTTGATCGTGGCCGAGGACGTGGAAGGCGAGGCGCTGGCCACGCTCGTGATCAACCGGCTGCGCGGCACGATCCGCTGCTGCGCGGTCAAGGCGCCCGGCTACGGCGACCGGCGCAAGGCCATGCTCGAGGACATCGCCATCCTCACCGGTGGCCAGGCCCTGTTCGAGAGCCTCGGCAAGAAGCTGGAGAACGTCACCCTGGCCGAGCTGGGCCGGGCCAAGAAAGTGGTGATCGACAAGGACAACACCACGATCATCGAGGGCGCGGGCAAGAGCGCCGAGATCAAGGGCCGCATCGAGCAACTGCGGCGCGAGATCGAGAATACCACCAGCGACTACGACCGCGAGAAGCTCGAAGAGCGTTTGGCCAAGCTGGCCGGCGGCGTGGCCAAGATCAACGTGGGCGCGGCCACGGAAGCCGAAATGAAGGAACGCAAGGCGCTGATCGAGGACGCCCTGCACGCCACGCGCGCGGCCGTCGAAGAGGGCATCCTGCCCGGCGGCGGAGTGGCCCTCTTGCGCGCCGCGGCCAAGGTCAAACCCAGCAAGCTCTCCCAGGACGAAGAGGTGGGCTACAACATCGTGTTGCGCGCCTGCCGCGCCCCCTTGACCCAGATCGCCGACAACGCCGGCCAGGACGGCGGCATCGTCTGCGAGAAGGTCAGCGAGATGAAGGACGCGATGGGCTACAATGCCATGACCGGCCAATACGAGGACCTGGTCAAGGCGGGCATCATCGACCCGACCAAGGTGGCCCGCACCGCCTTGCAGAATGCGTCCAGCGTGGCCACGCTGTTGCTCACCTCCGACGCCCTGGTAGCCGAAAAACCCAAGGAGGAGAAAGGCAACGGCCACGGCGGCCCGCCCGAGGATATGTATTGATCGGCCCCAGATCCGCGCCAAGGCATTGTCGGGGCGGTAAGACAATTCGGCGAGCCGCCGGCGTCAGCCGGCGGTTTTCGTTGCGCTGCGCAGAAGCGTTGCGCCCCGCGCTCAGTTGCCCACCATCTCGCGCACAAATCGCACACTCGGTTTGCCGCCGCCGGGCACCGGAGTGCCCGTGAGATACTCGGCCAGATAGCGCTGGTGGTCGCGCGGGTTCCACGGCGGGCGGAAGTGGTCGCCCTTTTGCAGCACGGGCCGATACTCGGGCATCTCGCCGAACGCCCGTGTGCCCGCGGCCTGGCAGGGGAACCAGTGGCCCTTGCCCTCCGCGTCGAGCAGGTAGAACTCCGGATAGGCGTGGCCGGGAATCCACACGGTGCGCGCCGGAATGCCTGCTGCGCGGCAGATCGCAATGAACAGCGAGGTCAGCTCTTCGCAGTCTCCGGTGCCGTCGCGCAGCGCAGCCAGGGCCCCTTTGAGCGGCCCATTCTTGTATTCCACGTGCCCGCGCACCCAGTCGTAGATCGCCTCCACGCGCTTCCACGCGGTCGGTTCGTCCACTCCGATCTGCCGCGCCAGCGCCACGATCTGCGGGTGGCGGCTCTCGATCAGCGGACTCTCACCCAGGTAGATCAGCAGCGCACGGTCCAACTTGTGGCGGTCGGGGATCTGATACTGGTCGGTCTGCTCGGGTGCCAGCACCACGTGGCGCTCGACCTCGAAGGTCACCAGTGCCTCGGCCTTCTCGCCGGCCGGCAAAAACGGGATACGAACCACCATCAGTCTCACGCCGCCGTCGATGACCCGATAAGCCACCTGTGCATGCGACGAGATGTCCTCCTCCACGATGCGCACGGTCTGCTCGGGCCAGTCCACGGGCACTGGCACGTAGCCGACGATGCCGCGGCACGCGCCGCCCACGGCCTCCACGCTGAGGCCGCACTGCCACCGCTGGGTGCGCGACTCGCCGAGCCTCGCCCCGCCCGATTCGCCCTGGACGAATTGTGCCTGGCACACCGCAGCCTGGAACCAGGCGACCGCCAAGACCGCGGCCGGCAATATTGCTCGTCGAAAAATGAATTCCCGCATGGCTGCTTCCTCGTATCTGGTGTCTCCGCTATCGCATCGGTCCCCACGCAAAGCTCCCCTCTCCCGCTCGTCGGGAGAGGGGAGTTGGTGGAGAAAGCCCCACGCCCGGGCCCGCTGTATATATTGTAGATTCCCGATTCGCCGCGTGCAGCAAACGCGGGCAGAGAGTTGCGGGCCGGGCGCCGCGGTTGGCTTGCGCGACCGTGTCCACAGCACGTCTTTCGAGGACCGACGCCCGAGGGAACCGGAGAAGGGCGGAGGGCCGGTCCCTCATCTGGAGGGCCACGCGCTCATCTGGAGGGCCACGCTTTGTCGTGGCCGGGA
>CAYXPN010000063.1:6149-16105 GCA_964467075.1 uncultured Planctomycetaceae bacterium
CGGCGGACGCGACAAAGCGCGTCCCTCCAGCGCCAAAGCACGGCGGACGCGACAAAGCGCGTCCCTCCAGCGCCGAAACCCGGCGGACGCGACAAAGCGCGTCCCTCCAGCGCCAAAGCACCCCGCACCCCAAACCTATGGCCCTGCGGAAACCGGCGGTATACTCAGGGATCGTAAACTGACTACTTCCCGGGGCTTCACTTCGTTCCAGCCCCGGCCACCCGAGGTCGAGCTCGTGATGAGGGAGACAATTGGTTTACGAGTACTCAGCCGGTGCCAAACCCTCGACAGCCCGCGCAATGGCTGATCCTGCCGCATTGACGATCACCCGGCTCACCCCGCCCGGCCGCGGGGCCATTGCCAGCGTGCGCATCGAAGGCCCCGGGGCCCTCGGGGCCCTGGCCGCACAGTTTCGTCCCGCGGGTTGCACAACTGAGGCCGACCGGGCCGCCGCGGTGGAGCGCAAACTCGAAACCCTGCCCGCGGATCGCCCGATTCTCGGCCGTTTCGGCCCGCGGCCGGGCGAAGAGGTGATCCTGCGCCGCTGCGGCCCGCAAGCGTTCGAAATCCACTGCCACGGCGGACACGCGGCCCTGGACGCCGTCGAGCAGACGCTGGCCGCACACGGCGGCACAGTGCTTGACTGGCAGCAATGGTTGGACAAACAGGAGCCCGACCCGATCGCCGCGCGCGCACGCATCGCCCTGGCCCAGGCACGCACCGAGCGCTCGGCCGCGGTGCTGCTCGATCAATATCACGGCGCACTGGCCTCGGCGTTCGCCGGGATCGAAGGGGCACTCGAGCGCCGCGACCTCGCCACAGCCCGCACGCTGGTCGAGCAACTCCTCCGCCATGCCGCCGTGGGCCGCCATCTGGTCGAGCCCTGGCTGGTGGTGCTCTGTGGCCGGCCCAACGTGGGCAAGAGCAGCCTGCTCAACGCGCTGTTGGGTTACCCTCGGGCCATTGTCCACCACGCGCCCGGCACCACGCGCGACGTGCTCCGCGCGCGCACGGCCATCGACGGCTGGCCCGTGCTGCTGTGCGACACTGCGGGCCTGCACGCCGGCGGCGACGCGATCGAACAGGCGGGCGTGGCCCGGGCACGCGAGCTTCTGGCCGCGGCCGACCTGGTGGTGCTGGTGTTCGACCTGGCGCGGCCGTGGTCGGGCGAAGATGCCCACCTGGCCGAGAGTTGGCCCGACGCACTGGTGGTCCACAACAAGTGCGATTTGCCCGAGTGTGGCGCGTCGGCCTCAGGTGCGGGACCGCGCCCGGCGGGACTGAAGACCAGCGCGCTAAGGGGCGACGGGCTGGAAGAGCTGCTCGGCGCGATCGGCAGGCGCCTGGTGCCCGACCCACCCGCGCCCGGCGCGGCCGTGCCGTTTGCCGAGGAGCACTTTGCGCGGCTCGACGAGCTGGCGCGAGCCTGCGGAGCGTGTTCCTGAATCACCCTGCACAATAAGCCTTGTTGGTGGGTCTCGCTATCGCTCGACCCACCCTACGGGCTTGGAGGAAGAGTCAGGAAAAAAGTCCTGACCGTTTTCTCACCGCGAAGATGTGATTATGATGAGGTTGCTGGAGAACCGGCCCGCCGGCCTTGCGTCACTGGAGCTTTGGGAGTCAACAAAGATCGAGATCGGGAGAACCAGGATGCACAGGACTAATGCGAGAACCGGCGCGGTGATGATTGTTTTGGCCCTCTTCGTCGCGGCTTGGTGTGCCGCGGTCGGTCTTGAACCGGCGCAGGCCGAGCCGTCGCAGCAGGGCGAAAACCAGGACCTCGTGCGGTTCCTGCCCAACCACGGCAACAGTGTCTATCCGGCCTCGGGGCTGCTGCGCCGCTGGCCCCAGGAGGGACCCAAGCGACTCTGGACCGCCCAGATCGGCTGGGGCAAGAGCGCGGTGGTCGAAGCCCGGGGTGCCGCCTACACGGCAACCGAGACCGACGAGAAGCAGTGGGCCGTGTGTCTCGATCCGCTCACCGGAGCGATCCGCTGGAAGCGGCTGCTGCTCCCGCTGCCCAACCGCCACTTCGTCAAAGGGCCGGTCACCTCCCCGGTGATCGACGGTGACCGGATCTACTTCATTCCCTACGCCATCAACGTGGATGTCTGGGACATGCGCTGCCCGATCGTCTGTCTGAAGGAGGACGGCACCGAGCTGTGGCGGCGCGATCAAGACGTGTGGGCCACCGAAGGCTCGACCCCGCTGGTCGAGGGCGATACGCTCTATGTGAGTACGGACAACGAGGACCGCGTGGTGCTGGCGGCCCTGGACAAGATGACCGGCGCGATTCGGTGGACCAGCGCGGTCGAGGAGTCGGACCGGGGCCGGGAGCTCGGGGCCCCCTCCTCGCTTACCTACCAGGTGGTCGAGGGTATCCCCCAGGTGATCGTGGCCACCTACGGCACGCGCGAGGTGCTGGGTGTACACGCCGCCACGGGCCGGATCATGTGGCGCTATCCCTATCCCGCCCCGATCAGCATCGGCATGGTCAGCACGCCGGTGGTCGCGGGCTCGCGGTTGCTCATCAGTGCGGGCGAGGGCCGGAGCAAGGATTTCTTCGCCTGCCTGGAAATGCAGGCGGAGGGCGAGAACGTTACCTGCCGCGAGCTTTACACCAGCACCGAGCTTCAAAACAACATGTACAACACGGTGGCCGTCCACGACGGCGCCGTGTTTGGCTTCGGCGGCAACCGCACGGCCGGTTTCCTGCACTGCACGGATTTGGCCGATGGGCGTCTGCTCTGGAAAGAGGCCTCGCGCGAGTGGACCAATCATCAGAACCTAGTGATTGCCGACGGACTGATCTTTGCCTTGACCTCGGGCAACGACCTGGTCCTGGCCGAGGCCAGCCGCGAGGGCTACCGGGAACTCAGCCGCGTACACGTCGAGATCGAGCTGGGCAGGCCGCAGCAGCCCCTGATTGCCAACGGGCGCCTGTATCTGCGCGGCATCGAGGCGGTGAGCTGCTACCAGATCGTGGCGGACTAAAGATCGTCGGCGTTCGATGGATTGCGACCGGGGTGAAGCAGCCAACGTAGGCCGGAACAAGCGCAGCGCCGTTCCGGCGCCAAGAGCAACGTAGTCCGGAACAAGTCGCGCAAGCGACGACGTTCCGGCGTCAAGAGTCGTTTTCTACACACCGGCGAACGTTGCTGCTCGCGCCCACAGACGGGCGATTTGCGCCGGAACGCCCGTGCTGGAAGTTTGCGCCGGAACGGCGCTCAAGCTTGTTCCGGCCTACGGTACTGCAGACCAGTGAACGTTTTGCTGCACACCAGCGAACGTTGTTCCTCCTGCCGGGACACGACCGATTGGCGCCGGAACGGCGCTCAAGCTTGTTCCGGCCTACGAGACTGCCAGCACACGACCGGTTTGTACCGGTACGGCGCTGCGCGTGTTCCGGTCCGGGATACTCAAAAGGGGGCGCAGCGGGCACAAGATTCGCTTCAGCGCACAAGGGCAGCCGAGATTAGAGCACATCGGCGCGTTGCGCGAGCGGACGGCGGGCCGCCTTGAGCCGGGGGCTGACGGTAGCAGTCTGACACACGCGAAGTGTCAAGTTGGGTGCCACTGCTGGCTTGTCCAGCGGTGTCGAATACACGGTTGGGCAAGCCAACCGTGGCACCCCACAGTTTAGCCGTGTCGCACTGGAAGAGGGAATTCGCAAATCCAAACGGTGCTGACCGCGGCCTTTGCTTGGGCGCGGGCCGCCCTCACCCCCTGCCCCGACGACTTCGTGGTGGCCGCCGTAAACGGAAGAGGGGAGGTTTTTATGGCCCGCCTACTCCGAAACCCCCAGTTCCAGCGGCACGTCCACGCGCTTGCCCTCGCGCATCACCGTGACCACCACCTGGTCGCCGGGGCTCTTGCTCTCGATCAACGTGAGGAACTCGTCGGCCGTCTTGACCGGCCGGCCGTCCACGGCCACGATCAGGTCCGCGGCCGAGCGGTCGATGTATTGCCGCTCATAGATCACCGGGCCTTCGCGCTTGCGCTGGCGCACGATCTTCGGCCCGCGCAGCCCGGCGCGCTCCGCGGGCCCGCCGGGGGTGAGCGAGGCGATCAGCAGCCCCTGCTCGGTCTGATAGACCCGCGCGATGCCGCTGTCGGGCCGGATCACCCGTCCGTTGCGGATCAGCTCGGGCACCACGCGCGCGATGGTATTCACGGGAATGGCGAAGCCCACGCCCGCGCTCTCGCCGATCTTGCTGGCGATGGCCGTGTTCATGCCGATCATCAGGCCGCGGCTGTCCAAGAGCGGTCCGCCGGAGCTGCCGGGATTGATCGAGGCGTCGATCTGGATGATGTCCTTGATGCGGCGTCCGGTGTGGCGTTCGGGCAGGGTGCGGTGGAGGCTGGAGATGATGCCGGTGCTCAGGGTGCGTTCGAGTCCGAAGGGATTGCCGATGGCAAAGACGCGCTGGCCCACGAGCAGCTTTGCGGAGTTGCCGAAGGTGACCGGGTGGAGGGAGTCGGCCGGGGCGGCGATCTTCAGCACGGCCGTGTCGGTGGGCGGATCGACGCCCACCAGTTCGGCTTCGTAGGTCTTGCCATCGTAGAGGCTCACCTGGATTTCGCGCGCGTCTTCGATCACGTGGAAGTTGGTGAGGATGTGGCCCTGGCGGTCGATCACCATGCCGCTGCCTTCGCCCTTTGAGGGAATCTCAAAGAGCATCAAGCGGTCGACCTGCATGGTGCGCGTATTGATGTGGACCACACTGCGGTTGACGCTTTCGTAGACCGCCACGTTGACGCGTTCCTCGGGCGTGAGCCGGTCATGGGGCGAGACCGACGGGGCCGGCTGCGGGCCAATGGGCGGCTGCGCACCGGCCGGTTGCGGACCGGCCGGCTGTGGATTGGTCGGCAGCAGACGCCCCACAGGCGGCGCAGAGGACGCGGGCGCGGGCGTCGCCGCCCCGACGCCAGGCGCGCGAGCCGGCGCCGCAAGCGGGCCGGCAGGCGCGGACCGCTGCACGGGACCATCGGCCGACTCCGCGGGTTGGGCCGAGCGGCCGGCGGGCGGGACGAACTCGGCGGAGGGGGTAAACGACCGGGTCTGCTGATCCGCGGCAGGGACGAAACGCTCGGGCGGGCCGTAGAGCCCGATGACCAACCCGCCGCCGACCGCGGCCGAGAAGACGCAGGCCAGCAGGGTCCTTCGCACGCTGCGTTTGCTGGTGCTCATGGCATCGTCTTTCATGCACGATGGACAGCAGCCGGTCTTGGGGCCAAGGGAGTTGCGGCCGCGCGATTCGGCTGGAAACCAGCCCCGCAGACCGCGCTGATTCCAAGACGCAACCCTGCCCAGATCCGGCAACTATCCGGGAAAACGTGCCCCTGCCGGGTGGGTCGCCTCGGGGCCCGGCAGTTCGGGTGGGGGAGTTTTCTACGCAATCTTATCTGCGCCTGGTTCGCGCGAAAACCGGCGTCGGCCCTGCACCGCGACTCGCCGACCGCGCACACACGGGCAGAAAGCGAGCCGTGGGGTTTATCCCCACGGGAAGCAAATGCCCGACCGCGCAGACTCGGCCCACATCTGGGAGCCGAAATCACCGGGGTTTCGCTGCGCTCCGACCCCGGCCACCCGCCGAGAACTCGCCCGCGGAGGGGAGGAACCAGCGCCGGGGTCACAGCCAGGGCGACCACACCCGCGGCACGAGCACCAGGATCGTCAATCCCACCAGCACTGCCAGCGGCCAGCCCGCCCGCAGATAGTCCCGCGGCCGATATCCGCCCGGACCCATCACCATCAGGTTGGTCTGGTATCCGATGGGAGTCAGGAACGTGAGCGATGCGCCCAACAGGATGGTCATCACGAACGGGCGGGGGCTGTAGCCGCCCGCGGCCGCGGTGGCCACGGCCAGCGGAAACATCATGGCCGCCACCGCGTTGTTGCTGATCGTCTCCGTGAACACCAGGGTGAGGACATAGAGCACCACCAGCAGGGCATAGGGCCGGAGCTGCTCGGGGCAAGCGCTGGTCGAGCCCAGCAAGGCTTGGGCGATGGCCTGGGCTGCGCCGCTTTCGCGCAGCGCGGTGCCCAGTCCCAGGGCCGCGGCAATCGTGATCAGCACTTGCAGGTCGATCACCGAGCGCGCCTCGCCCAGCGGCAGGCAGCGGCCCACGATCATCAGCCCCGCGATGGCCACCGCGACCAGGGCGGGTGAGCAGAGGCCGGCGGGCACTTGGGACCCGAAATACGTGCGCAACAGACTGGCGGCCACCAGCCAGAGGATCAACAGGCCCATCAGCCCCGCGGCCAGCCAGGCCCGATCGTGGCGCCGCGGCTGGTAGCCCTCCACGTCGGCCACCAGGTAGAAGTCGCGGCTGTGGCGAAACCGGCCGGCGAATTCGGAGCGGGTTTGCAGCAGCAGGGTGTCGCCGGGGGCGAGCACGATGTCGCCGATCTTGCGTGGCAGGCGCACGCCGCTGCGATGGACCGCCACCACCGCGGCTCCGTAGCGCTGGCGGAACTGCGCCTGGCGCACGGTGCGGCCGACCAGCGGCGAGGAACTTGACAACACGGCCTCGGTCAGGCGTCGGGCGTGTTGCTCGCGCGGGTGCAACTCATACGTGGTATCCGCGGCCGGTACGAGGCCCGGCGTCTTCTCCAGGTCCACGATCGTGGTCACCACCCCGGTGAAGATCAACCGGTCGCCCTGGTGGATCACGTCGTTGGGGGTGACCGGGGTGAGCGTCTCGCCCCGGCGGTCGATCTCCAAGAGGAACAACCCGCGCAGATGCCGCAAACCCGCGGCTTCCACGGACTTGCCGACCAGCGGGCAATCCGGCCGCACGAGCATCTCGACCAGGTATTCCCGACGCTCTTCGTCGAGCTGTTCGACCAGCTCGCGGCGGTCGGGCAGCAGACGCCGTCCGACCAGCAGCAGATACACGCCACCGATCAACGCGCAGGGCAGGCCCACCTGGCCCAGTTCGAACAGGCTCATCGGGCGCAGCTCGCGCGGAAACCGAACCGGGTCCGGAAGCGCTTTCAGTTCAGGGGCATTGGCCGGCGCGCCAGCCAGGCGCGCGTGCTCGTCGCGCAGCAGGCCGTCGACGATGATGTTGGTGCTCGTGCCGATCAGTGTGCAGGTGCCTCCCAGGATGGCCAGATAGCTGACCGGAATCAGCAGACGCGAGGGAGAGACACCCCGCCGGCGACACCAGTCCAACACCACGGGCACGGCCATGGCCACCACGGCCGTGTTGAGAATGAACGCCGAGGCGCTGATCACGCTGAACGCCAAGCGCCGCAGGGCGGAATCGGCCGTGTGCGCGGTTCCCAACAGCCGGTAGCCCAGCCGATCGAGCACCCCCGTGGAGCGCAGGCCAGCCGCCACCACGAACAGCGCGCCCACGGTGAGCACCGCGGGATTGGCAAATCCGGCCAGCGCCTGTTCGGGCCGGATCACTCCCAGCAGCGTGACAGCCACCAGCCCGCCCAGAAAGAGCAAATCCGTGGGGGCCCCGCGGCGCAGTTGCAGCACGGCGAAGACCGCCAGCGTGACCAGCACGCTTGCCCAGGCATGGAAGCTAAGACCCAACATGGCGTCGTGACCTGAAGTTCTCCGGCGCGAGCCTCCCCAAGCGTGCCCGCGAGTCGGCCAAGTATAGCGGCTGGCTTCCAGCGGCCGAACCTCAGTGTTGGCCGCGAGCGCGCGGCTACCCGCTGGAGGCTCGCCGCTGGGTGGCGACGCCCCGGCAATCTGCACAGCCCGCGGTCTTTGCGAAAACCTCTTGGGTCGCAGTCGGCACCTTGCATTACGCAAACGGGGTCGGGCAGCAAAGGCATTCCGCGCAGTACGGGCACCAGCGGCACGCCCCTCACAGTTTATCTATAGCCCCCAGTTTCGCAAGCCCGCCGCCCCATACTTGGTGCAAATCGCAGGACCGGAAAGGCGGCAAGACACCAGGCCGGGCAAGGTGGCCATAATTCCAAGCAGACTGTTTCAAATGCCTCAGCTAGCTAAACCAGCAAACTTCACCAGTTGACCGAGGGTGTGTCAATTGCCTAATGAACCCATTTGCCTTTCTCCGATACCGTTTATCGAACAAGAGTGTCAAGGGGGCAGGCGCGTTTGTCGATCCTGTCCCGCTAGCCGCCAGTTCTGTTCCAATATTCCAATAAGGGAGAGTTGCTATGAAGTCACTCCGCGCAGCAGCCTTGCCTGCGATCGTCGTGCTGGCCCTGGTCAGCCTCGCGCTGATCGGCCCGCGCAGTACCCGCTCGGCCGATCTCGATCTCCAGCCGCCCGCCGAACTGGAGACCCGCTCGTCGGAAACCACTTCGTCCCACTCGCCCGCGGACTGGGAAGCCACCTACGGCGACCAGTCGTGGCAAGGTAGCGACTACGACTACCAATACGACAACGATTCGTACGGGGACGACCCCTACGCAGGGGACGCTTACGGGGACGACCCCTACGACAGCTACTCCTACGAAGAGGACCGCTACGAGGACACGAGCTACGAAGAGGACTACTACGGGTCGGACGCTTACGAGAGCGACGACCATGCTGAATACGGCTACGGGTACGATGCTGACTCCGGCTACGGGTACGAGGACGACACCTACGAAGAATACGGCTACGAAGATGACTCCCCGGCCGCCGGCGACTCCGACGCGACCGACTACGCCGACTACGACAGCGACTACGGGTACGAGGACGACGGCTATCCCTACGACGACTACGAAGATGAGTATGGCCAAGAGCCCGGCAGCGAGTACGAGACGTACGAAGCCGAAGACTACGGCGACGACGAGTCCGGCGACGACGAATCGGCCTACGATGACTACAACTACGACGAGTCGGAGTACGACGAATACGGCTACGATGACGAGGACTCGCAGCAAGAGGACCCGGGATACGAGGACGGCGCCTACGGAGAGTATGGCTACGACGACTCGGGATACGAGGACTACGACTACGGGCAATACGACTACGGCGAGGGTCACTACGGCGAATACGACTACGAAGGCAGTGCGTATGAAGATGCATCTGCCTACGGCGACTCGCCGCAGGGCGACGTGCCGTCAGACGCTGCGCAGGCGGAGGCTGTTGATGAAACGGTAGAACAGCCTGCCGAGGGAGCCGACTTTGGTTACGACGATTACGACCACCAGGACTACGGCTACGAGCATTACGACTACGAGAGCTACGAAGACGAATACCAGGCGTACGACGAGGGCTACGACCCGTACGGGGAGTACGCCGACGCGTACGAAGCGGACGCTGGGTCGGATGACCAGGCGGCCGACGCATACGACGACGGGTATTCAGGCTCTTGCGTAGATTCCGCTGACGATCCCTACTGGGACGACTACGATCCGTATGCCGAGTATCGGGACGAGGAGTCGGTTGCTGCGGAGGAGGACGGAGCTCAGAGTGGAGCGGCCGAACCGGAACCCGCCGCGGCCCAGCGCGACTGGTCGTACGACGATTTCGGCGCCTACGAAGAGGGCTACGGCTACGAAGATCAGTACCGGTACGAGGACGAGTATGGCTACGAAGATGAGTACCGGTACGACGACGACGACCGCTACGGCGACTACGGCGACGGCGACGAATACAGCGAGGACGAGTACGGCTACGACGACTACAGCGACGACGAGTACGGCTACGGGGATGAGTACGAATACGCTCCGCCGGGCGAGCAATACGGCGAGGCTGCCGGTGCCCGGGACGAGACCGGCCTGGAGTCCGACGAGGCAGCCGGCCGGTACGACTATGACTACTACGACGGCGAAGAGGGCGACACGTACGACTATGACTATGGCTATGACTATGACTACGACCGTTCGGCCGACGATCCCTCGGACGACTACCGATCGTATGGTGAGGAAACGTATGGGGCCGAGGGCTCTGAGGACTACGACTACGAATCCTCGGGCACGTACTACTCGGACGACTACGACTACGAATCCTCTGAGGCGTACGACGACGAGG
>CAYXPN010000063.1:16205-20147 GCA_964467075.1 uncultured Planctomycetaceae bacterium
AACGTACTACTCGGACGACTACGACTACGAATCCTCTGAGGCGTACGACGACGAGTATGACTACGGCGACTACGACACGCACGATTCCGGCAGCTACGGCTACGAGCCGTCCGAAACGTACTACTCGGACGACTACGACTACGAATCCTCTGAGGCGTACGACGACGAGGACTCCTGGTACGGCGGCGCCACGCAGCCGACGGCCGACTCCGCGATGATGGTCGGCGGCGTGTGGATCGACCTGTTCGACTGGTATCCCGGCGAACTGCTCACAGCCGAGGACCAGGCCCTGCTGGGCCGGCTTCACCAGATGTTTGAGGAGCCGTTCGAATTGCGCCGTGACGCGTGGAACAACTACGTGATCGAGCTGGGGCCCGAGGCGATCGAGCTGGTCCTTCGGCTGGAGGAGACCTCCTCGTGGCAGGTGCTCGACCTGGCCGACGACCCGCCCAGAGCGGCGGCCTTGCTGGCGGCCTTCCGGCTCATCGAACAAGAAGAGCTGACGGTCGAGGACGGGGCTGCGTTGCTCGACCGGGCGCTGGGCAACCTGTCGGAGGAGTGGGTCGAGGAGGTTTCGCTGATCACGCTCGAGTCGCCCCAATGGATCGGCACGCAGTCCGACGAAGGCGATGCTGCCTGGTCGGCGGGTGAGGGACCTTCGGTGTGGAAGGGACCGCCCCTGGCGGCGACCCTACTCTCTTGGGCCGGCCGGTGCGTGCCGGACGAGTGGTCTGGAGCATTTCGCCGCATCGTGCATCATGCTGCGGCGGTTCAGGCCAAGTATGCTCGCACGCCAGAGGACGGGCTCCAGGCGGTCCTGCCGGCCCCGCCCGTGGGAAACGAGGAGTCGCTGTGAGGACCGAGGGGCAACGGACTGTGCCCTAACTGGTTGGACGCCAAAAGGTTACGGCCTGGGTGGCCAAGTGCCGCCTGGGCCGTTCTGCTTTTTGCCCACACCTCCCATCTTCGCCATACATCGCAAATCGGACCGCCGCCTTTGTGTCGCTGAGTTACCCCCTGCGGTGGGCATTCTTGGGCCCACTCGGCACGTCATTTGCTTGAAAAACGACCCCAGGGCTCGAAGTCCGCGCGGTCCGACCCGCCGAACCTGGGACGGAAATGACGGTCTTGCCGGCCCGAGTTTGGCGACCGATCGTGGTTTTTTGCTTGGAAAAAGCGAACAATTACGACTAGAATGAAGGTCGGTCTATTCCATGGGCCTGCGTGGAAGTTGTGCAGACCGCAGGCAAGCTGGTGCTGCCGCGGCCAACCGCTGGGCGGGCGCCGGAGGTGTCTGCCGTGAGCGCGTGTGCACGAGGCGTAAAGAGTCTGTTTGTGCTGACCCGACCAGGACGCCTGCCCGGGCCGCCGGTTCGGAACGCGGCGGTCGGCAAGGGGAAGGGCGCAGTGTACTTTTCGTGTTGGAGACTCGACATGTTCAAGCAATGTCTCATCTCGAAAGGCTTTCGGCTGCTCGCTTGCGTGACGGCGGTTGGTCTGGCAATCGGCCTGGCGGGCGACGTGTTCGCTGCTGAGCCGGACGGCACTCTGCTGGAAACGTTCGCTGCGCCTGACGGGACGACTTACTTCGCCTTGCCACTCAAGGCGGAGCCCACGGCGTCCGCGCCGGCTCGGGACGTGGTCGTGTTGCTGGACACCTCGGCCAGCCAGGCGGGCCGGTTCCGCCAGAAGGCGTTGGAAGCACTCCAAGGGCTTTGCGCCGGTTTGGGTCCCAACGACCGCGTCCACCTGATGGCATGCGACCTGCGCGCGGTGCCCATGAGCGACGGATTTGTCGGCCCCACAGGCGCTGCCATGGACGCCGCGGTTCGGAAGCTCAATGCGCGGGCCCCGCTGGGTTCGACCGACATGGAGAAGGCTCTTGGCAGTGCGGTCCAGGCGTTCGATCCCGATTCGACCAGCGCGCGCGTGCTGGTCTATATCGGCGACGGGATGAGCAGGGCAAACCTGCTCGAGAGCCGGCAGTTCGGCGAGCTGGCCGGCACGCTGGTGGCCCATCGCATTCCCGTGGTCAGCTATGCGATCGGCCCCGAGGTCGAAAGCCAGCTTCTCGGCGCCCTGGCGGGACGAACCGGTGGTGTGGTGATTGCGGACCGGGCCGAACTCGACGGCCGGCAAGCCGGCGCAAAGGCCGCGGCCGCGGCGATCACCCCTGTTTCCTGGCCGGCCCAGGTGGATTGGCCGGCTGCGGTGGCGGAGGTCTATCCCGAGTCGCCGCCGCCGTTGCGTGCGGATCGCGACAGCGTGGTGGTGGGAATACTCAAGGATCAACCGGCCGGGCCGCTTGAGGTCCAAATGACGCTGCAGTCGTCGGCCGGGGCCGAGACCCTCTCGCTCAGCGCCACGCCCAAATCGTCGGCCCCAGAGAACGCTTATCTGGCCGACATCGTCCAGCGGGCGCGCGTGGATGGTGGCGCGAGCCTGCCGCTGGTCGGCTCCGAGAGCCTGGCCGCTGCCCGACAGTTGGTCAACATGGGGGCCTTTAATCTGGCCGAACTGGCCCAAGAGGCCCTGGCCGCGAACAACCTGGATGCGGCCGAACGCCTGGCCGCCCAGGCCCTGAAAGGCAATCCCCAGGACGCCGTGGCCAAGCGGGTGCAAGCCGAGGTGGCGCAGCGTCGGGCCGGCGGCAGTGAGCCCGAGGGCGGCGGGGCCTTGCTGCCCGGCGCAGCCGTGGGGCCGGCAGATGGAGATTTGACGCTGATCGGGCCGGGCGTGGAAGGGGAATTCGGCGCGCCGGGCGCGTTTGCCCAGGCCTTCCAGCACGACCGCAACTTGATCAAGCAGGTGATCCAGACGGAAGTGATCGACGCGATCAACCAGGCACGGCACCAGATGGGCACCGACCCGGCAGGGGCGGCCCAGAACCTGAAACTGAAGCTGGAGCACGTGCGCCAGGCCGCGGAGCTGGATCCCGGGGTGCGCGACCAGTTGATCGACCAGCTCCAGGCCGCCATCCGCGAGGCCGAACGGCGCCAGGCGTGGCGGGAGCGGGATCTGCAACGGAGATACGAAGCGATCGCCGCGGCCAAGGAGCGGCAAATCCAGGCCGAGAACCTGCTGCGCGATCAGGAGAAGCTGCGCCAGTTGATGGAACGGTTCAACTCGCTGATGGACGAGGGGCGATACGTTCTGGCCGAAGAGGCCGCCGCGGCCGAGGCCCAGGCCATGGCCCCCGACAACCCGGTGCCCGTGTTGGCCACTTTGCACGCGCGCACGGTGGGCTACTACACCGATGCGATGGCCCTGCGCGTGGCCCGGCAGAAGGCGGTGGTCGATACGCTCTACCAGGTCGAGAAATCCCACGTGCCGTTCCCGGACGAGCCGCCGATCGTCTATCCGCCGGCCGAGGTGTGGCAGGAGATCACTGCCCGCCGCGTGCCGCGCTATCGCTCGATGGACGTGGCCGAGCGCAATCCCGCGGAGAAGCGGATCGAGGAGGCCCTGCGCTCGCCCACCGAGGTGGAGTTCCCCGGCGTGCCCCTGAGCGAAGTGATCAACTACCTCGAGGACTTGCACGGCATCGAGATCGAGCTCGACGAAAAGGCGCTGCAAGACGCCATGGTCGACGCCGACCGGGAGTTGGTCACCAAGAGCCTCAAGGGCATTTCGCTGCGTTCGGCCTTGCGCCTGATCCTGCGTGACCTCAACTTGACCTACATGATCAAGGACGAGGTGCTGCTGATCACCACGCCCGAAAAAACCGAGCAGTACCTGGCCACCAAGGTCTATCCGGTGGCCGACCTGGTGCTGCCCATCGAAAACGCGGCGTTCGCCGGCGGCTTCGGGGGCCTCGGCGGCGGCATGGGCGGCATCGGTATGGGCATGGGCATGGGCGGCATGGGCGGCGGCATGGGCGGCATGGGCGGCATGGGCATGGGTGGCATGGGCATGGGTGGCATGGGCGGTATGGGCGGCATG
>CAYXPN010000064.1:0-2534 GCA_964467075.1 uncultured Planctomycetaceae bacterium
GGCCCCTCCGAGGATGGCGCGAAACAGTGGCGCCCACGAATTGCGCACGGTGATTCAGGCCACACGAGTCCGGCAAGACCCCTGGCAGGACCATTGCATGGAAAACCGACGCATCCTGCTCGACCAGCGCGAGCAGCCCCAGGCATGGTACAACGTGGCGCCCGATCTGCCCGAGCAACTGCCGCCTCCGCTCGATCCGCTGACGCACGAGCCGTTGGGTGTGGATAAGCTCACCGCGGTCTTCCCCCGCGCCCTGGTCGAACAAGAGTTGACCGGCCAGCGCTGGGTGGAGATTCCCGACGGCGTGCGCGAGGCGCTGGCCCTGTGGCGCCCCACGCCCCTGGTTCGCGCGCGCGGCCTGGAACGCGAGCTGAAAACCCCGGCGCGA
The DNA here is from genome assembly GCA_964467075.1 of uncultured Planctomycetaceae bacterium. GTDB lineage: Bacteria > Planctomycetota > Planctomycetia > Pirellulales > Thermoguttaceae > CAYXPN01. The sequence continues at coordinate 389 of CAYXPN010000064.1, forward strand.
ATCTATTTCAAGAACGAGAGTTGCTCTCCGCCGGGCAGTCACAAGCCAAACACCGCAGTGGCCCAGGCCTACTACTGCCGGCAGGAAGGCGTCCAGCGCGTGACCACCGAAACGGGCGCAGGCCAGTGGGGCTGTTCGCTGGCGCTGGCCTGTTCGCTGTTCGGCTTGAAGTGCCAGGTGTTCATGGTCCGGCTGAGCTATGAGCAGCGTCCCTACCGGGCGTCGATGATGCGGCTTTGGGGGGCCCGGGTGGTGGCCAGCCCGTCCAGTCATACCGAGGCCGGCCGCCGCGTGCTGGCCCAAGACCCGGATTGCCCGGGCAGTCTGGGCATCGCCATCGGCGAGGCCGTGGAAGCAGCCAGCCGTTCGCCCGAGACCAAGTACGCCATGGGCAGTGTGCTCAACCACGTGCTGCTGCACCAGACCGTGATCGGCTTGGAGACGCAGCGCCAGATGGAGTTGGCCGGCGACCGGCCCGAGGTGTTGATCGGCTGCGCCGGCGGTGGGAGCAACCTGGCCGGACTGACGTTTCCCTACTTGCCCGAAAAGCTCCAGGGGCGCGAGTTGCGCCTGGTGGCGGCCGAACCTCGGGCGTGTCCCACGCTGAGCCGAGGCGAGTATCGCTACGACCACGGCGACACCACGGCCCTGACACCGCTCAGGAAGATGTACACCTTGGGCCACACGTTCGTGCCCCCGCGCATCCAGGCCGGCGGGCTGAGATACCACGGCATGGCGCCGCTGGTGAGCCTGGCCGTGCGCTTGGGGCTGATCGAGCCGAGGGCCTATCACCAGATCGAGTGCTTCGAGGCAGCCCGGCTGTTCGCCGCCACCGAAGGCATCGTGCCGGCCGTGGAGTCGTCATACACGATCCGTGCCGCGGTCGAGGAGGCGGTGCGCTGCCGGGAGACCGGCCGCGAGGAGTGCATCGTGTTCTGCTTAAGCGGGCACGGGCTGTGCGAGCTTGGTTGCTACGACGAGTTCTTTGCCGAGCGCGTGGACGACGTGGACTGCCCGGCCGAGGAGCTGGAAACGGCCATCGCCGCGCTGCCGGGCGTGGACTGAGCGGGCGGGACGGGTTGAAACGCCCGGTGAATTGGGCTACCAGCTTGTAGGGTGGGTCGAGCAAAAAGCGAGACCCACCGGCAAGTTCTACCGCTCGTTGTGCCGTTGGGTTGGTGGGTCTGCGCCTTCGGCTTGACCCACCCTACGTGTCCCACCCTACGTGTCCCACCCTACGTGGCTCACACCTCCCAGCGCTGGCAGGCATTGGCCGGCAGCGCTTGCGGCGGATCGGCCTGTTGCAGGGGCACACAGCGGCGCAGCACGATCCTCAAACCTGCATCGCCCGCGGTGCCCAGCGCCACGCCCACCTGGTGTTGTCGGGCAAGATGAATCTCGGCAAACTGCCAGCAGGCCGGCTCGTCGGCCGCTTGCCCGGCGAGCGGGCGCCGGAACGTGACTTGCGGGCGCTGGGCATCGGAAAGCGCGATGGCAAAGCTGTCCAGGCCGGTTGACAGACCCGTGCCGCGCGCCTTCAAGAATGCTTCTTTGAGCGTCCAGAGCCGGAAGAACAACTGCGCGCGGCACGTCTCGTCCGCGGCTTCCAAGAGCGCGGTCTCCTCAGGGGCGAAATAGCGGCGGGCCAGCTCCAGCCGGGCCCGCGGCGGGTCGATCCATTCGGCGTCCACACCGAGCTGCCCGGCGCGCGCCACCGCGCAGACGACCAGCCCCTGCGTGTGCGAGAGATTGAATGCCCGCGGCCCGGCAGCCGGCCCGGCCAGTTCGGGCTTGCCGAACGCGCCGGCGCGGAAGACCCAGGTGTGCGGCTCGACCGCTGCGTAGTGCGAGAGCACGCTGCGCAACAAGGCCCGGCTGACCAGGAATCGGTGGCGGTCGCGGGCAAAGGCGAAGCGGGCGTGGCGCCGGCGTTCTTCGGCCGAGAGCAGCCCGGCGTAGCGCTCCAGGAGCGCGGCGTCGTGGACCGTTTCCGGCACGACGTACCACAGATCGACGGTTTGCTCATCCGGCAACAATTCGCACATGCTCGCAGTCTACTGGCAACTCCGGCTCACTTCACACGACGGCTGGGCCCCGGGCATGTCCATGCGCGGGCGCTCGGCCAGCATCCGGCTGATCGGCTCGA
>CAYXPN010000064.1:2634-19910 GCA_964467075.1 uncultured Planctomycetaceae bacterium
TTGCCTTCTCGGCGCTTCTGTCGGTGGGTCTGCGCTGCGCTTGACCCACCCTACCGGGATAGCTTGCCTTCTCGGCGCTTCTGTCGGTGGGTCTGCGCTGCGCTTGACCCACCCTACCTCACTGGCAACTCCGGCTCACTTCACACGACGGCTGGGCCCCGGGCATGTCCATGCGCGGGCGCTCGGCCAACATCCGGCTGATCGGCTCGAAAGTGGCGAGGATCGCCTGGTAATCCGGGTCGCGGATGTCCTGGAACACGGCCCGGGCGCAGCGCTGGGTGCCGCCTGCCTCGCGGGAGAGCGGGGCGAGCAGGAACGGATTCAGTTCGGGCCTGGTGATGCGCAGCCACTCGCGGCGCGGGATATTTCCCCCGTCATGACACTCGGCGCAGCGCCGCTGGGCCACCTCGCCCAGCACGCGCTCCAGCTCGGAGGGGACAAGCTGCCGGCAGCCGGGCATCTCCGGATAAGCGGTCTCGCTGGTGCCGTAGTAGGGCACGTTCAGGTCGATCCAGGCGAACACGCGCCGCCGGCTGGCCGCGTCCATCTGCACGCGGGCATTGCCCTCGGCGTCCCTGTGGCCCGAGCGCACCAGCTCGGCCAGCAGACTGCGCGGTGAGCCCCAGGCCTTGGGGCGCACTTCGAGGATGTTCTGTTCCTGGCCGTTGTAGGTGGGAATCCAGTTGACGAAGCGCGTGCCGGCCGGCCCCTGGTGTTCGCGGGCCAGCACGTCGTAGGAGACGTTGAAGAAATCGGTCTTGTCGCCGCTTAGGTCCACCCTACCCTCAGGCTCCGGCGGAGTATGACAGTCCGCACAGTAGCGATCCAACACCGGCTGGACGATCCGCGCGTAGTCAAATCCGCCCGTGCCCCACGCCGGCGGCGCAAGCTGCTCCGGCTCGCGCAAATAGCCACTCGCCAGGCGCACGGGCGATCCGTGCAGCCGGTGCTCGTGGCAGCCGATGCAGCCCTGCACCTCGCCGGGCATGAAATGGGTGAAGCTGCGCATGCGCTGCAACGCGCGCCCCTCGGCGTCCAGGACCATGAAATAGACCGGCACACCGGCGGGCACCCGGAAACAGGCCGAGCCGTCCGGCTCGACCGGCACCTCGCCCAACACCTCTTTGCCCGCATACGTAGCCCCGCAGGAGATCACCGGGAACTGGAAGCCGAACGCGCGCAGGGCCGGGTCGATGCGCAGCGGCTTGTGCAGCTCGCGCACCACGCGCAGGGTCTTGACTTCGCCGCGCTCCACATAGGGCTCCAGCCCGTTGTACACGTCCTGGAGATAGACCACCGCGTCGTTGCCCTCCGGCTCGTCGGGCAACATGGAGGGGATCACCGGCGGTCGGCGCCGCGCGCGCACCGGCTGGGCCGCGAAGTGCTGCATGCCGTCGGCCGGCGCAGGCAACACCGTGGCACAGCAGTCGCCCGCCAGGTCGCGAACCAGCACCGGGCCGCGCGCCGACATGAGGAATCGCGCGGAGTCCAGCGGCACGGGCGAGCTGTAGAGCTTGCTGCCCGAGGTGTTGCCGGTGCCCTGGTCCACGCGGGGCACGGGCGTGTCGGGCGTGAGATTGGTGATGGCCTCCTGGGCGTTGAGCCCCCGGCGGCGGTCGATAAGCCCGATGGCGCCGCGCGTGGGGCCGTTGTGTCCGGTCATGGTGCAGATGATCAGTTCGGTGCCGGGCACGGATCGGGCTTCCATGAAGGTGCCGGGCGAGAGCACGCGATTGCCGAAATAGACCGATAGCCCGGTGCCGTCGGGATTGAGCGTCCAGAGGCTCTGGATGGGGATGGCCGGCCGATCCACATACTCCCAGCGGCTGTAGATGATGCGCCCGTCGTCGAGCACCGCGGGCGTGAAGTCGTTGAGATAATTGGCCGAGAGACATCTGACGCCGGTGCCGTCGGCATTCATGCGGTGCAACACACCCACCGGCGCGTGCCAGCAATAGGCGAACTGCGGCCGGCGCGTGCTCAAGAAAGCGATGTGGCCGTCGGGCAGCCAGCAGCCGTTGTAGTCGTGCCACGGGCCGTCGGTGAGCTGTTTGAGGTTCTCTCCGTCGATGTCCACGGTCCAGAGGTGATAGCCTTCGCCCGGGCCGCGCCGCCAACTAAAGAGCACCTTGCGCCCGTCCCACGAGAGCTCGCAATCGAGAATCTGGCCGTCGGGCGAGGCGACCAGTTCCACGGGCGCCTGGTCGGGCTCGTGTGCCGAGAACACGTACAGTCCGCCGCCGTCGCGCTGGCCTTCGTAGTGATAAGTATAGACGTGCGAGGCGTTGATCTCGTGGCGCTTGATCACCAGCAAGCGGTCCACGTCGAACAAGAGCACTTCGCGCTGGAGCTCAACCAGCTCCGGCGCATCGTTGGCCAGCTTGTCGAGCCGCGCAAGGTGCTCTGCTGCCTGGGGATAGCCCGCAGCGTGCAGCTCGTGCAGCCGCTCGATCAAGGCCCGGAGTCGGTCGCGGTCCACCGCGTCCACGCGCGGTGGCGTTGCCTGCTCGCCCTGGGCCGGCCGTGCGGCCGCCACCTTGAGCGTGGCGGCGCGCTCCCATGCGGCCAGGTCCTCGTCGTGCGGGCTCTGGGCGAACAGGGCCATCTCGGCCGCGCCGGGATTCGGCCCCCCGTAGGAATTCAGGAAGCGGATCGTAAGTCGGCGCACTTGCTGGCGCGGCAGGGCCACGCGCTGCGGGCCGTGGATCATGCGGAAAGTGCCCCGCACCACCGGCTGCTCGGCTTCGTCAACGTAGACCTCGAAGTCCTTCCAGCATTCGGTCATATACCAGGCCGTGCGCCCGAAATAGACCAGCTCCGCAACCTCCACCGGCTTGTCCCATTCGAAGCGCAACTCGCCTTGGTCGCCCGACTGCTCCTTGCGCACACACCAGGCTGTGCCGCGGTCCGCGGCCTGGCTGCCGGCCGGCGGAATGCGCCCGTCCACGGCGAATCGGGCAAGATACTGGTCGCTGTATTCGGAACTGGCCGAGACGCGCGCCTTGGCCGCCAGGTTCTCGGGCAACTCGGCTTGGCACTCGGCCGGCGCTGCCAGTATGGTTATCCAGGCGAGTGCCAGCCAAAGAGACAGCAGGGCCGAAGTTGGAACGTGTGAGAGAACCGCTTTCCCAATCCCGTGCCCAGACTCGGGTGGCCGGGGCTGGAGCCAAGCGAAGCCCCGGCAAGTAATACGCTTACGAGTTCTTACCATCCTGGTCCGCGCTCGAAGCCATGGGTTGCATTGCATGGCGAGTGCTCCATCAACTGGGGACGCGAGCACGCGAGGAAAACAATGGGCGCCGGCAATCCAGTGTGCCCGAGTCGCCGCTGCATTCTAGCCCGAAATGCTGGCCCGAGCAATTGCGCGCCACGGCCTTGTGGAGATGCACAACGACTTCCGGGCCTTGCGGGCGCCTTTACTGCTGCTCGGGCGGCTCGGGCAGGCGGCGGATGTTTTCGAAGGTGGTCTCGATAATCAACCGGCCTGCCTCGCCCAGGTTGTGGTAGATGGCCCGCATGAACTCCAGCGTGTTGCCGGCCGGCCCTTCGAAGCTCCAGTTGCAACTGTTCATCGTGCAGCCTTCCAGCCCCAGGCTCTCCGTGCCCGTGTAGACCAGCGTACAGCCGGTGAACGCGCAACGCACGAACTTGCGCCCGTCGAGTATGACGCGCTCGTTCTCGAAGGTGCGGCCTTCGACCGTTTCCATGGCAGGTTCCTTATGAGTCAGGCGGCGCCGCAGCGGCGGTCTATTGCGATCGGTCAATACGGGTAAAGCCCCTCGAGTTCTCGCGGGCCGTCGGGCTGGGGCAGTGTGTAGCGGATCGAAACCGGCTCGGCGCCCACTTTCACCCCGCCCAGCTTCGGCTCCCACAGCCAGGTCCACTGGCGCAGCTCGGCCACGGGCAGCAGCACGCGGTCGAGCACCTTGGTGCGTTTCTCTTTTTCCCAGCCGCCGTAGCGCCAGGTGTATTGCCAGACCTCATGGCGGATGGTGCCCAGCCCCGGGGTGTAGCTGGTCGGCTGGTCGCGGATGAGCATCACCAGCACGCGCACGGCCTGCTTGTCGCCGCCCAGGTAGAGCGGCTCCACCTTGTTTTCGAAATGGCGCGACTGCTTGATGTGGTTGACGATGAACTGGCGCGTCTCGGCGTCGGTGGTGGCGTCGGGCGGGAAGAAAGGATCGAACTCCAGCACCGGCACAAACGTGAAGCCCTCCACACGCAGGCGCGGCTGGGCCAGGATCACCAGGTCGTAGGTGCCCGCGGGCAGGTCGTGGAACACCCAGCGCCCGTCGCCCGCGGGTTGCGCCCTGTGGTCCACGTCAGGGGCGTCGATCTTGGCCTTGGGATCGGGTGGGCGCCGATGGTTGCCGTCCTGGTCCCAGCGCTCCAGCGCGCCGACCAGGGTGACCTGCTGGGCGCCCTCGATCTCGACGGTGAGCGTGGCCGCGGCGGCGGGGGCCGTCACCGAAAAGGCGATCGCCGGCCACAAACAACCGATAGCCGCCAGACGGATTGCAGACATGGTTGAATACTCCGGATTACTTTCAGGCACTGCTTGGGTTTGTGCATGCAGCCTACGAACCGGGCGCACCGGCCGGCGGGGAGCCCTCCGCCTCCAGCTCGGCGATGCGCTGTTTCACCTGCGGCACGAGCGGGCTGCCCGGATAGCCGGTCAGGATCGAGTGCAGCGTGGCCAAAGCCCGGTCCTTGCGCCCGCGCCCAAGCTCACACTCGGCCGCCAGCCACAGCACCCGGTCCACATAGGGCGAATCGGGATTGACCGTCTGGAGCTGTTCGGCCTGGGCCACGGCCTGATCGTACATCCCTCGGGTCGCCCAATAGCGGGTGTACATGAGCGTCAGATAGCCGTCGATGCGCGCGTCGGGGAATTCGCGCTGCCAGAGATGGATTTCTGCGGCCGCGCGGTCCAGATGGCCCTCTTTGAGAAACTCCTCGGTGCTGCGCGTATGGGCACCCTCCCAGGCGGTGCGCTCGACATAACCCTGGGCCGAGCGGTGCAGCGTGGCCGCTTGGGCATAGGCCTTGCGCGCCGCCTCGCCGTCGCCGGCCAGCGCGTAGTAGTCGCCCCAGACACGCTGCAACTGAGCGGCCTCCGCGCCGGTGCGCGCCTGGCCGAGCAATGTTTGGGCCTCGTCGAGCAGCGCCTTGGCCGCGGCCCGGTCCAGCAGATCGTTGACCGCGATATCCGCGGCCCGGGCCAGGCAGGCGGCCTTGCGCTCGGGTCCGGCAGTGCGCTCGGCTGCCCCGCGCCAGATGGCCAGCGCAGCCTGGCTGTCGCCCAGCCGATCCCGGGCCATGGGGCCGGTCAACTCGGCGATGCCCCACAGCGCATCTTCGCCCTCGGCCGCAACCGGGCTGGTCAGTGCGGCCTTGCCGGCGGCCACGGCCAGGGCCACGTACTCGCGCGACTCGGCCAGCAAGTCTGCGCGTGCGCCGGCGCGCGGGCGCACCAGCCGGGCACCTGCGCCGGGGCGCGCGCCGGCGTTTGTGTCGCCCTGGCCGCCCGTCTCGTCCGTGCCGGCATCCTCGGCGAGCGCCTCGTCCAACAGCGCGTCGGCCTTGGTCTCATAGGCACGGATCAACTGGCGGAGCGAAACAGCGTCGAGCCTGGTCGGATCGTAGGTTCTGAGCACCGGCAGGTATTGGTCCAGGTCGTGGAACTTCTCTTCGTCCTTGCGCGTCAATCGCGGGCGATCTACGTAGATCCGGCTGGTGGTGACCACTTGCCGGCCCGCGGCGGGGTCCACCGAGAGCGTGACCTGATACAGCCCCGGGCGCAGGTACACGTGGTCCACGTGCAACTGGCTGCTCGTCTGGCCGTCGCCGAAATCCCAGTTGACGCGACCTCGCATGGTCAGAGCCGGGGCCGACAGATTGCGAAAACCCACACCGACCAAGGGCAGCGGTTCCCCAGGCAACGGCACGTCGCCCGCGATGGTGAACCGGAAGTCGGGCACCAGGCGCACATCGCGCCGGGTCACCAGCCCGGCCGCGGCGCGGCCGATCGATGCAGTGCGCAACAACTCGGGCGGGATGCGCTTGGGCTGCGGTTTTTCAGCAGCCGGGTCTTCGGTCCAGGCCGCGGCCATCACGGCTTCGGACCCGGCCGCGGCGTGGTAGTATTCGAACAGGTGGGCACCGGCCGAAAGCTGCACACTGCCAAGTGTCTCGGGCCGGGCCCGGCGCGTGGGCCCGTGGCGCCCCGACGCGGCGACCACCTGTTGGCCGTCGATCAGCAGGAAGCTGGCATCGCGGCTGGAGGTGAAGAACCCGTAGCGCCCGGCACGCTCGATCTGGATGCGCCCGCGGTAGCGACTCAGAAAGGGCTCGTCCTTGAGCGAAAACGGATTGCAGGCATGGAACACCGCGTCCACGTAGTCGGCCCCGATGGGTTCGGCCTGCTCGAACGCCCGGCGCACCGAGTCCAGGCTGTCCAGGTTGCAGTCCTTCCAGCGGCGCGTCTCCAGCAGCAGCCCGTCCTGATTGGTCCAGGCCGGGGCGGGTTCAGTGGGCGGCTCGCCGCCGTAGTAGACCTCGTATTCCCTCTGGCCGGCAATCGTCTGAAAGGCCAGCCGGCAGAAATCGCCCGGGCCGAGCTGCAAGACGCGCACCGGCACGTGCTGGCGGGTGCGCGCCGTAATGAGCAGATTGGTCCCCTGGGCGTTGAGCTGGCCGTGGTGGAGGAACTCGACCACCATCACGGGCTTCAGCTCCTCGGAAGCGATGCTCACCAGGCGCATGGCCTGGAATTCCGTGCCGGCCTGGCGAAACGTCTGGGCCGAAGCGTCCCGGCTGCCGCCAGCGATTACAAGCGCGGCCAGCAAGAGCAGCGCGAGGGAGGGCGGCTTTCGAGTTGCGGTCTGGAGTACAGTCTGGGGGATGGAACGCATCGGGCAAACCTCCGCTTCGGACGGCTGAAATGACACCAATTCCATTGTATTACGCGGAACGGCTCGGGCCTATTCCCGCCCCGACACGGCGGATGCCCGCCGGGCGGCGTTGATCGAACGGCCCGTGTCAGGTCTCGTAGGGTGGGTCGAGCGAAAAGCGAGACCCACCGCGACACGGCGGATGGCCGCCACCCGGCGTTGATCGAACGTCCCGTGTCAAGTATGGTAAAGAGGATGCGGCTTTCTTGTGCGGGCTCGGCCCGCGGTATGTGGGGGGACAGAGAGGAGCAGGAGTGACCATGTCCGCAGCGACCACCCAACTCAGCCCTGAGGAAGCAGTCCGGCGGATCGCCCAGGCGCGCGACGCCCTGGTCAGCGAAATCCACAAGGTGATCATCGGCCAGGACGAGATGATCGAGCAGATGCTCATCTGTCTGTTTGCGCGCGGGCACTGTCTGACGATCGGGGTGCCGGGGCTGGCCAAGACGCTCACGGTGGCCACGCTGGCCAAGGCCCTGCGTATGCGGTTCAGCCGCATCCAGTTCACGCCCGACCTGATGCCCAGCGACATCACGGGCACGGAGATCATCGACCAGGACCCGGCCACCGGGCAGCGCAATTTCCGGTTTATCAAAGGGCCGGTGTTTGCCAACATCGTGCTGGCCGACGAGATCAACCGCACCCCGCCCAAAACGCAGGCCGCGTTGTTGCAGGCCATGCAGGAATACGAGGTCACGGCCGCGGGACAGACCTACAAGCTCGAACCGCCGTTTTTTGTGATGGCCACCCAGAACCCGATCGAACAGGAGGGAACCTATCCGCTGCCCGAGGCCCAGTTGGATCGCTTCATGCTCTCGATCAACATCGGCTATCCCACGCGGTCCGAGGAGCGCCAGATCGTGATGGCCACCACCCAGAGCGTGCAACACGAGGTGCGCCCGGTGCTGCACGGCCAGGACATCCTTTGGGTGCAGCAGCTTGTGCGCCAGGTGCCGGCCAGCCAGCACATGATCGATTATGCGGTGGACCTGGCCCGCGCCACCCGGCCCAAGGAGCCGCCCAGCCCGGACTTTGTGAAAAACTGGCTGGCCTGGGGCGCGGGGCCGCGGGCCGCGCAGTACTTGACGCTGGGGGCCAAGGCTCGGGCGGTGCTGCACGGCCGGTTTGCGGTCACGGCCGACGACGTTCGGGCCCTGGCCTTTCCGGTGCTGCGGCATCGCATCTTCACCAACTTCAACGCCGACGCCGAAGGGATCGACACCGAGCAGGTGATCGAGAAGCTGCTGGAGACCGTGCCGGAGCCGACGTATGGCGAGACGATTGCCTCGGGCAAACGAAGACGGGTGGGCAAGGCAGCGCCGCAGACGCAGGCGGCCACTCCGGCAGGCGCTCCGTCCGGCGCGGGGCCGGCCCCGGCAGCACCGCCTCAGCCGCAACGTTTGCCCCAGCCGGCACCAGTCTCCCAACCCCATCCGCGGCCGACACCCGTGCAGCCCACGCCGCCGAGGTCGGGCAATCCCACGCCGCCTCCCGGCCCGACGCCTCCGCCCACGCCTCCTCCGCCGCCGGTGGGATAGACTACGAAGGGTGCGCAGAAGGGCGATTCCGCGGAATTCCCCGGGAATGAACCCCGGGACTCAATTGGCACGCGATGGCGAGCCCGCGGCGTGAGCCGCGGGTTCAGCCGGCGCGCAATTGCCCGTGATTGGCGATTTCGGCCAGAACCGGGAGCTGACGAACCTGTCGATTTAGCGAAGTAGAGGGCGAGCGAACGGGGTCGGGAGTCTTTTTCGGGCTATGGTTCTCTCCGTGTGGGACGGCTTTTGACCGAAAAAGACTCCCGGCCCCCTTTTGGCCGACCATACACTGCTGGGCAAGCCAGCAGTGGCACCCGGCGAAGCAGTGGCACACCCGATTGACGGACACGTTCAAATTGGCTCACAGCAGCAGAGGCCCCTTCCATGCCTTCGATCGGACCGTTGCGGCTTTCGAGTGTCCGGCCGCGGCGCGCTGTGCCGACCGGCGTGGCCCTGGTGATCGCGGCCGCGTGCTGCTGGGCCCTGTCGGGTTTCTGGCCTGCGCGGGTGGTGGCCCAGCCGCCGAGCACGCTGGGCGCCGTGGAACTGGACATCCAGTCCGAGTATTCCCATATCCGCCTGCGCCGCCGGGGCAGCATCCGCACGCTGGTGTTCGTGCGCGTGGGTGGGGTGGAAGCCGTCGAATCGCAGGTCGATCTCCGGCGCCCCTTCGAGCTGCTCGTGCCCTATACCCAGACGATGTTTGCCAGCTATTTCTTCCAGCCGCAGCCCGAGCGCGTGTTGCTCGTGGGCCTGGGCGGCGGGGCCATGGTCCACTTTGTGCGCCACCACGATCCCCAGGTGCAAATCGACGCCGTGGAGATCGACCCGGCCGTGGTCAAGATTGCCCAGGACTATTTCGGCATCCGGCCCGGAGACGGTCTCAACATTGTCACGGAGGACGGATTCGAGTTCCTTGGGCGCACGCAAACGCGCTACGACGTGATCTACCTGGATGCCTTTCTCAAACCGAGCGATCAAACCGACGAGACGGGCATGCCCCTGCGACTGAAGACGGTGCGCTTCTACCAGGTGCTGCAGCAGAAACTCAGACCGGGCGGCGTGGTGGTCTTCAATCTCAACCAGCACCCCGACCTGCGCGAGGACATCGAGACGGTGCGCCAGGCCTTCGCCCAGGTGTACGCCTTCCGCGTGGGCACGGGCAACATGGTGCTGGTGGGCAGCCCGGCCGGCCAGCGCCTGAGCCGGACCGAGCTGCGCACGCGCGCCGCGGAGCTCGACCGCCGCTTCAAGACCGGCACGCTGTTTCGCCGGATGCCCGGCATCCTGATGCCGTAGGGGGCGCGGGCGGAAGAGGGGAAGCTGGTTTGTCCGACGCCCTGCCGATCTCGGGAGGGTGGCCGCTTTGGCCAAAAGGGGGTCGGGAGTCTTTTTCGGTCAAAAGCCGTCCCACACGGAGAGAACCATAGCCCGAAAAAGACTCCCGACCCCGTTCGCTCGCCCCGTCAGCGTCGGGTGCCACTGCTGGCTTGTCCAGCAGTGCCGCAGCCCATGAATTCGAAGCGAGCAAGCACGGGTGGACAAGCCACCCGTGCCACCCGGTGCTTTCAACCGCCCTCACCCCCGGGTACCCTCTGGGTGCCTCTCCCGCAAGCGGGAGAAGGGAAGCCCCCGGCCACGCCCTGTCAGGGCGTGCCACCCACCCGCGGGCTCAAGTGGGCGTGGGTGCCGCAGGTGGGACCGGGCGCACGGCGCGTGGGGTGCCGGGTCTGGCCGTTTCCTCGACCTTCGGGCTGAAGCGGTTGGCCACGAACGTCTCGAACACCAGGGCGATCAGCACCGCGGTCAAGAGCAGCCCCCACAGGCTGCGCCCTTCGCGCAGCAGCCGGAACGTGCCGCTCAGGTCGTTGGGGTCTTCGGCGAAGATGACCGGCGCGGGCTTGAGCGCGGCCTGGAGCTCTTCGCGGCTGATGGTCTGGGTGCTTGCCTCCTGCGGATCGAAATTGACCGACCAGGCGAACCGGCCGGGGCGCAGGGCATCGATCAGGCGCACCGCATAGACGCCCACTTGGTGGGTATCGGCGAAACGAAAGCCCTGGCCGCGGCCGCCGGGCACCGGCTCGCTCTTGCGGCGGATGGTCTCGCCTGTGGGCGGCAGGATTTCCACGCCCACCGGGCGCACTTCGTCGGACAGCGAGAGCACGATCGGCGCGCCGGCGAACACCTCGCGCCGGGTCTGCTCGGTTTCGGCCAGCGTGAAGCTCAGCCGGGCCACCAGCGGCAGGAACACGGGCCTGAGCGGCAGATTCGTCCAGCCCACGTGCGCGCTGGTGCCCAGCCAGAGCAGCTTGCCGTTGCCCTGCGGGCGCTCGACCAGCAGCGGCTCGCCGTCGTCCACGCGTGCCAGCACGCGCACGCCTTCGGCCGCCTCGGCGGCCACGCGCACCTGCCGATAGACCAGCACCGACTGGTAGAGTGAGGGCGGCTCGACCAGGTGGCCCAAGGCCGGGTGTTCCTTGTCCAAATAGGTGATCTGCCAGCTATCGCGCTGGCCCTCCGGGCCCGGCGCGCGCACGTCGAGCAGCGTGGCGGGCAACAGCCGGCCGTCCACCTGCTGGTTCATCTGGTTGTAGGCGTCCGGATCGACGTTGTCGCCGCAGACCCAAACCACGTTGCCGCCGGCATCCACATAGTCGGCCAGTCGCCGTGCCGCCTCGGCCCCCAGCGCAGGCAGATTCACGCAATAGACCACCCGATAGTCCGCCAGCGGCTCGCGAAGCAGATCGTCGGCCACCAGGGCGGTGGTGCGGATGGCCCAGCTTTCTTCCTGCGCAGGCGAGAGGGCCCGTTCCAGGTAGAAGGCATCTTCCAGGTAAGGGATTTCGTGGCGCCGGGCCTTGACCACGGCCACGGGGATGTCCTGGTCCACTTCCATGGCAAAGAAGCGGCGGTCGTCCAGCCTCAGTCCGTCCTCGCCCACCAGGCGCACTTCGCCCTTGTGTAGCCCGCCGCGGCGCAGCACGAACTCGAACTGATGGGCCACGCGCCGGCCCGCAACAATGCTCAGCGCCGGGCTCGACGCCTCCTTCGATCCGTCCACGTGCAGCTCCACGTGGCAGCGCTGCTCGACCGGCGAGGTGTTTTCCAGCTCCGCGGTCGCGCGCATCGGCAGCCCCGCGATGGGCACCAGCGAGGAAAGCTGCACGTCGCGCACCATCACGTCCGGCTTGGGCGCGCGGTTGCAGTCCACCACGATCACCGGCACCTCGGCCGAGAACTCCGCGTCCTTGCCCGCCGCACTGTCCGACGCGGGACTGTCCGACGCGGCAGCGCCGGGCGCAGAGGTCGAAGCCGCTGACTCCCCCGGCGTCGGAGTTGCGCTGGCGGAGGACTCGGACCCGCCGGATGCCGCGTCCGTGCCCGAACCAGCCGGGCGCGCCTCGGCGCCGAGCAGGTTCTGCCAACTGACGGCCTGCATGTCGGTGATCACGAAAACCTGCTTGTTGGGCAGCTTGGAGCCGTCGAGCAAGCGCTGGGCCTGCCGCAGCTTCAGGCCCACGTCGGCCCGTTCGTAGCTCACCTGGCACTGGGCCAGCACCTGGCGCACCTTGTCCTGCGTGCCCTCGAGCCGATCCAGCTCGGCGAAGTGCGGCCCGCAGGTCAGTATCAGCCCTACCTGGTCGCCTTCGTCAAGCTCGTCGAGAATTTGCCGGGCCGCGGCCAGGCCGGTCTCGAAGCGCATCTGTTCGCCGTCGATCGTGCCCATGCTGGCCGAGTTGTCCAGCACGATGACCACCGCACTCTCTGCGCCCCCGAGCAGGCGCGAGAGGCTGGTCATTGCGGGTCGCGCGAGCCCCAGGGCGATCAGCACCAGCACCGCGGCGCGCAGGAGCATCAGCAGCAGGTCCTGGATCCGCCGGCGCCGCCGGGTCTTCTGCACGCTGATCTTCAGGAACCGCAGCGTGGGAAACGGCAGCTCCTTGGCCTTCTGGCGGTTGACCAGGTGCAGGATCACGGGCACCGCGGCAGCCAGGGCGGCCAGCAGGAAAAGCGGAGCGGCAACAGTCACCGGCGTTCCTCGATTTGCGGGTTTCCAGGCCGTTGCAGGCCAGTGCCCCTCTCGGTCCACGCTCTGGCGAGCGCGGCTACAATCATGACGCACGGTTTCCGGGGCTGCTGAAAGCCAGTGGCCCTCCCTCTTCGATCATAATGCGACCCCCGCCGGTCGGGCAATGCTATGAACTTGTAAACGAATTGTATCCCCAATCCCGTGCCTAGGTCCGGGTGGCCGGGGCTTACAGCGAAGCGAAGCCCCGGCAAGTTGTACCTTTACAAGTTCTATGTGCCGCCGGGCTGTCGGGCTGGCCGTCCGTCGGGCCGTGCGCAGGGCGGCACCGTTGCCCCGTTGTTTTCGGCTGATCGGCGACCGTTGACGGCCGGCACAAGGGGGTTTAGAGTAAGGATTTCAGGCACAGGGAGGGGGACCCGGCCGCGGCCCCGGCGGCCGCCCGATGTGGTTGCTCGGCGTTTTCCTTGCCAAATGACTTTGCGGGATTCCAGGAAAAGGTGACCGGCACCATTTGTGCGAAGCCGGGCACCGACCGCAGGTTGGTCGCGGGCCGCCCAAAGGCAAATGGTGCCGGTCACCTTTTCCCTCCTTAGGCGACGATGCTGGCCAAACGCGTGATACCTTGTCTGGACGTGGACGCGGGCCGGGTGGTCAAGGGGACGAATTTCGTCAATCTCCGGGACGCCGGTGACCCGGTGGAGGTGGCTGCGCGCTACGAGCAGGAAGGGGCCGACGAGCTGGTGTTCCTGGACATCACGGCCAGCCACCAGCGGCGCGACATCCTGCTCGACGTGGTCCGCCGCACCGCGGAGGTGGTGTTCATGCCGCTTACCGTCGGGGGCGGTATCCGCACGCTGGAGGACATCCGCATGCTGCTGGCGGCCGGCTGCGACAAGGTGTCGATCAATTCCGCGGCCTGCCGCGATCCGCAGTTCGTGCGCCAGGCGGCCCGGCGCTTCGGCAGCCAGTGTACGGTGGTCAACATCGACCCGAAGCGCGTGGTGCGCAACGGCCGGGAGTTTTGGGAGGTGCACATCGACGGCGGGCGCGTGCCCACCGGGCGCGAGGCAGTGGCCTGGGCCCGCGAGGTTGAGGCCCTGGGCGCCGGCGAGATTGTGCTCACCAGCATGGACGCCGACGGGACCAAGGACGGCTACGACCTGGAGATGACCCGCGCGGTGGCCGACGCGGTTTCGATCCCGGTGGTGGCCAGCGGGGGCGCGGGCGCGCCGGACCATCTGGCCGACGCCGTGCTCTTGGGCCATGCCGACGCGGCCCTGGCGGCCAGCATCTTCCACTACGGGGAATACACGATTGCCCAGACCAAGCAGGTGATGCGCGAGCGGGGCGTTGCCGTGCGGTTGTGAGTTTGCAGGGCGGGTCTGTAGGGTGGGTCGAGCGAAGCGAAGACCCACCGACATGTGACTGGACAAGCCGGCAGTGGCACCCGGCCGTTGTGAGTTTGCAGGGCGGGTCTGTAGTCTGTAGGGTGGGTCGAGCGAAGCGAAGACCCACCGACATGTGACGGCACTGCTGGACAAGCCAGCAGTGGCACCCGGCGGGCCCCGCCGCCCACCTTTTTCCGCCGGACGGCTGAATCGTCACACAACCAGGGGGCGCCAACGGCGCGTTGCAGGAAGGACACAGATCATGGCCGAGGTCGTTGCAGGCGACCAGGAGCGGTTCCTGGAGAAGAAGCAGGACCTGGAGGTGGACCGGCTGTTTCGCGCGCTGGTGAAGCTGGAAGGCAGCGACCTGCACCTGAAAGTACGCTGCCCGCCCTACGTGCGCGTGAACGGCACCCTGCGCCCGCTCAATCGCGGCCCAGTGGAGCCGGAGGAGATGGCCCGGCTCGTGCTGCCGCTGGTCAACATGGAGGAGCGCCGCGGTCGCCTGCTGGACGAGGAGGGCGGGGTGGATTTCGCCCACATCGTGGACGTGGACGGCACGGAGTGGCGCTTCCGCGTCAACGTGCTCCAGCAGATGGGACACCTGGGCATGGTGGCCCGGCGCGTGAACAACGTGATCCCCGACTTCGCCACCCTCAACCTGCCGGAGAGCATCGAGCAACTCTGCCAGTTCCACCAGGGCATGATCTTGCTGGCGGGAGTGACCGGCTCGGGCAAGAGCACCACGATCGCCGCCATGCTCGACTGGGTCAACCACCACTTTCGCAAGCACATCCTCACGCTCGAAGACCCCATCGAGTTCGTGTTCACCGAAGACAAGTGCCTGATCAACCAGCGCGAGATCGGCATGGACGTGAGGGATTTTCACGTGGGCATGAAACACGCGGTGCGCGAAGACCCGGACGTGATGCTGGTCGGCGAGATGCGCGACCGGGAGACGTTTGAGACGGCCATCCGGGCCGCGGAGACGGGCCACCTGGTGTTCGGCACCATCCACGCCTCCACCGCGGCCAGCACGATCGGGCGCATCCTGGACCTGTTTCCGCGCAACTTGCACTCCGCCCTGCGCCACGCCATGGCCTTCAACATGAAGGCCGTGGTGGCCCAGAAGCTGCTGCCTTCGATCCAGCCGGGCGTGGGCCGAGTGCCGGCCGTGGAGATCATGATTTTCAACCCCACGGTGCGCAAGCTGATCCTCGAAGAAAAGGAAGAGAAGCTGCCCGACGCCATCCGCATCGGCAAGGAAGAGAGCAT
This sequence comes from uncultured Planctomycetaceae bacterium, assembly GCA_964467075.1. GTDB lineage: Bacteria > Planctomycetota > Planctomycetia > Pirellulales > Thermoguttaceae > CAYXPN01. Next base: position 17,819 of record CAYXPN010000064.1, read on the forward strand.
GCAGGATTTCACCACGAGTTTGAAGGATTTGGTGCTGCGCGATATGATCGACCGCGCCACGGCGTTCGAGGTGGCCCCCAGCCCGGACGCCCTCAGGATGGCACTCAAGGGTATCGACGTCAGCGAGCCGGGAATGCTCTGATGATCCGACGGCTGTTGATCGCGGCGATCGTGGTGCTGGTGGTGCTGGCCGCCGCGGCCCCGGCGTGGGCCCAAGAGGCCGGCTGGCCGCCCTATCCGATCGACAAGACCTGGCGTGGGCCGGGCTACTACCTGAGCTGGGTCAAGATTCTGGCCTGCTGGCTGGTGTTTGCCGGCTGGGTGTGGACGACCGACTGGGTCAGCCGCGACGTGCAAGAGATGAAGCTGGGCTACCAGCGCTGGAACCCCATCGTGGCCGGTCCGCTGGTGGGCGCGTTCTTGCTGGTGTGGTTCCTGCCCTGGTTCTGGATCGGGTTTCCCTTGCTGGTGGCGGCCTGGGCCGCGCCGCTGATGACCTACGTGTTCTGGCGCAATTCCAAGGTGATGCTGCACCAGCGGGTGCTCACGCGGGACCACGTGCGGTACTGGCTCTCGCAGCGTCTGGCCCCGCTGGGGATCAAGATCGCGGCCGAGCGTCCCGACCCCCACGAGGCCGGCGCGCCCGTCAAAGTGCTGCCCAGCGGCGGTCCGAGCATGGCCGCGGAGAACGCCCGACTGCTGGCCGCCCGGCAGATGCCGGGGTTGCTGGCGGCGCGGGAGATTCTGGCGGCGGGTCTTGCGCGGCGCGCGTCGGCCATCATGCTCGACTACGGCCAGCAGGCGGTGGCGGTGCGCCACATGATCGACGGCGTGTGGCTGGAGCACCCCAACGCCGAGCGTCAGGAGGCCGATCCGGCCCTGGAGGCCCTGAAGACGCTGGCGGGCCTGAATCCCCAGGACCGGAAGAGCCGCCAGGAAGGCCGTTTTGCCGCGCTCTACGAAAACAACCGCTTCGAGGCCACGCTCGGCACGCAGGGCACGAAGACGGGCGAGCGCGCCGTGGTCCAGTTCGAGGAGGGCAAAATCCGCTTCGAGACGCTCGACGAGCTGGGCATGCGCGCGAAGGTCCAGGAGCAGCTCAAGGAGCTGCTGGGGCTGAAGAAGGGCTTTTTGCTGTTTGCGGCCCCGCCGGCCAATGGCCTGCGCACCTTGACCCATGTGACGCTGCGCAACACGGACCGCTTGATGCGCGAGTTCGCGGCGGTCGAGGAGGAGAAGCACCGCTACCAGGAAGTGGAGAACATCCCGGTGACCACCTACAACGCGGCCGAGGGCAGCACGCCGGCCGACGTGCTGCCCCGGCTGCTGCGCACCGAACCGGACGCCGTGGTGGTGCGCGACCTGGTCAATGCCGAGACCGTGCGCCTGCTGTGCCGCGCCGCGGGCGAAGGCCGCCAGGTGGTCGGCACGGTTCGGGCCAACGATGCGGCCGAGGCCCTGTTGCGCGTGCTGGCGCTGGGGGTGCCGCCGGCCGAGCTGGCCCGGGTCGCGGTCGGCGTGGTCTTCGTGCGCCTGATCCGCAAGCTTTGCAGCGAGTGTCGCGAGGCCTATCCCCCGCCGCCGGAGCTGCTCAAGCAACTGGGGATTCCGGCCGGACGTGTGCAGTCGCTGTATCGACGCCCGCAGCAGCCCGACCCCAAGAAGCCGTGTGCCGCTTGCCAGGGCATCGGCTACAAAGGGCGTACCGCCCTGTTTGAGTTGCTGGTCGTGGGCGATACCGTGCGCCAGGTGCTCGGCGCCAAACCGAAGGTCGAACTGCTCCGCTCCGCGGCCCGCAAGGACGGCATGCGCACCGTGCAGGAAGAGGGCGTGCTGCTGGTGGCCCGAGGCGTGACCAGCGTGGAGGAATTGCAGCGAGTGCTCAAACAAGCGGCCGCGCGCTGAGGCCGCGGCCGGAGAAACGGCCCCGGACGTTCCTCCCTCGGAGAAGAAAACGAGTAAGATTTTGAGTCTGTACCAACATTACAGAGGAACCACGAAAGCACGAAAGCACGAAAGGACGAAAAGGCGAAAAGGCGAAAAGGCGAAACAGACGAGAAAATAGGAACGCCAAGACCTTTCGAGCGAGCAG
>CAYXPN010000065.1:0-19648 GCA_964467075.1 uncultured Planctomycetaceae bacterium
GAAATGGTGGGTCTGCGCCTACGGCTTGACCCACCCTACGCGACTCGCCGGCAGGGGCTCCGGCCCGGAAACGTCGTCTTCGATGGAACGCCTACGACACCGCCAGAACAACACGCCAAGCAGCAGCACCGCGGAGAGCACAGCGGCGCCGATCAAGTGGAACGGATCAAGCCGGCCCCACAAGGCAGCCGCGATCCCCACCACCATCGCGCCGCTGACGAGTTTCAGGCTCTGGCTCATGGCATGGTCTCCTCACGCCGGGGACTTCTGCTTGCCCGCGCCACGGGCGTCGAGCGATCACCGGGGAGCCGCACCGGTCAACACGTGGCGCTGCGTACCGGGGGTCGGCTCGTCGTCAGTCTGTTCGGCCGCCTGCTCCGGCCGGCCGTTTCCGGAGTCCAACACGAAATACAGCTCCGGGTCCTGGCGGGCCCTTTCCAGGGCCCCGTTGATCCCCTGGGTGAGAATCTCGTCGTGTGAGTGTGGCTTGTGCAGCTCGAAGCGAACCACATCCACGCCGGCCTCGGCCGTATCGGCTCGGGCCGCCTCCACGTGGGGATCGAGACGGGCCAGGGTGGCCAATGTCTCCCCGGTAGCCAAGGGGACGCACAGCACGGCCGGGTCCGCGGGGCGGATGCGATTCAGCTCATTGGCCACATCCAGGGCCACCAGCACATCCACGCCGCTTGCCAGGCGCAGATCGCCCAGGGCCAGGAACGTGCCGCCGACCACCAGGCCGATCCGCGCCGTTTCGGTGTGTTGTCGGCCGTTGTCAGAAACATCGTGCAAACGAGTCATGGCTGGCTCCTTGAAAACGAGAAAGTACAGTAGTTTGTATAGTACGTCCCACTTCCGCTTTCGGGTTTCGCCTTTCGCAGTCGCCTACGGCTCGCCGTTAAACGAGCCGCATTCCGCTTTTGGTTGCGGCCGCAGGCCGCGTTACGATTTCACGATTCTTGGGAGGACCGGGCTCCGACCGAGCCGCACGCGTTGCCGCAAGTTTCGATTGCTTCTTCGGCCCGGCGGGAGCCTCGCCCTCCCAGAATCACGCAAGGTCGTTTGGGCCGGATAAGAGAAGCTCACGGGCACCATTTGTGCGCAGCGAAGCACCCCCCCGTGCCGTTCCGGCAAATGGTGCCTGTCGCGAATGGCGCCTGTCGCGAATGGCACTGTCATCCAAACGCCGTAACCATGAGATGTTGTGGTTTCGGGTCTGCTGAGGGCGCAACATCTGGTGCCGTAGCTGCCTCACGACAGTGCCATTCGTGCCGGTCGCCTTTCTCCCTGGGGAAAACCGTCGCGGAACGTCCCCATTGTCAACAACCTCAGCGCGCCGGGGATTCAACTCGTCGGCAGAAACGAGCAGGGCCGGCGCGCGTCGTCCTGGAGCGAAGAAGGCGACCTGATCGCCGGCGGACGGCATCCGAGTGTCTCAGCCAGCGTCTTGGGCAGTTGCCAGTTGGGCGGCACGCTCTTGGAGATCGACGGCCGCCTGGAGGGCCTGGCGCAGCAGGGGGAGCAGTTCCGCGGCATCCAGGGGGCGCGCCTGCTGGTCGAGCGATTCGAGCCGCCGGCAAAGCGTGCGGAGCGGACGCTGGAGATCACATTCCAGTTCGGTTTGCAGGCGCCGCACCGCGGCGCGCTGTTGGTCCCGGGGGGGCCGCCCCTGCCGGCTGGCGGCCAGCAGGCGCCGGTTCTCCTCCACCAGCTCCTTGTGTTCCAGGGCCTTGCGGATCACCACGGCCAGTTGCACGGGATCGCAGGGCTTGGTGAAGAAGTGATAGACCGCCCCCTGGTTGATCGCGCGGATCGCCGTCTCCGCGGTGGCGTGGCCGGTGAGCACAATCCGCATTACCTCCGGGCAGTGCTCGGCGATCCAGGCCAGCAGCCGGCTGCCGGGCATCCCCGGCATGTGCTCGTCGCTGACGACCACGTCCACCCGATGCGCCTTGAGCGCGTCGATGGCCTCGTCCGCGGTGTGTGCCGTGTAGATGCCGAACGGCTGGTGGCGCAGTGCGCGGGCCAGTGCGCGCAGCACATTCTCGTCGTCGTCAACCAGCAGGACCATGCGTTGCATGATGGATTCCCCCCGGTCGAAAGGGGTCGGGAGGTCTTTTTTCGGGCTATGGTTCTCTCCACGGGAGACGGCTCTTGACCGAAAAAGACTGCTGACCCCCTTTCTGCAAAACACCAACACTCGCCCGTTGTTTCAACCACGCCCTTCTGAGGGCATGCCGCCCTGCCTTCCGGCAAATCCTGCTCAGTGGGCCCCGGTCGCTTGTGCGCTTTCGCCCGCCGACCGATTGACCAACGGTAGTGCCTCAACCGACTCCTGCGTCGAAACAGCCCCGGCCGGCTCTTCCGGCTCAAGCGGCTGGGCCGATTCTTCCTCCAGCGGCAGGCGCACGGTAAACACCGCACCCCGGCCCACTTCGCTCTCAAAGTCGATCCGTCCGCCGTGCTTGTCCACGATGATGTGATGGGCGATGGCCAGTCCCTGGCCCGTGCCGTGCCCCGGCTCCTTGGTGGTGAAAAACGGATTGAAAACCTGCGAGGCGATCTCCGGGGAAATCCCGGTGCCGGTGTCGGCCACCGCGATCTCCGCCCACCGGCCGTGGCGCCGGGTGCTGACGGTGATGGTGCCCCTTGCCTCGGGCTTGTCCTTGTTCTTCTCGCCGATGGCATGGGCCGCGTTGACGATCAGGTTCAAGAGCACTTGGTTCAGCTCTCCGGGCAGGCAGGGCACGGGCGGCAGTTCGGGGTCGAAGCAGGTCTCGGCCTCGGCCACATACTTCCACTCATTGCGGGAAATAATGAGCGTGTTCTGCACGGCCCGGTTCAAATCCACGACCTGTTTCTGCTCACCGCCGGGATGGGCGAATTCCTTCATCGCCCGCACGATGTCGGCCACCCGGCCCACGCCTTCGAGCCCCTGCTGCATGGCCCGGGGTATCTCCTCGGCCAGATACCCCAGGTCCGCCCGCTCCACGGCCTGTTGCAGCCGGTCGACCAGCGCCGGGTCGAGCTTGTCGGCATGAGCGCCGGCGAGCAGCTCCACGAGCGCCTGGAATAGCGATTGGATTTCCTCAAACGCCTCGGAGACGAAGCGCATGTTGTCGCCCACGTACTGGATGGGCGTGTTGATCTCGTGAGCGATGCCCGCGGCCAGTTGGCCGACGGCTTCCATCTTGCGCCCCTGGTGTAGTTTGCCTTCGAGCTGCTTGCGCTGGCTGATGTCGCGCACCAGGGCCACGCCCACAAACCCGTCTTCGCCCGGGTAGGCCGAGACCGAGATTTCGATGGGAAACCGCGAGCCGTCCTTGCGCAGGCCTTCGAGTTCCAGGGTCTTGCCCACGGCCGCGCCCCGGCCGGTGCGCGCAAACAGCGCCATTCCCCGGCGTTTGGCCTCGTGGTATTCAGGCGGCACGATCAGGTGCATCATGTTGCGGCCCACGGCCTCCTCCGCGGTGAAGCCGAAGGTGCGTTCGGCCGCGGAATTCCAGAAGCGGACGGTTCCGGTGGGATCGGCGGTGATGATGGCGTCCTGGGCGCTTTGGGTGATGGCACGGTGCCGGGCCTCGGAGGCGCGCAAGGCGGCCTCGGCCTTCTTGCGCTGGCTGATGTCGGCACTCACCTGCGCGATCCACCAGCGGCCCTGTTCGTCCTGGAAGGGGATGCTGGTGACCTGCACCGGCCGGTTGTCCTCCTTGGGCAACTTGCGTTCGGCGACCAGCGTGCGGTGCTCGTTGAGCGCCTGAAGACTGCCGCACTGCTCGCAGGCTTCGCTCCGGCCGCAGAAGTATTCGCAGCAGGTCTTGCCGGCCGGGTCGCCGTAGCTCCGCAGGGACTCGGGGTCCACGTAATGCACGCGTAGCTCATCGTCCAGCACCGCCATCCCGGTGCGCGTGGCGCCCAGGATGAACTCCATCCGCTGCTTCAGCTCGCGCACCCGCTCGTCGGCCCGCATGCGGCTGAGCACGGTCCCCAGGCGCTGCGCAACTTCCTCGACCAGGCCCTTCTCTTCCGCCAGGAAGGGCCCCTCGTCTCGTCCAGGGAGCATCTCGCGATAACAGACATCCACGGCTCCGGCCGACTGCCCGTCCACGACGATCGGGGCGGTGACGCGCCAGGAGGTTTCCTGGAAGCCGGCGGTCTGCTCCACCTGGCCGAAGAGCGTGATCCGCGCACAGGCCGAATGCGGATGGCGAAACGCCGAGGGGAGCAATTTCACGCTGCGGCGCGCAAGACTCTCGCCCGAGGTCTCCCCCTCTTCCAGCACCCGGCTGATCCCGTGCAGGCAATTCATCTGCCTGATCCGGAGCTGGAGCTCGTCGGCCAGGTCGTGGAGCTGCTGCTCGTTGCGTTTGCGCTCGACCATGTCGCGGGCGAGGCCGCAGACGGCGATCGTGTTCCCCTCAGCGTCGGCCAGTCGCGAGGCGGTCAACTCGAAGGGGATGCGCCGGCCGTCTTTGGTCAGGCCCTCCGCCTCCAGGCGCACGTGCTCGCCCTGCCAGGCCCGCTGGATGGCATCGACGATGCGAGGGCAGTCTTCGGGGACAAAGAAATCCGCGGGGCGCAGGCAGGGGATTTCTTCGGGTCCGTAGCCGCTGACTTCTTCCAGGCGGCGGTTCCAGCGCAGGAAGTGTCCCTGGCTGTCGAGCACGTAGAAGGCGTCTTGCACGGTGTTCAGCGCGTAGTCGGTAAATGCCTTTTCGTCGGCAAGCTGCTGCTGGGCGCGGCGCTGGTCGGTGATATCCCGCGCCGTGGAAAGCGCGCCCACCACGCGGCCCTGCTCGTCTTTCAGGGCGCGGCACCACCAGGCCAGCAGACGCTTTTGCCCGTCACGGCGCCGCTGCCAGCTTTCCACGTAGACCACCTCGTCGCTGCCCTCGAACAGCGGCTGGACCTTCTCCTGGGTATCCTGCGATTCGACGAAGTATTCGGCAGCCTCGCGCCCGATCATGTCGGCCCCGAAGAAATCCAGGGCCGCCTGGTTGGCCCAGGTGTAGCGCTTTTGGCAATCCACCTGGCAGATCATCTCCGGCACGGCACCCAGGATGGCCTCGTGCCGGCGGTTCAAGGCGGCCAGGCGCTCTTCGGCCGCGCTGCGCTGGTTGATCTGTTCGACCAGGCTTGCATGGGCTTGCTGCAACTCGCGGCAAGCGGCGTCCAGTCCGGCCCTCTGCCGGGCAGTGGCAAGCAGATAGGCTGCCAGCGCGGCGGTCAGACCCAGTCCCAAGCACAGCACGGCCCAGGATCGCCACACGGCCCGCAATCCGGACCACTTGCCGCGCGGCACACAGACCACTCGAAGCCCGTGTGCGTCGAGCGGGATCGTGCGGCTGACCACCAGCGCGTGATCCCGGGCGGGCCACGGGACCCGGCCGCTTTGCTCAACCTCCGGCGGCCAGACGGCCAGCACGCACGAACCTTCCGGGGCCGCATTTTCCAGCAGCCACACCGCGACCTGTTCCTCGGCCGACAGGTGTTGGAGCGAGTCGTGGAGCAAGAGGCGAATCTCGATCAGTCCCACCACCAGGCCCCGCATCTCGGCCCGCCGCGCCCTGGCCAGCCCCGGCACCTTCTCACCCACATAGACCGGTGCGGCCAGCAGCAGGTGTGCACGGCCGGGCCCATCGCCGGGCAACTCCACGCGGCTGCTGACGGCCGCTCTGCCCGTATCCGCAGCCCGCAGCAGACAGGCACGCACCTCGGGCAGGCTGCCCAGGTCCAAGTCCAACAGCTCCGCGGCTCGGGGAAAGGGCTCGGCCAGCCGGATGCGCAATTGCGGCACGCGGCCGTCGGCGGGGAATTGCCGGGGGGTTGCTGGGGTGCGCACCTGCGGCAGCCGATCGCCGCGAAGTACAGAGTCTTGAGGCGGCTGATCCGCGACCGGCTGGTCCGCAGCGCTATCCCAGGGTACCCAGCCGAGCATCTCGAGTCCGGGCACGCGCCCGAAGTAGGGCCCCACAAAGGTGCGGAACTCGTCCGGTTCGACCTTTTGGCTGCCGGCATAGAAGCGGCGCACGGAGTCGAGCACCAGCTCGGCGGCGGCGCAGCTTTGCTCGATGGCCGCGATGCGTTCTTTGGCCTCGCTTTCGAACTTCTGCTGGAAACTGGTTTTCCGCTGGTGATAGTCCCAGCAGAACACGCCCAGCGAGAGCAGCAGTCCCACAGCGATGACCAAACCCGCGGCCAAATATGCCCTTGGCACACGGAGCCTGGCTGCGGGGGGTGGCGGCGGGCAGCAGTTCACGTTCTGGATCGTACTGGAAGGGTCAGGCATCGTCATCGGTTTCCTCGGCGGTTATTCTGCGTGCACCCGATCGGCGTCCTCCTTGGGCACCAATACGCGGATCGGTGCCTGGAGCCCCACGTTGGCTACGTAGTGCTTCAGCCGGGCGCACATCGAGGTCGTCACTTCCTGTCCCTTGGCACACAGCAGGGTGCCGTGGAAGGAGCGCACGTCGTCGGCCAGGATCATGCCGTCGCGCAGCTCGCTTGCGTGCGCCGTGCGGATCACATACACTTCAGTGATTTCCAGCACCGCGGCCAGCGCGGCCAGCACCGCCGGATCGTACCAGCCCTGGCGGTCGTTCAGTTGGGCCAAGGCCATTTCTCGGCTGTTGCCCGCGGTCGTGAGGGCGTCGAAATCGAGGGCCAGCTTGAGAATGCGGCTGCCCAGGGGGATCGACTCCCCGGCCAGGTCGTCGGCCGGAAGCCCGCCGCCGTCGAAGCGTTTCTCCTGGTAGGCCACGATCTCGGCCGCGCGATCCAGCCGGGGGATCTTCTGGATCAGCTCGCGCGCCAAGGCCGGATGGGAGGCAAAGGCCTCGGCCTCGTCGTGCGAGAGCGGTTCGCCGCGATAGATTCTTTCGAGGATTTCGCCCGGCACAGCCACGCAGCCGAGCTGGGAGAGCATGGCGGCGATCTCGATCATCCAGCCTTGTTCCACGCCGAGCTGGCGGCAAAGCTGGCCTACCAGCCGGCGCACGCGCGAGGCCCGGCCAAACGCCGCAGGATTCACCAGCGAGAGCACGTCGGTGAGCACCTTGATCGAGCCGCTCAGCGTCTTGGAAAGCAGCTCTTTCTCGGCCGTGATCAGGCGGTACTGCTCCAGCCCCGCTTCCAGGGCCTTGGCAAAGGCCTCCGGCGGGCAGGGCTTGGTCAGGAACCGGAAGATGTGGCCCTCGTTGACCGCCCCGAGCGCCGTGTCCAGATCGGCGTTGCCCGTGAGCATCATGCGCACCGTCTGCGGCGAGCGGCGGCGCACCTCGGCCAGAAGCTCCACGCCGTTCATGCCCGGCATGCGCATGTCGGAGACCACCACGGCATAGGGGCCGTGCTGGGTCACGGCCTCGAGGGCTTCCTCGGGGCCTTCGGCGCAGTCGAGCTGAAACTGCTTGCGCAACGTGCGGCGATAGGCCCGGAGCACGTTGGGGTCATCATCCACACACAAGATGCGCTGGGTCATGGGCTTGCTCCTGTAGCAACTGCGTCCTCGCACAACTCGCGCCAGTGCGCCAGGCGCCCGGCGCAGCCGATCTGCTCAAGGTATCGGGTGTCGATCTCGCCGGGCCGGCCGCAGCAGGGCCCCGCTTGGGTGACCAGGACATGGGCCGCGTGCAGCGCGGTAAGCGCCTCGAAGTCGCGGCCGGCAGCGGCCCCTTCAGCTTGCGCGGCATCGCCGGTTTCGGAGTCCTGCTCTTGCGGCGCATGGTGCAGGCCCACGGCGCGGACGATCGCATCGGCCACGCCCCAGAGCCCCAGCAGGTAGGCGCCCGCCTCGGCCCGCGAGGCGTCCGAAGCATCTGGTTCGGCTTGGGGCGGGCTGCGGTGCGCGGCCGAAGCGGACTCGAATGCCTCGGCGCCGGGCCCCGACGGAGCGGAAACCAGCACCAGTGTGCCGACCTCGTGCAGCCAGCCGGCCAGGAAGGCCTGCGCGGCGAGCGAGGCACTGCCGGTTTCCGCCTGGGCGATCGCCCGGGCGGCCTCGGCCACGGCCCGGCTGTGTTCGACCACCATCCTGAGCAGGTGCTCTTCGTGGCTGTCGGGCTCGGCCGGTCGCAAAGCGTCTGTCCGGCGAACCAGCCCCCGGAGGGTCTCCACGCCCAACAGCTCCGCGGCCTCGGCCGCACTGGAAACCCGCCGCGGGGTGCCGAAGAAACCGGAGCTGACCAGTTGCAGCAAACGGGCGCTGAGCGCCACGTCGGCATCGACCAGGCGCGCGACGGCCGAAACGGACGGGTTCTCACGCACGAGTTCCTCGTCCAGCTTTCCATAGACCTCCGGCAGGCTGGGCAGCGCGCGCACGCACGAAACGGTCTCGCGCAGGCGCTGCCCGGCCAGTTGATCGCGCAGGCGGCACGCGCGGCTGACGGTGGTCTTGAGCGTTTGGGAGTCGCAGGGCTTGGTGAGAAACTGGTGGGCCGGGCCCACGGCCTTGAGCACGGCCCGCCGCTCGCACTGCCCCGAAAGAATGATGCGTACCGTGGACGGGTGTCGCTGCATGACCTCGTAGAGCAACTGCGAGCCGTCCATGCCCGGCATGCGCATGTCGCTTACCACCACGTCACAGGGCCAGCCCTGGAGCAGCTCCAGGGCCTGTGGCCCGCCGGGCGCAAACTGCATCTCCCACTCGCCGCGGAGCCTGCGCAGCATGCGCCGCAGCCCGTCGAGCACCTTCACCTCGTCGTCCACAAACAAGACCCGTTTCACGGCCACTGCCACTCCTCTTCCCGGCTGCTCCTCAGGTAGTCCTCAAAACTGCCGCGGATCGCCCGAATCTCGGGCAACGCCTGGAAAAACGCCTCCAGCACCTCAGGGTCGAAGTGGGTACCGCTCTGCTCGCGCATCGTCTGCAAGGCCTGCTCTTCGGCCCACGCATGGCGATAGGGGCGGTGCGAGCAGAGCGCGTCGAACACGTCGGCCACGGCGACGATGCGGGCTTCCAGGGGAATCCGGCAACCGGCCAGATTGAGCGGATATCCGCTGCCGTCCCATTTTTCGTGGTGCGTCAGGGCCACCGTGGCGGCCATCTCCAGCACCGGATCGCCCGAGGGCTCAAACAACGGCCCGCCGACCGACAGACCGGCCAGGATCGACAAAGCGGTGTGGGACTGATCGCGGAGAATGCGCTCGCCGATCATGCAATGCTGCTCCATCACGGCCCGTTCGCCGGGGCTCAAGGGGCCGGCCTTTTGCAGAATGCGGTCGGGAATGCCGATTTTGCCGATGTCGTGCAGCGGGGCGGCCAGGAGCAGATGTTGAGAGAATTCGTCTTCGCGCCCCAGCGTGTGCGCGATCGCATGGCTGAAACACCCCACGCGCAGCACGTGATTGCCGGTCTCTTCATCGCGCGCTTCGGCCGCCCGCGCCAGGCGGCAGACGAGCCCCAGGCGCGAGCGCCCCAGCTCGATCGATTGGCGGCGGACGATCGCTTCGAGCGCCTCGCGCGAGCGTTTCAGCTCGTCCAGATGGTCCTTGAGTCGCAATACGTTGTTGAGCCGGGCCACCAGTTGACCGCTGTCGACCGGCTTGTTCAGCAGGTCCACGGCCCCCAGGCTCAGCGCTTGCTGTTTCAACTGGTGGTCGTTCATGCCGGTGATCATCACCACGGGCACGTCGCGCGTGCGCTCGTGGCTTTGCATGCGCTCGAGCAGCTCCAGGCCGCTCAGGCCCGGCATGCGCACGTCGCTGACCACGGCGTCGTAGGCCGCCTCGATCAACTCTTCCCATGCTTGCCGCCCGTCGTTGGCGCAGACGATGTCCCAGGCGTCGCGCTGGCGCCTGAGCGCGCGCGAGAGGGCCTCCAGGACGGGCCGCTCGTCGTCAACAAAGAGGATGTGCTTCTTCAACGTGCTTGCTCCCGCGCGAAGCCTGCGGCGGTTCGACCGGCAGGTGGATGAGGAAGGTCGTGCCGCGGCCTTCCTCGGTCTCGAAGGTGATCGTGCCGCCGTGCTTCTCGACGATCACCGAGTGGGCGATGGCCAGGCCCTGGCCCGTGCCGCGGCCGGGTGGCTTGGTGGTGAAGAACGGATCGAAAACCTTTTCGCGGATCGCCGCGGGGATGCCGCCTCCCGTGTCTTGCACCCGGATTTCCACCCCGTCGCCGCAGCGGCGCGTGGCCACGGTGATGGTGCCCTTCCGGCCCGAATCGCCCACCCGGTCGGCAATGGCATGGGCCGCGTTGACCACCAGGTTGAGGATCACCTGGTTCACGTCGCCCGCCAGGCAGGTGACCAGGGGCAAATCGGGTTCGAGCTCGGTGACCAGCTTGGCCACGTATTTCCATTCGTTGCGCGAGATGGTCAGCGTGCTTTCGATGGCGCGGTTCAGATCGACGGCCTGTCTTTCCTCGACGCCGGGATGGGAGAACTCCTTCATCGAGCGGACGATCCTGGTCACGCGCTCCACCCCTTCGAGCGACTGGCGGATGGCCGCCGGAATCTCCTCGAGCAGGTATTCGGCATCGGCTTGTTCCATAGTGGCGACGACCGCTTGCGCTGCTTCACGCAGGTCCCGCCCGCACTCCGTGGCTTTGCGCAGTCGTCGGCAGCAGACCACCACGCGGGAAAGCCCCTCGAAGCCCTCCTGGAGGAAGTGGGCGTTGTCGCCGATGTACTGGGTGGGCGTGTTGATTTCGTGGGCGATTCCCGCAGCCAACTGCCCGATGGACTCCAGTTTCTGCGCCTGGCGCAATTGGGCCTCCAGCATGCGCCGCTCGGTGATGTCGCGAAAGGTGAGCACCGCGCCGGCGATCTGCCCGCCCTCGTCGATCGGCGTGCAGGTGTACTCCACCGGAAAACTCCTGCCGTCCCTGCGCCAGAACAGGTGTTCGGCCAGGTGCGGAGCGCCCCGCCCGGCCAGCGTGGCGCAGACCGGGCATTCGCTCTCGGGCAGCGGGCGCCCGTCGGCCGAGGAGTGGTGCATGGTCTGGTGCTGCGGCCGGCCCACGAGCTCTTCGACCGGCCAGCCGAGCATGCGTGCCGCGGCCGGATTGGCGAAGATGATCCGCCCTTGGCGGTCCAGGCCGCAGATGCCCTCGCCCGCGGAGTTGAGGATCAGCTCGTTTTGCACGTGCAGGCGCCGCAGCTCTTCTTCGGCGTGCTTGCGCTGGCTGATATCGCGGATGATGCCGCTGAAGATGCGGCGCGGCCCGAGGCTTACCTGGCTGACGGCCAGATCGAGCGGAAAGCGGCTGCCGTCCTTGCGCTGGGCGGTCACTTCGCGGTGGAAGGCGGCGTGGTGCTGTGCGCTGCGACGGGTCCAGCGCTCCAGGGCTCGGCGATGCCGCTCGCGCAGCTCGGGCGGCATGAGCATGGTCACCGGCTTGCCGATCACCTCGTCGGCCGCATAGCCGAAGATGGCACAGGCGTGCTCGTTGAACGATTCGATGAGCCCGCTCTCGTCCACCGTGACGATTCCGTCGGCCGCCATCATCATCACCGTGCGCAACTGGCGCACGTGTTCCTGCTGTTCCTTGAGCCGCTCCTCGCGTTCGCTGATAATTGCGGCAATCGCCTCGCCGTGGGAGGCGCGCAGGGCCTGCTGTTCGTTGCGCAGGTGTTCCACGCGGCGGCCGAGGCGGCGGGCCTGTGCGCGGCTGTGCGCGGCCGCGTCGGCAAACGCGCCTGCCAGGAGCCGGGCCGCGCAGATGTCACTGTCGCTGGTCTCGGCGTCCGGCTGGGCAAACAGCCCTCCGAGCAGGAACTCCCCACGATCAGTCCCCAAGCGCATGCCCGCCCCCAGGCCGTCAAGCGACTGGCGGCCCCAGGCGAATTGGCAGGTGGCCGCTTGGCGCAGGCGCGCCGCCAGTTCCGCGGCCAGTTCCGCGGCCAGTTCCGCCGTCAGTTCCGCGGCCAGTTCCACGGCCGGCCCAGCCGCGCTCTCTCCGGCCGCCACGCCGGCGTCGTTCGGGCCCGATTCGTGCGTCCAGACCAGCGCGCCGTCGGCGCGGGCAACGAACAACAGCAGCGGGCGCGGCTCGACGAGCAGCCTGTGGGTCAGCAGGGCACCTTCGGGCGGGCCGTCCCGTGTGGCCGCCTCGAGCTGAGGGGACTGGAGCAGCTCGCCGAGGTTTTTCAGCAGTTCAGCCATCGTGGTCGATTCCGACATTCTCCGGCGTTGACGGCGGTGGTTCACCACACGCTGCTGGGTTTTCAGGTTGTGTGAGGGGCGCTGGGCGCCGCCGGTCGTTTCGCGTCAACCGGACTCCAGCTCCGCGCGCTTCCTCCGCTTCAGACCTGGAACAAATCGGCCTGGCGCGAAAGTTCCTGGTCGAGGTCCTCGGAGAGGATGGCCAGGTCTTCGCGCCCGATCTCCAGGGCCTTCAGCGCCGGAGCACACACCGCCACCAGCTTCACGCCCACCGAGCTGATGCCCTTGAGCGTGCAGATCAGATTGGCCACCTCCACGCAGCGCACGATCTGAACGTCCTCCCCGCGGTAGGCGGCCGAACCGTGGTGGTAGCGGATGGCCGCACGCACCGGCTCGGGAAACCGCCAGGACTCGGCCACGCGGAACCCCAGCAGCGTATGGTCGAAGCCCAGCACTTCCCGTTCGGTCTCGGCCAGGGTGCGCTCTTTGTCCAGCCGCTGGATGACGCGGCAGAAATGGGAGTGGGCGTGCTGGTCTTCGAGGATGATCCCCAGGTCGTGCAACAAGCCGGCCAGGAAGGCGTCTTCGAAGGCCGGCAGCTTGCGCCGCATGGCGATCATCCGCGCACAAATACCCACTGAAACCAGGTGACGCCACAAGTCGATCCGCCGGTAGGGACCGACGGCCCCGTTCTTCTGGAACAAATCGCTCACGCTGGCGGTCATCGCCAGATTGCGAATCTGCTTCAGCCCCAAATACGCGATGGCCTGCTGGAGATTGGTGATCCGCGTGCGCGCCGCATAGGCCGAGGAATTCACACATCGCAGCACGCGCGCGCTGAGGGCCGCATCGCTTTCCATGGCCTCTTTGAGATCCGCGGCGCCCGAGTCTGGATCGTTGGCCACCTCCATCACCTTCAGCGCCACGTGAGGCAGGGTGGAAATCTCGTCGATCCGCCGCAGCAGCGTTGCCAGGCTGGGCGGCGCGGTCTGGACCGAATCAGGCAATGTGGACATGCGACACCCCTTCGTGCTGTTGTGCGGTAACGCGATGGGCGCCTGCTGCGAGGCACCATCCAAGACGTAGTGCTTCAGTCAAGTATATGTCTCGGCTGGGGAGGAAAGCCGCCACGCGAGCCGAACTTCGGCAAACACGGGTTTCACGCGACCCTGCGGCGCCGGCACGCCGATTGTGCATGTCTTTCATGCGCATTGCGCCCAACCGGTCGACCGGCCGGACCTGGGAAGCGGGACGTAAGCGTCTCCCCTCTCCCGCTGTGCGCAACATGATGCAACAGCTATCACTGCTATCGCATTGGCACGGTGAGATAACCAGTTACGTCAACGTTGGCGGTGGTCTTCAGTCCGGATTCGTCGAGGCATCTGGTAAACTGAGATGGCTAACATCGTTCTGATAATCGCCAAGTTGCTAGCATTACTAGCTTTTGCATAATCCCGCCATTTCGAGAAAGGGCGAGTAGAGCCGTCAACCCCCCGGGGCCGCGCCCGCGGTGCGCAGGCGCTGAAGCTCGGCCGCAAGCTGCGCCTGCTGCTGCTGAAGCGCCGCCAGCGCGTCCTGCTCCTTCTGCACGACCGCGACGGGCGCGCGGTCGAGAAACTGCTGATTAGAGAGTTTCTTGTGTTTACCGGCGATCAAGGATTCGAGCTTCTGGAGCTCGTGCTGCTTGCGAGCGAGCTCCGCCTCCAGGTCGATCGCACCGGCCAAGTCGACGAACACGTCGAGCCCGGAAACCGCCACACTGGCGCTGATCCGCGGCGGCTCCACCCGCGGCCCGAAGTCCGTCGGCTGCGCACGGGCCATGCCGGCGAAGTAGGGCTCCATGGGGCGCAGCAGCCCGGCCGTCTCCTCCGCACAGCGCACGGCAAAGCGGATCGCCCGACGCGGGGCGATGTTCTGCCGGCTGCGCACGTCGCGAACCGCGCGCAGCACCTGCTGGAAACACGCGAACCGGGCCTCGGTCTCGGGCGACTCGTGTTCCGCGCAGGCTTCCGGCCAGGGCGCGATCATCACGCTCTCGGCAGCCGGTCGCGGGCCGTCGATGCCGCGCTGGGGTGCGGCTTGGGCCAGCAACTGCCAGACCTCCTCGGCCAGGAACGGCACCATCGGGTGCAGCAGGCGCATGAGCGTGTCCAGCGTGTGGGCCAGCAGGCGCTGCGCGGTCGGGCGCGTATTCGGGTCTTGCAGCCGGCTCTTGAGCATCTCCACGTAGAAGCTGCAAAACTCGTCCCAGGCAAAGTCATACAAAGCCCGCGCTGCGTCGGCATAACGATATTCGCCCAACGCGGCGCTCACCTGCCGGGTGACCGTGGACAGGCGGCTTAAGATCCACTGGTCTTCGAGGCGCAACTCCGCGCGCTGGACCGCGCCCGGCGTGTAGCCCGACAGGTTCATCAGTGCAAAACGCGCGGCGTTCCAAAGCTTGTTGCAGAAGTTGCGTGCCAGCTCGAAGCGCTCGCTTACGACCGGTCCGCGCGGCAGGGTCTTGTCTTCGGGTTTCTCGGCCCACTGGGTGGCGAACCAGCCGTTGCACTGGGAGCAGCGCACACGCGGCAGCACGCGGTTTTCGCGCGTCTGCTCCAGCAGGCGCCCGCAGTGGGGGCATTCGAAATCCACGGGCAGGCGCACGTCCTGCGTCTCGGTGGTCATGTAGGCCAGCCCGAAGCGCAGGGCGTCGGCCCCGAATTTCTCCATCACGTCCAGCGGATCGACGCCGTTGCCTTTGGACTTGGACATACCCTCGCCGTAGCCGTCGAGGATTTTGGGATGGATGTAAACCTCCTGGAAGGGAATCTCGCCCACGTTGTAGAGCCCGGCCAGCACCATGCGCGCCACCCAAAGGGTGATGATGTCGCGGCTGGTGATGAGCACGCTGGTGGGATAGTAGTACTCAAGCTCGGGCGTCGGCTCGGGCCAGCCGAGCGTGGAATGGGGCCAGAGGGCGGAGCTGAACCAGGTATCGAGCACGTCCTCTTCGCGCAGCAGGCGATGGCCGGGCACCGCGTCCTCGGCGAGGTCTTCTTCCTGGGCGCAGATGAGCCACTGCTGGTATTCCTCGTCGCGTTGCCAGACCACGTCGTCGCGCCCGGCAAACGCCTGTTTGAGGTCGTCTTCACCGGCGGTCCTGCAATACCAGATGGGAATCTGGTGGCCCCACCAGAGCTGCCGGCTGATGGGCCAGTCGCGCTTTTCGCTCAGCCAGTCGAGATAGCCCTTGGTGTAGCGCGGGGGGATGATGCGGATGCGCCCGTCGCGCACCGCGTCCATGGCCGTCTGGGCCAGGCGGTCCATCTTCACAAACCACTGGTCGGCCAGCAGCGGCTCGATGGGCGTCTTGGAGCGGTCGGAATGGGCCAGGTCGATCTGGCGGTCCTCGGTTCGGACCAGCAGTCCCTGGCGCTTTAGGTCCGCTAGCACGTTTTCCCGCGCCTGCTGAACCGTCTGACCCTGGTATGCACCCGCGGCCGCGCTGAGCGTGCCGTCGGGATTGAGGATGTTGACCATGGGCAGCCCGCGGCGCAGGCCAACCTCATAGTCGTTCGGGTCGTGCGCCGGGGTGATCTTCACGCAGCCCGTGCCCAGTTCCGGCTTGGCCCACTCGTCGGCGATCAGGGGAATCTCGCGGTTGACCAGTGGCAGCAGCACCTTGCAGCCCCGGCCGGCCATCTGGCGCAGCGTGAGCAACAGCGGCAGCAGCTCGCGCCGCCGGGCCTCGAGGTCTTCCAGCTCGGCCCGCAGCTCGGCCTTCTGCTTGCCCGGCGCCGCGGCCAGGCGCGCGCGCAGCTCCGCTTCGGCTCGATCCAGCGCCGCGGCCGGATCGGGGTGCACGGCCACGGCTGTATCTCCGAGCATGGTCTCCGGGCGCGTGGTGGCGATGGTGACAAACTGCGGTTCGCCCGGCCGGGCGTCGACGATCGGGTAGTTGAAGTACCAGAAATGGCCGGCCACGGTCTCGTGAAACACCTCGTCGTCGCTCACGGCCGTTTGCAACAGGGTGTCCCAATTGACCAGGCGCTTGCCCCGATAGATCAGCCGGTCCTTGAACAGCCGGAAGAAGGTGTGGCGCACCGCGCGGGCACAGACGGGGTCAAGCGTAAACCGCGTGCGCTGCCAGTCGCAGCTACAGCCCACCTGCTTCAACTGGCCGATGATCCGCGATTCGTATTCGTTTTTCCACTGCCAGATGCGGTCTACCAGGCCCTGGCGTCCCAGCTTGTGCCGGTTGAGATTCTCTTCAGTGAGCAGGCGCCGTTCGACCACCGCCTGGGTGGCGATGCCCGCATGATCCGTGCCCGGCATCCACAAGGTCTCGTAGCCCTGCATGCGCTTCTGGCGGATGAGGATGTCCTGGAGGGTGTTGTTCAGGGCGTGGCCCAGGTGCAGCGCGCCGGTCACATTGGGCGGCGGGATGACGATGGTGTAGGGTTTGCGCTGCGGGTCGGGCTCGCTGTGGAAATAGCGCGCCTCCTCCCAGAACGGATACCAGCGCGCCTGGGCCGCGGCGTGGTCGTACTGCTTGGGAAGGTCGTCCAGGGGCGGAAGCTCAACGGAACGCGTAGCCATGGCTCGTTGCTCTTGCTGACGGATGAATCCATTCAGGCCACACGCCCAGCTTGCAGGGTGGGTCGAGCAAGAAGCGAGACCCACCGGCAAGGCTTGGTGGGTCTGCGCCTACGGCTTGACCCACCCTACGTGTGTTGCCGACACATCAACAGTCCTTTCGGGCCGCGCGCTCGGAGGCCAGGTTCGGCCGATTACTCGCAGGGCGCGAACGAGCCGGCCTCGGCGCCCGCGGCACGCGCGCGGTCCTCGTCTTTGTAAAGCTTGTATTCGTAGCTGTCCACCAGGGCGATCCAACTGGCCTCGATGATGTTCTCGCTCACGCCCACCGTGCCCCACACGTCGTCTTCGTCCTGGCTCTGGATCACCACGCGCACGGCCGCGGCCGTGGCTGCCTCGCAGTTGATGACCCGCACTTTATAGTCCACCAGGTGCAGGTTGTTCAAGGCCGGGAAGCGCCCGTTCAGCGCCTTGCGCAAGGCGGCGTCCAGCGCGTCGACCGGACCGTCGCCTTCGGCGGCCTCGAAGCGCAGTTCGTCGCCGATGCGGATTTTGACGATGGCCTCGGCCGTCACTTCGCCGCCGGCCTTGTTATCGACGTTGACGTGGTAGTGGAGCTGCTGGAAGTGCGGCCGGAAGGCGCCCAGGCACCTCTTGACCAGCAAATAGAACGTGCCGTCGGCTGCCTCGAACTGGTAGCCCCGCCTCTCGCGGTCCACCACCTCGGCCAGCACGCGGTCCATCAACCGCGAGTCGGCCGGCAGGTTGAGCCGGCTGGTAAGCGCCACGATGTTGGCCCGGCCGGAAAGCTCGCTCAGCAGCACGCGCCGCTCATTGCCCACCAGCGCCGGGTCGATGTGCTCATAGCTGGCCGGCACGCGAGCGACGCCGCTCACGTGGATGCCGCCTTTGTGCGCAAACGCGCTCTTGCCCACGAACGGCTGGTGGAGGCGGAAATTCATGTTGACCATCTCGTAGACCAGGCGCGAAAGGTCGGTCAGATGGCGAGTGGCGCCCGCGCCGAGCACGGCGTATCCCTGCCGCTTGAGCGCCAGGTTGGCGATCACCGAGATCAGGTCGGCATTGCCGCAGCGCTCGCCGAACCCGTTGATCGTGCCGTGAACCTGCCGCGCGCCCGCCTCCACCGCCATGAGCGTGTTGGCCACCGCCAGGTCGCAGTCGTTGTGGCAGTGGATGCCCACGGGCACGTCGAGCCGCTCGACCGCCGCGGCGGTGATGCGGCCGATCTGCTCGGGCATGGTGCCGCCGTTGGTGTCGCAGAGCACCACGCGCGCGGCGCCGGCCTCCACAGCCGTGCATGCGGCGGACAGGGCATAGTCGGCATCGGCCCTGAAGCCGTCGAAGAAGTGCTCCGCGTCGAAGATCACCTCGCGTCCGGCGCGGACCAGCAGGGCCACGCTGTCGCGGATCATGGCCAGGTTCTCGTCGAGCGTGGTGTTGAGCACCTGGCACACGTGGAAGGGCGACGCCTTGCCCACCAGCGTCACCACGCGCGCGCCGCAGTCGACCAGCGCGCGCAGCCCGGCGTCCTCCGCCGCGGGTGTTTCCTTGCGCCGCGTCATGCCGAAGGCACAGACCTGGATCGTCTTCAGGTCCAGGCCGCTGACGCGGCGGTAGTATTCGGCGTCCTTGGGATTCGACGCCGGGTAGCCGCCCTCGACGAAGTCGAACCCCAGTTCGTCCAGGCGCTGGGTAAGCAGCAGCTTGTCCTCGAGCGAAAAATCCACGCCCTCGGCCTGGGCCCCGTCGCGCAGCGTCGTATCGTAGACCTCGATGCGTTGCATGGTTCACCCGTCATCCACTGTCCGGACATGGCCGCCAAAACAAAAAACCCTGAAGCCTCCGGCGGCCTCAGGGCTTTCCCAGTCGCTCGCTTGTGCCGCAAGCCCTACGGCCGCCCTCCCGAAATAATCACGATGATGCCCACGATCTCCCCGGCGCCGGCAACGGCGGGGAGGGCGCGACGGACGGGAACGGCGACCGAACGAGGCACTCGGCTGACCTCCTGCATCCTCCGA
This sequence comes from uncultured Planctomycetaceae bacterium, assembly GCA_964467075.1. Classification (GTDB taxonomy): domain Bacteria; phylum Planctomycetota; class Planctomycetia; order Pirellulales; family Thermoguttaceae; genus CAYXPN01. The sequence continues at coordinate 18,717 of CAYXPN010000065.1, forward strand.
ACATCGACCAACGGCAGACCCTCAAATTTACCCCATCGCCCCGAAGTGTCAACCATAGGGCCGGTTCACAATTTCCCATCCCACCCGACAGCGGGGTCCGGCCGCGCGTGGAGTCAGCCCTCCTTGCCCGGCGCGACTGGCTCGGCCTGGGGTCGCCAGACTACCGAGATGAGCATCGAGGCACCCAGCAACCCGGCGATCACCAGCAGCGAGACCGAGGTGGGCACCAAGTGGGTGCCTTCTTCGGCCAGCCACCACTGGCCGATCATCTTCACGCCCACCAACGCCAGCACGCCCGCCAGTCCGTAGTGGAGATAGCGAAACACCTCCACCATGCCCGCCAGCAGGAAATACCACGAAGACGAAGATATTGTCCATCGAGAGGGATTTCTCGATCAGGTACGCGCTGAGGAACGCCAGCCCCAGGTCGGAACTGCCGCCTTCCCAGACACCCCACACCCACAGCGCCGCGTTGAACCCCAGCCCCACCGCGATCCACACGATGGTCCACGCCGTAGACTCCCAGAGCGTGGGCGTGTGTTCGCGGCGGTGGAACACAAACACGTCCAGCGCCAAGAGCACGACCACGAGCACGGCGAAGGCAAGCCAATGCCAGGCGTGGATTTCGGGCACGCCGGAACCCTTAGTGCATCGAGCAGTCCGGGCCCCAGCGGGCGCAGCCGAGGGGCCGCGCCGGTGCCCCGGCTCGGTGTTTCAAGCATTCGCCGCTGATGAAGCGAACATCTTAAGGACTTGTAAAGGAATTGTTTGCCGAATTCGATGCGCAGCCCCGGGTGGCCGGGGCTGGAGCGAAGCGAAGCCCCGGGAAGTAATACTCTTACAAGTTCGTAACACTTCAGCCGAATGGAGCGATACCGTGGCACAAGGTTTTGGACACCCTCCGGCACGATTCCCGCGGATACTTGGCCGAA
>CAYXPN010000066.1:0-176 GCA_964467075.1 uncultured Planctomycetaceae bacterium
CCTCGTGAAAACAGGAGTCAAATGACCGCGACTTGTACACTACTGAACAACATGCGCGCAAAGCGCGCGGAAATCCCAATCGAAGACTCTACCACCGTCTGGCGACGGTGGCTACAGGCAGGAATCCGTCTTGAGCCAAAGCCTGGCGGCGGCCCGCCGCGTCAGCCGTAGGGTGC
>CAYXPN010000066.1:276-18972 GCA_964467075.1 uncultured Planctomycetaceae bacterium
GTGCTCTGCACGCACGTGGTCTTGCCGTGCTTGCCGGGGGAGCCCGCCGCGTCAGCCGTAGGGTGCGTGCTCTGCACGCACGTGGTCTTGCCGTGCTTGCCGGGGGAGCCCGCCGCGTCAGAACTCGTAGCCGAACCGTTCCGCCAGCGGCGCCAGGATGGGCAGGACCGGCTGGAGATGCCGGGCATAGCGCCGCCAACGAAACCGGGCCCGCCGGTAGATCGGTTCGACCACCTGGTGGTAGCTGGCCGTATTGATGCGTCCGCGCTGCTGGGCGTGCTCGGCGTGGCGGCGCACGGCGTCGTCCCACGGCAGGCCGAGGAAGTCCAGGATCTTGCGCGTTTGGTCTTCGAAATCGTCGACCAGGTCCTCGTAGCGCACCGCGAGCACGCGGATGGGCAGCAGCTCCACGTATTGCTCCCAGAGGCCCATGATCTCGGCATACAGTCGCGCGGCTCCCTCGAGGGTGAAGAAGTTTCCCATGGCCCCGCCCACGCGGAAGTCCTGCATGAAACAGCTCAGGCACACGTCGCACGGGTGGCGCAGCAGCATGATGAACCGAGCATGGGGAAAGATGCGTCCCAGCAGTCCCACGTGCACGGTGTTCATCGCGTGCCGGTCCACCAACAGGACCTCCGGCCTGAGGGCCGTGAACTGCTCGGCCGCCCGATAGTAGACCTCGCGCAGGAAATGAATCTGCTCGCCCGTCAAACTGCCCACCACGCCGCAAAAGCCCTCGCCCAGTTCGCCCACGGCCTGGTTGACCGCATGGGCCAGCGGTTTCTCTTCGAGCGTCTGGATGGCTGGATGGCAATCGAGGATTTGGTCCAACAGCGTGGTGCCCGAGCGCGGGAAACCGACCAGAAAGGCGGGCATCCGGGCTTCGTCCACGTGGGGAGCCGCGGTCCACGAGGCCACCCATTCCGCGGTAAATGCCTGGCGGAGCGTCTGCAACTTGCGCAGATACTCCCTGCCCTCTTCCACGTGTTGCCGGTCCAGCTCGGCTCCCAGGCGGTTGGCCTCGACAAAGCAGGCGAACGCCTCGTCGCACTCGCCCAGTTGGTCGTGAATCCGGCCCAGCTCGAAGAGCACGCCCTTGGATTGGCGCGGCGAAAGCCCCCCGGCGCGCAGGCGTTCGAGTCGCTGCTGCGACTCGGCCAACATCCCGCGGCGACGCTCGCACTTGGCCGCCACCAGGTTCAGTTGCGGATGATTCGGCGCGATCGGCAGCCCCCGCTCCACCAGCCGGCGGGCCTCCTCCGTCTGGTTGTCGGCTTCGTGCTGGGCCGCCAGCCCGGAGATCGCCGTCACATCGTTCGGATCGAGTTCCAGGGCCCGCCGGAAACACGTGGCCGCTTCGTCGAAACGGCCCATCGAGGCCAGCGCATTGCCCACGTTGCTGTGGGCCGCTGGATGCTCGGGCGCCATGTCGAGGGTTCGGCGAAAACACTCGATGGCCTCCTCGAACCGCTCCAGCTCGGCCAGGCAGACGCCCAGGTTGTGACAGGCGTTGACATAGCCCGGTTCCAGCTTCAACACCAACCGAAAGCCCGCAATCGCCTCTTCAAAGCGTCCGCGATGCTGGAGCACCGTGGCCAGGTTGTAGTGGCCGTCCAAATAGTTCGGATCGATCTGGACGGCGCGGCGATAGGTGGCCACGGCGTCCTCGAACCGGCCGACCGCATCATAGGCCGAACCGAGGTTACCGTAGAACGGGGCGATCTTGGGCTGGAGGCGCACGGCCCATTCAAGCAGCTCAATGGCCGCGGCTGCCTTGCCCACCTGCAGCGCGATCACCCCGAGCAGGTGCAACGCGTCCGGCTGCTGCGGATCGACACGCAGAATCTGCCGGTACATCTCCTCGGCCTCGGCCAGGCGGCCCGCCTCATGGTGGCGCAGGGCCCGCTGAAGCTTCTGCTCGACGATGCTCACGCCTTTGATACTCCTGAGGGCTGGCGGTCCTGTGGCTGTAGGACCCGAGGCGTGCGGCCGATGAACCCCCCCCACTGGGGACGCCTCCGGCCGGCGCGCCGGGATCGGGTGGATTCGTGCTCATTTATCGGACCCGCCAGGCGCCGGGGCCAGCTTATCGCCTGCCGGAGCCGGCGAATTGCCGGCCTTTTCAGAGCACACGGGTGGTCACGAGCAGATCGGCCCCGGGCCCCGCGCGACCCGCGACCAGGGAGACTGCCCGCTGGGCGCTCGGCGTGCTTCCCGTGCCCCCCGGAATGGTGGCTCTGCTTGCGGGCTCGGACGCCGGTGGTGCCCCGAACAGGGGGCTGCGCGGGGGGTGCTGGAATAGTCTGTATTGCGGAGAGCCCGCGGGATGTTAGAATCGACTTGTGCGCCACGGTGGCTGGCGCAGGTCGGCAGGTGGGGCGAGTGGGACTCGGAGGGAGCAACTCGGCCACCGACGCGGTTTACGGAGGGCGGCACCATGCGGATTGCCGTGGGAAGCGATCATCGGGGGGTGCGTCTGCGCCTGCAACTGGTCGAGTTTCTCAACAAGCGCGGCCAGGAAGTGATCGATCTGGGCACTCACGCCCTGGAAGACTGCGACTACCCCGATATCGCCGCCCAGGTGGCCGGCATGGTCTCGCGCCACGAGGCCGACCGGGGCATTCTGATCTGCGGCACCGGGCTGGGAATGTGCATCGTGGCCAACAAGTTTCCCGGCGTGCGCGCGGCACCCTGCCACGACGACCTGACGGCCGAGCTGAGCCGCCGGAACAACGATCTGAACGTTCTGTGCCTTTCGGGCGACGTGCTCGGTGAGCGCCTGGCCGACCGCCTGGTGGACATCTGGCTGATGGTGCCCTTTGAGGGCGGGCGCCATGCTCGGCGCAACGAGAAGATCGCCGAACTGGAGCTGCGCGACGGCCATCCCGCGGGCAGCCGCGGTGTGCAAGCGGCCCCAGGCGAGGACGTTATCAGCCGGGCGGAAATCGATCCCGCGGCTTGAGCGGCCGTACAAGTACGGTCACTACGAGCCGACGGAGCGGTGTCCACTTCAGTCCGCCCCGCTGACGGCCGAATCGAACACGCGCACCTTCTTCCAGTTCACTTTGTGTCTTTCGACGAACTCAAGGTGCTTCGGCGCGACCAGATATGCGTCCAGCGCAGCACGGTCTTTGAACACGCAGTGCAGGGCCACGTCATAGTCGCGGTCGTTCACCGGCCGATCCAACTCCGAGCAGGTCCCCGCGGCGTAGAAGACCATCCCCGGCAAGGGCGCCAGATACTTGTGGCAGTCTTCGACCAGTTGCTGCACCTTCTCCGGGCTGTTATCCTTCAGCGAGAAATACACGTTGTGCGCGATCATCGGCCCTCCTTTCTCAGACGAGTCGGCCGCGCCGGCCATCCAGCCCGGGCCGTTCCAGACAACAGGGATCATCAGCACGGTCAGCAGGATCAGCAGTCGCTTCATGGTGTGGCTCCTCCTGTGAGGCGTGGGTTGAAGATGGTGGCAGACCCCGGTGGTAACTGCGGGCCATCATAATCAGCCGGCCGGGAGCGGGCAAGCGGGCCGACGGAGTATCGGCACGAGGTGACAAGCGAATTCGCCTGGGTGCCACGGCGTCAGAAGGACGTGACTGGAGGTCGGAAGTCGGAAGTCGGTCCGCGGCGAGCCGGGAGCGTCAGCTCCCGGTTTGCGTTGCGCACTCCGCGATTCCCCGCAGGGCAGAGCCAACCGCAGGCTCACGGCAAGCGGCTCGCCAGCCAATCTGGAGCCATATGATGGGAAGAAAGCACGATCTGCTCGATGCCTTGCTGCCCGGCGCCGGCCGGTCGAGCGGGCGCAAGTCGCCGACGATGGCTCTGGTTGCGGGGCTGTTGATCGTGCTGTTTGCGGGGCTGTTGATCGTGGCGGCTTCGCCGGCCTTTTCTGCGCAGAAAGGCCCGCCGACCGTGCACCAAGCCACTCCACCTGCGCAGCAACGCTCCCAAACATCGCAAACATCTGAGACATCGCAACTGGCCGACGCCCTGCGCCGGCTGCCGGCCGATGTGCTGCCGCCGGAAACCCGCGCCGCGGCCCGGATGATCCCAGACAATCTCGATGAGCGGCTCCACAGGGCCAATCGCCGCAGTTCCGCGGCTTGGAACGCCGTCGGCAGCCGCCAAGAGTGGGAGCGGTTTCGCGACGAGAAGCTCCGCTTGCTGTGCCGGGCAATCGGCCCCCAAGCCGAATCGCCGCCGGAGCTAAACCTCCACATTACCGGCAAACTCAAAGGCCCAGGCTATCGCATCCGGAAGCTGGTCTTCCAGAGCCGGCCCGGACTGTGGATCACGGCCAACCTCTACGAGCCTGCCGAGGCGCGCGGGCCGATGCCGGGGCTTCTGATCTGCCACAGCCATCACGCGCCCAAGGAGCATGCCGAATTGCAGGAGATGGGCATGATGTGGGCGCGGGCCGGCTGCCTGGTGCTGGTGCCCGACATGCTCGGTCACGGCGAGCGCCGGCAGCACCCGTTTGCCACCGAGACCGACTACCACCAGCCGTTTCGCGTGGGCCGACAGGACTACTACTTCCGCTACGACGTGGGCATGCAGTTGCACCTGGCCGGCGAGACGCTGATGGGATGGTTCGTGTGGGACTTGAGGCGCTCGGTGAGCGTGCTGCTTTCGCGCCCGGGGGTGGACCCGCAGCGGATCGTCATTCTGGGCGCGGTGGCCGGCGGGGGTGATCCGGCCGCGGTGGCCGCGGCGCTCGACGGGCGCATCCAGGGCGCCGTGGTGTTCAACTTCGGCGGGGCCGAGCCGGAGTCGCCCTATCCACTGCCGGAGGACGCAGAGCAGGTGTTCAACTATGCTGAGCGCGGTAGCTTCGAATCGACCCGCAACCTGCGCCGCTCGGCCGCGGACGGCTTCCTGCCGTGGGTCATCGTAGGGGCGATCGCCCCGCGACGGCTGGTCTATGCCCACGAGTTCGCCTGGGACCGGGCGCGCGACCCCGTGTGGAAGCGGCTCCAGACGATTTGGGAGTTCTACGACGCCCAAGACCGTCTTGCCGCGATCCACGGCCGGGGATCGGTGCGCGGGCGCCCGCCCGAGTCTACCCATTGCACGCACATCGGCCGGGTGCATCGGGCGTCGCTCCATCCGATCCTTGAGCGCTGGTTCCACATTTCGGTCAGCGATGGAAACCAGGGCCCCGCAGCGCCGGGCGAAGCGCTTAGAACTTGTAAAGGTATTAGTTTCCGGGGCTTCGCTTCGCTCCAGCCCCGGCCACCCGGGTCTGGGCATCGAATTCGGGAAACAATTCGTTTACAAGTTTTTAGTGTCTGCACCGAGGCCGCACTGCCCGTTGCAAATGCGCCCGCGGAAACGGAAGAGTATTGGGACGTGGAGACCCTGCGCTCAATGACGCCCGAGTGGGCCGAGCGACTCAAACCGAAGCGGCTTTGTGACCTGTTGCCGCACATGGCCGCTGAGCGGCTTGCCGCGGCGCGGCACGAGCGCCAGCGGCTCGCGCAGCCCGCCTGCCGCGACCGGCTCCGCCGACAGCTTGCCTCGGTCCTCGGCCCGGTCGCGCCGCGATCGGCCCGCATCGTGCGCGCAGCCGGGCAGCAACGCCTTCCCATCGGCCGGGCGCACGTCGAGCGGGTCGTGCTCGAAGTTGAGCCCGGCATCGTGGTTCCCCTGGTGCTCCTCTTGCCGGAGCCCTCGCAGGAGAAGCGCCGGCCCGTGGTGGTGGCCGTGGCGCAGGCCGGCAAAGGCGAACTGCTCGAGCACCGAGCGGAGATGGTCGCCGAACTGCTCGTGGGCGGCGCGGCCGTGTGTCTGCCCGACCTGCGCGGACTGGGCGAGACAAAGCCCGAGGGCTCGCGCGAGCGTTGGGGGGCGATGGTCGGCCATTCGTCCACCGAGCTGATGCTCGGCAGCACCATGGTCGGCGCGCGCCTGCGCGATCTGCGCAGCGTGCTGGCCTGCCTGCGTACGCGCGAAGACCTCGATCCGCGGCGGATCGCTTTGTGGGGCGACTCGCTGGCCGCGGCCAATCCACCCGACCGCAACTTCCTGGTGCCCCGCCACATGGACGATCGGCCGCAAAGGTCCGAGCCGTTGGGCGGTTTGCTGGCGCTGCTCGGCGCGCTGTATGAAGACGACGTCTGCGCAGTCTACATTTGCGGGGGACTGAGCGATGTTCGCTCCGTGCTGGCCCACCAGATGGTCTGCATTCCGCACGACGTGGTGGTCCCCGGCCTGCTGAGATCAGCCGACCTGCCCGATCTGGCCGCGGCCGTGGCCCCGCGGCCGCTGCGCATGGACGGCCTGGTCGACGGGCTCAACCGGCGCTGCGACACGGCCCGGGTGCGGCAGCTCTACGAACCCGCCGCGCGCAGTTACGAACGAACGGGAGCGGGCGAGAGGCTGGTCATCCACTCAGCGGGTCCTGGGCCGGCCCGGTGGCTCCTGCAACAGCTTGGCAGTCTGTAGTTTGTAGGGTGGGTCGAGCAAAAAGCGAGGCCCACCTGCTTCGGTTGTCCGCTTTTGGTTTTCCGCTTTTATTACTGGTGGGTCTGCGCCTACGGCTTGACCCACCCTACGTGTCTGGAGGGACGCGCTCTGTCGCGTCCGGGGCCTCGCGATCCTCGGCCACGACGGAGCGTGGCCCTCCATAGGATACCGCCCTGCAAAGCTTGTCGCTTCAGGCCGGTGAAAGCCGAGCCACGCTATCGGCCGGCGACGGGGCGAATCTGTTCAAAGTAGAACACCCCGCGTTTGTTGGCCGCGGCGATGTCCAGCAGGCCGTCGCCGCTAAGGTCCGCCACCTCGAAGTGCAGTCCCACGCCGCTCTCTTGGTCGATCACGTGCCGGGTCCACTGCGGCCCGTCGGCCGTGCGCTTGAGCCGATACCAGCAGACCAGCGCCGGCTCCTCAGCACCCGGATCGTTGCCGTTGTGGGCATACCAACGCTTGCCGGTGACAAAGTCCATCAGGCCGTCGCCGTCGATGTCGGCCAGCACGACCGCATGGGTCTGCGAAAAACTGCGGTCGATCTCGTGGGTCTTCCAGCCGTCAGCGGTCTGCTCGTGCCACCAGATGCCGTAGTTGTGGGCGCTGGAGCTGAGCACGTCGGCGTCGCCGTCGCCGTCGAAATCGTAGACCATCATGTGGGCACACTTCTCGCCCAGGTTTGCCGGGTGGAAGGTCCACGGGGTCTTCCGGCGATCCGCCGGCGCTTCCCACCAGCCCTGCGGGATCACCATGTCGGCCCGGCCGTCGCCGTTGATGTCGCCCACGCCCTGGCCGTGCTGGTAACGGCCGATCTGCGGGCTCTGGGGGCCGGCGACGATCACGGTTTTCCACGGCGCAAGCGGATCGGCGTCCGGGCGGGCAAAGCCCATCTGCGGCAGACCGGCTACCAGCTCCGGCTGCCGGTCCCCATCCACATCCAGCCATTGGGGATTTTCGCCGTTGGTCACCGCAACGGCCTCGTGGCGGGTCCAGGCCGCGCGCTGTTTGCCGGGATTCTCGAACCACCAGGTCTGTTTGCCCGGCCAGTCGCAGACGATCAGGTCCGTGCGCCCGTCGCGGTTACAGTCCGCGGCAAAGCACAGGAAGGCGTCGCTATAGCCTTTGACCGGGAACTGTTTGGGTTCGTCGAGGATGGGCACCATAGTCCAGTCCGGGGCCGCGTAATAGACGCTGCCGGCGGCGATGTCGAGCTTGCCGTCGCCGTTGAACTCGCCGACGGTGGCGCCTTCGGAGCGAAATGCGGAATCGAGTTGAACTCTTTTGAACGCGACTTGCCCGGCCGGTTCCGCGGCCTGGCAATCGCCCCGGTCTGCCGGGCCGTTGAAGCTCAAGGCGCAGAAAACCGCGCCGAACATGGCTGCGCCGAGCGTGCGAAGTGTTGTTGTCATTTGGATTTCTCCTTCTGCGCAATTCGGGCTGCAAGAAAGCCGGCCTTGCTATGATAGCTGGGCGCAGCGGCCGAGTAAAACGCGGCGCGGGCATTACAACCGCGGGCAGCGGGTTTTGGCTTGTGGTGCAACCGGATGCGTCTCGGCTCAACAGGAGCTTCGCCCTCCCGACGTACGGCTCAGCGGGAGCTTCGCCCTCCCGACGTACGGCTCAGCGGGAGCTTCGCCCTCCCGACGTGCGCCGGCGGCCGGCCAGCCCGCACAGACGGTGGTTCGGGTCACGCAGGTGGCGCAAGCTTGCGACGCAACTCCTTATTCTGGCAATAGTTACGTTTTTGCGCGTCAAGGAGCCTTCGGCGCGGGCTGGTCAAAACTTTAGAAAATCCACGCGGCGCTAAGTCGTTGTCCCACCGGAAGTTGTGTCGTTTTCTTGCAATCCGCCCGGCCGCCGGGGATTTGCCGCAACAGCGTTTATCTGGCAGATTCAATTGAAGAGACACGCAGCGCCGTGCCCCCGGTTTCGTGCCGGGCGCGGTGGCCGCGCTGAGCGTATGGAGGAAAATGGCAGGAACACCCATGTCTCGTTCCCATTCGGTTCTGGAGTGTGATCGGCTGATCGGCTGATCGGCCGGCAAGGAGAAACAAACATGAACGCGCCTGTTCGCAAGGGAGTGGTTCGTCTGGCGGCGGGACTCGCCGCGGCCCTCGTGGCGTTGCCGCTGCTCTCGCCCGCGGGGGCACAAGTCTGTTGTCCTCCCCCGGTGGATGTCTATTGGGGAGGACAGGAGTATCGGATCGTATACCAGACGGTCTACGAGCCGCGCCAGGAGACTGTCTGGCGGGTCGAGTACGAAACGGTGTGCGAAGAGCGCCAGGTGACCACCTATCGGCCCATCTGGGAGACCCAGACGCGCGAGTACCGCTACACGGTGGCCAAGCCCGTGGTGGAAACCAGCACGCGCGAGGAGCACTACACCGTGTATCGCCCGGTGTGGGAAACCCAAGTCCGCGATCGCAGCTACAACCGCGTGCGCTATCTGACCGAGACGGCCGAGCGCGAAGAGCGCTACGTGGTCGAGCGTCCGGTCTGGGAGACCACCGAGCGCGAAGAGTCTTACACCGTGATGAAGCCGGTGATGGAGACCGCCTATCGGACCGAATACCACACGGTCATGCGCCCGGTCACCACGTGCCAGACGCGCTATGTGGACCAGGGCGGCTTCGTCGATCAGGTGGCGGTCGCGCCCATGCGCCCGGCCAATCGGCTGCGCTGGCTCCCGCCGGGTTGCGAGGTGGACCCGGTCACCGGGGCCACGGTCTTCCGGCCGCGCGGTCTGTATTGGGTGCAGATTCCCCGCGCACGCTACGAGGCGCAGCGCGTCTGGCAACCCAACGTGGTGGCCCAGCAGGTGCCCGTGACCACCCACGTGCCCCAGACCGAGGCCCGCCAGGTGCCCGTGCAGGTCTGCCGCTATGAGGCCGAGCGCGTGGTGCGCAAGGTGCCGGTGCAGGTCTGCCGCATGGTGCGCGAGGAGCACGTGCGCAAGGTGCCTTACACGGTCATGCGCCCGGTGGTGGAGCGCGTGGAGCACAAGGTGCCCGTGCAGGTCTGCCGCATGGTGGCCGAGCAGCAGGTGCGGCAGATTCCCGTGACCACCCACCGGATGGTCTACGAGGAGCGCGTCGAGCAGCGCCCGGTGCAGGTCTGCCGCATGGTGGCCGAGCAGCAGACGATCCGCGTGCCACGCTACGTGGAAAAACGTGTGCCGCTTACTTGCACCTACTACGTGCCGCGTGTGGTCTGCTGCCGGGTGCCGATCGGCCCGTGCGCGGTGCCCGCCGCGGACTACTGTGCGCCCGCGGTCACCGTGCCGAGCGGCCCCAGCAGCACGACGGCTCCCGCACCTGCCGAGTCTCAAAGCCCCACGCCGGCTGAGTCGGCGCCTGCTCCGGGGCCAAGCGGGGGCGACGTGCCGCCGCGGCTGAACAACGGAGCGGGCGGCGCGTCGGCGCCGCAATCGGCCCCGCAATCAGCACCGCCGTCGGGCGGCTCGAGCGACCAGCCCGTTCCGCCGCTGGAGCCGCTGCCGCGCGCGCCCGCCTCGCATCAGAAGCTCTTTCAGCACCCGCAAGACCGCACCACGTAGGGGCTGGGCAGGGGGGCAGAAGCTCGGCCGAGTCGATCAGCGCGTAGGGTGGGTCAAGCCGCTTTCCGCAGACCCACCAAAAAAGCGCTGCCGGTGGGTCTCGCTTATTGCTCGACCCACCCTACAAGCCGGCAGTGGCAGTGGCACTCTGCGCACGGAGAGACAACGGCGAAAGACCTGCGCGCCGGGCTATGCCCCGCCCGGGACGCTCCACGGCTCGAACGTGATGTCGATCAGCTCGCCCGGGCGCACACGCAGTTTCGGCGGCAGAACGATCTTCACCGGCTGGCCCCATTCAGGGCGGGTCGGATCGCGCAACAGGTGCGGCGGGATCAGCTCAACCTGAGGGCCGATGCGTTCGACGTGGGAGGCGACTTCGCGGCTGGCGGGCGCACGGACGCGCAGGGCCACGCGCATGCCGGGCTCAATGCGCAACCGCTGTTCCTGGCGCACATAGCTGACCACATAGTTGCTGGTCGGTGCAGCGAGTGTGATGATCGGATCCCCGATTCGCACGTTCTGCCCCGGCCAGCGGTAAATCGCGCAGATCGTCCCCGAAATCGGTGCCCGCAGCTCCAGCATCTCCACCGCCAACTCCAGCTCCCGCACCAGGCCCTCTTGGGCGTCAATTGCGGCTTGTAGCGGGGCGATCAGCCGAGCGACATCGGCAGTCGGGGGCAGAGGCGAAAGTTGCCCGGCAGCTTGCTGGGCCGCGGACTCTTGCGTCTCTGCCTCGGCGAGCGCCTTCTGGTTCTCCGCGAGGCGGCGGACCACCTGGTCGTAGAGCATCTGCTCTTCGGCCAGCTCCAGCTCGCCGATGATCTCCTTCTGCCGCAGCGAACGTAGAAACTCCATTCGCGCCTGGCGGGCTTTCAGCTCCACCCGGTCCACTTCCACGGCCACCCGGCGGTCCAGCACGTCGAGCTTCAGGCGCGTGAGGTCCCAGAGGATCTGGGCCATGTTGCGCACGTAGTCGGAACGGCGCACCGCTTCGTCCAGCTCGATCTGGGCCGCGGCCGCATGCAGTTCCTTGCGCAGCCGTTCCAGTTCCAGGCGCGCGGTCTCGGCCTCGGCGCGTACCTGGCGGTCGTCGAGCCGGGCGATCACCTGTCCTTTCTGCACCTGGTCAAACAGCGTCCAGCTCCCTTGGGGCAACGGCGCGAGCAGGCCGTCGCTCCCGGCGATCACGTCCACGCGCACCGCCTCGATCTCGCCCACGGCATTGGGCAGGCGCCCCTGCTGGTCCCAAAGCCACAGCGCCAGCACCACGCTAACCAAGAAGCTCAGCACCGGCATCACGCTGTAGCGAAACCGGCGCCACTTGTGTTTCCACGGGATGGGAATCCGTTGGGCCGTACTCATGGTTCCGTGTCTTGATGAATAATCGGTGCCTGATTGTTCCGAGATGTCCGCGCGCGGGCCGACACGTAGCCGGTGTCAGATCTCCGCCTCATCTTCCCGCATAAACAACGAGACCCGCTCGAAGCCCGCGGTCTGTTTCAGCGCCCACTGGAACTCGTCGATGCGGTCCGGGTCGCGCAACAGCAGTCGATAGGAGAGGTCCAGTCCCTCGTCGGTCAAGCGGCGTTCGCTGGCCAGCCGGGCCCGCGTGGTGTATCGGGCCACAATCTCCTTCAGCTTGGCCAGCCCGCCGGCCAGATCGCCCGTCAGTTGCAGCGAGAGCACCGCATCGTAGCGATGGCGCGTCCCGAACGCGGTCACGCGCAGGTAAAGCAGAACCAGCGCCACACCCAGGGCCCCGATCAGGGATGTGGAATAGCGCAGGGTTCCCACCCCCAGGCCCTCCATGATCGCCCAGAGGATGAACGTCGTGTCGCGAGTGTCCTTCAACACGTTGCGGAAGCGCACCACCGCGAATACGGCCAGCAGCCCAAAGGCCACCACGATGCTGCCCGCCATGAGCATCATCATCATGGACACGATCACCGGGATCGTGACCAGCGAGGCCACGAACGTCTGCGAATAGGACAGCCCGCGGTGCGTCCACATGTAAATCCAGCCGATGAACTGGCCGATCACGAACGACAGCAACAACACCAACAGCGCCGTGTTCGGCGCAGTGGGCGCCGCACCGTAGTCGCTGTGAAACAGCATTTCCAGCCAGTCAGTCATCGATGATCCCCATCTCCACACTCGGCCGATAGCCCGAGGGAAACTGTATCACGCGCATACACTCCACGTACTTGGGCACCGAACGCCGGTAGAGACTGAAGGTCTGCACCATCTCGGCCATCCAGGCGGGAAAGCGGTCGGTGAACTTCACCTCCAGCACCGTTCCCTCCACCTTCGTCGGCACACCCTCGCGCGGACAGCGCAGCCCCTCGGCCGGATCGTAACGCGTGGCGGCGATGTGGCGGTCGAACGTCACCCGCAGCCGGTTGCTGTCCGGCGAGACGTAGGCCTCACGCAGGTAGGACACATAGATGGAAGGCCTGGCGCCGATGGCGTCGGTGGTGACACAGAAATCGTGCAAGGCCGAGGCCGGTTTGCCGTTGCCGTTGCTGCTCACGAGGTCCACGAGCGACGGCCAGGCGCCTTCGAGCAGGCGCTGAATCGCGACACGGCTGATTGCAGCCCGCTGTTTGCGGATCACGTCGGTGATCCGCCGCTTGATCTCCAGAAACACCGGCGCGTCGGGATCGTCGTTGTAGAAGCGGATACGAAGCTTGAACCGGTTCTTGATCCCCTGCACCGTCTGCCGAAACAGCGCGAGGTTGGCCGTGTCCAGATAGAGGCTGTAGACCGGGTAAGAGTACCTCCGTTCCGGCAAGGCATAGGCGTCCGGCACCAGGTGATTGCGCACGTAGTCCGCGATCTGGCGGGCTCGCGCCTCGTCGATCACGTACTTCAACTCGTATCGGCTCGCCTGAAGCGCCTGACCACGAGCCATACCTGCCGCCTCCTGCTCCGTCCGGGACCAATCCAGCGCCACAACGCCACCGTCAGCGGCCCCCGGCTGCGGCGTTCCACCGTGGGACGGCGTGTGGTTGCCGGCCACAAACCAACTCATGCAGGGTACCGCCCCCCACAAGCTGCCAAACTTGCCAAGATACTAAGATATGCAGCCCAGCGGCCCCACCACTGAATTCGTTCGCAAACAAAACGCCTATTCGCGCCGAACCCGGCGCATACCCCCTGCGCCCGAGAACACCGTGCCCGCCGAAGGACCCCTCCAATCCCCGGCTCGGCCCGACGTCTAAACCCTCCGCCGCCGAGTTACGACATCCCCAACCACATCCGAGGTCGTGCTAATCGACAGCTAACATTGTACTTGGATTCTCATAATTAGCAAGTTGCTTACCCATTCTCCGCCGGGGTCCGGCTTTTGCGGGGGGCTGCGTAATCTATCACCAGCAAAAGAGTTACATCTTACACCTCGGCAGCGTCAGCCGTCGCCACCCACCACAGGGACCCGTCAGAGAATTCTCTCGCGCCTCTGTTGCTCGGTCCCCAAGCCGCGCCGAATGACACGCCCCTGAAACCACCTGAACGAGGGGTGGCTCGCCCGTGCTCCGCCACACCCTGCTTCCCAACGCGGCTCGGACCGCCTCCGTTCGACCCTATGCAGGCTGGGAACGCCCCATGGCTTCTACCCACTTCCGGCCGGCTCCGTTGTCCGGTTCACTCCGCGCATTCTCGCCCGTGCAAGGTCTGACCTCGTCACCGGATCGCGGGCAAACGGCATCACTTCTGGGGCTTTACCCCAGAGTGGGGATACGTGGTAACCACCTCCCAGACCACATCCCACACCACCCGGGCAAAGGCCTCATCCACCGCGTAGGGCCCCTTCCAGTGCCGCAGGCCCGAGGTGATGCAACCGTGGGGATCATCCTGGAACACGGCGGCGTAGTGGGTGACCGCCTCCAGATACTTGCCCTCGGCCTTCAGGTGGACACCGTCGGCGTAGAGGTCGGCGATGTGCGCATAGCCGGGCACCTTGCCGGCCTTCATGCGCTGGTGGAGCCGAAACATCACCTCGCCGACCGGGATGATCCGCACGGGGCTCCGGTCGGGAAACTTCGCTGAGAGCCCTCGGGCCACTGCTTCGAAGGTGGCCCGACCGCGGCGATCGTCCTCCGACAGCCACCGCTGTTCCCAGAGGTCCTTCTTCTCGCGCTGTTTGCCGATCTCCGGATAGTTCTGAAACACGTACACTCGACAGTCCGGGTTGCCGGCAAAGGCCGCCTCCATGTACTTCGCCCCGAACTCGACGCTGTTCTCCGCGGGCCGTCCGAACGGCTGCAGGATCAGCACGTCCCACTTCATTGTGCGGAGCGTCTCGTCGGCCGGTCGCTTGCCGTCGGGCTGGCGGAAGCCCTCGTGGCGATGGTTCCACAGCCATTCCAGCGGCGCGCCGGGGATCATGTGCCGGCCGAACTTCGTCTCGTGGCCGCGTGCCTGGGCCACGTCGTGCATGCCGTAGGCCTGGTCGGTCAGGCTGTTGCCCACGTGGTAGATCGCCACCGGCTCGGCCGCGAGGAGCGTTGCGGCGCCGATCACGGTCGCGGCCCAGGCCGCGGCCATCGGCGCAAAACAGCGGAGGGCGATCGTGTGTCGCGCCCCGCGGCGGCAAAGGTCGCGGTTCATGGCTGCTCCTTTCGTTCTGCTGCGGCAGCGGGCTTCAAGTCGGGCAGCTCGTCGCGCGTGACCACGAGCGGATGGGTATAGGTCTTGTTGACCCATTCGGCCGGATTGGCCTTGTTGTCCACGAACCATGCCAGGCAATAGAGCCACTTCGGCCCCTCCGCGGCCATCATGTCTGGATTGGGAATCGCGCCCGACTCGCACAGCGCCAGCATCTTGCCCGGGGCCACCTGCCCGGCAATGCGGAACGCCCTGGGATAGGCCGAGTCCTGATAGGTTCCCCACCCGTAGTAGTCGTTGGCGTAGATGTCGATGCCGGCGATGTCCACGTATTGGGCACCGGGGTAGTAGCGCTTGCGCAGCTCCACTTGTTCCACGTCGCGTCCCTTGGGTGTTTTCAGCGCCGCGCTGTAGACCCAGATCAGATTGTCGAGCTTGCGCTCGTTGACGTAGTAGTCAAACATCAGGCGCCAAAGGCCGGCCGTGTTCCCCGGTTCTTCGCGGTCCGTCCACCAGAACCACCCCCCGTCGATCTCGTGCAACGGCCGGAAGAGAATCGGCACGCGCGCCTCGCGAAGCTGCTCGAGGTAGTCGCCGGTGCGGCGCAAGTCGCGCATCACCTGTTGGTGCTCCGCGGTGCCCGGCCGCAGGGCCGCGGCCAGGTCGAACGGCCCGCTGGGCGGGTTCTTGCCGTGCGCACCGACCCAGGCCGTGCCGTTGGGCTTGCCGGGGTGCTTCCAGTGGAACTGCACGCTCACCATGCCCCCCGACTCCCACCACGCCCGGGCCTGCTCCACGTAGCGTTCGACCACGCGCGTGTACGTGGGTCCCCACGTGGGGCTGTTCCAGCCGCAGATGTCGATGGTCACGATCGCCGGATACTTGCCGCAGATTTCGTGAATCTTCTCGGCATTGTCCATACCGCTCACGCCGCTTAGCACCTGCTTGCCGTAGACCGATTCGAGGTAGTCGAGCACTGCCCGCCCTTCAGCACTGAGCCTCGGATTGACCGGCTCGATCGCCCTCGCGCCGGGCACCGCAAGCGTGCAAACCAGCAAACCACACACCAGCCGCAGCCAAGATGTCATGGCGATCTCCTTTGACATGGGAAAGGCCCGAGAGCCGGCCCGCCTTACTCCCCTGAGAGACCAGCGTACACCCGCGGCATCGGAATGCAATACCTTTCCCGCAAGAGCCCCGGCATGCCCCGGCGGTCACTCGTCGGACACCAGCACCAGCTTCTGGCAGTCTCGTAGGCCGGAACAAGCGCAGCGCTGTTCCGGCGTCGAGCTTTTGCCGGAACCTCGTCGCGCATGCGACTCGTTCCGGCCTACATTGCTCGTTCCGGCCTAGATTGCCTACTTCGCTCTCGATCGGCGCCCCGCGCCGCTTCTCCCGGATGCCTGCTGTTGGAACACGGCGTGGAGTTCGTTCCAGCGCGCGATCATTGCGGCGCGTCTGTCGGGCATCTCCGCGCTCAGGTCGTTTTGCTCGCAACGGTCTTTAGAGAGATCGTAGAGTTCCCAGTCCTCGCCGTCGACCTTGGGCGAAACGATCTTGAAGTCGCCTTCGATCAGCGCCTTGCCGTTATGGCGGAAGAACAAATAGTCGAGCGGCACGGCGCCGTCTTCGGCGAATACCGGCGTCAAGTCGCGGGCGGAGGTGGCCGGCGCGCCTTCGATGCCCGGCGGCAGCCCGGCCAGGCCCAGGATGGTGGCCACCACGTCGATGAAGTGGGCCGGGCTGTGGCGCAGCTCGCCCCGCGCGGCAATGCCCTTGGGCCAGTGAAAGATGCCGGGCGACGCGATGCCACCCTCGTGGGTCCACATCTTGTAATAACGGAAGGGCGTGTTCGAGGCCGTGCCCCAGGCCGGCCCGATACACAGGTGCGTCGTTTGCGAACCCGGCCGGGCCTGGGGATCGTGCCCCTTGCCGCGGATCATGATTTCCGGGCTGGCGCCGTTGTCGGAGAGAACCACGATCAGCGTATTGTCGAATGCGTCCATGCGCTTGAGCAGATCGACAAGGCGCCCGATCTCCTTGTCCATGCGCTCCACCATGGCCGCATGGATTTCCATTTTCATCGCCTGGAAGCGTTTCTGCTCGGCCGATAACGACTCCCAGGGAACCGTGTCGGTCACCTCACCCGGGCCGAACCGCTCTTCCAGCTCTTCCCAGCTCTCGTGGCCGATGGGCTTGTGCATCAACCGCGGATCCATGGGTGCGAGTCCGCAGGAGACGATTCCCATCTCCCGCAGCCGCTGCCAGCGCCGCTGCCGGATCGTATCCCAGCCAACATCGTAGACACCCTTATACGGCTCGATGTCCCTTTGGAGGGCCATCACGGGGAAGTGCGGGGTCCAGAACGCCAGGTTCAGGAAAAACGGTTGATCCGCGTGCTTGGTGCCGTGGTGGTGCAGGAAATCGATGCCGCGCTGGATAACCACTTCCGAGTTGGGATAGCCGAACTCCAGATCGCCGCTGGTGGGCAGGAACGAACCTTCGGGCGCCGGCGGCACGGACTTCGGATCGATGAACCCGGCCGCCACGGGGCTCCGCGCGCGCACGTGCCACTTGCCGGAGTGGAAGCAGCAATATCCCGCCGCGTTGAGGCGCTCCGGCAGCGTCTTGACCCAGTCGGGAAACTTTGTCGAGGTGGTCTGTTCGAAGTAGTAACCCGTCAGCAAGCAGGCCCGCGACGGCCAGCACCGCGCCGTGGAATACATGCGCGTAAACCTCAGCCCGCCGGCCGCGAGCTGGTCCAGGTTGGGCGTGTGAATCTCGCCGCCGTAGCAGCCGAAGTCGGAGAACCCGCTGTCGTCGGCGAGAATCAGCACCACGTTGGGCCGCTGGTCCGCGGCCGGGCAGGGTGCTGCTGCCAGGAAGAGGATGGCGAACCACGCAGCGACCGAGGCTTGTACGCCCGCAGCCAGGCAGCCACCAGGAAACGTGAACAATCGACGCCTGATTCCCACACGTCGTGGTCCGACCCGCTGCCATTCGCGTTCGTTCGTGTTCATACGCGGTTCCTTATCTCTTGCCATCTAAATCACGGGTAATCCACCGGCTCTGCCGGTGGCTGCTGATCGATTTTGCGTGATTCTGGGAGGGCGAGGCTCCCGCCGAGCCGAAGAAGCAATCGAAACTTGCGGCAATGCGCGCGGCTTGGCGGTGCGTGCCGGTGTTGATCCAGACTACCCACAGCCGGGGCATCGGGCAAGGCGCTTGGCTTGCAGGTGATTGTCAGGCAGTCCTGTGCCTGAGCTACGAGCTTCGTAGGTAATTGTCAGGCAATGATTTGTTTCAACGGATTTGAGACAAAAAAGGGCTCACGTTAAGGGGTACCCTCCGGGTCAGGGGACACTCTGTTGGCTTGGCTGAGTTTCGTGACCGCCGACCACATGCTGCGGCTGGTTAGAACTTGTAAGAGTATTACTTCCCGGGGCTGCGCTTCGCTCCAGCCCCGGCCACCCGGGGCTGCGCATCGAATTCGGCAAACAATTCCTTTACAAGTCCTTAGAGCGGCTGGCCGGGCCGCTCGGGTGTTCCAGCGGCAAGGTCGGTTGCCTCAGCCGCAGGTTCTTCTCTTTGCGCCGGTGGCGGGCCTGGGCCAGCTTGCAACGCCGTTCCTCGTGCAGGACCGCCGGGGCCCCCGATAGTAGTCCACCAGGCGCAGGAAGCTCAAGGCACTGTGCAACCGCTCTTCGTTGCACCAGCGGATGATCCGGTCGATCACGCGCCTTGCCTGGTGGTAATCCTCCAGCTCCTCATCCTCCAGGGCCTCGCCAAGGGTCCGCTGGGCCCGCTCCATGAGCCCCTTCTCGTCCGGACAGTGCGGCTTAATGCGCCGATGGCTCAGCCCGTGCTGGTCCAGCACCCCGCCGAACTCCCG
Source organism: uncultured Planctomycetaceae bacterium (assembly GCA_964467075.1). Lineage (GTDB taxonomy): Bacteria > Planctomycetota > Planctomycetia > Pirellulales > Thermoguttaceae > CAYXPN01. The sequence continues at coordinate 18,792 of CAYXPN010000066.1, forward strand.
CGAGATGTAGCCGCTGCCGTTTGCACTGCGAATCTCCGGCCTCAGCGCCAACTCGCCGCGCTCGCCCCACCCTGCAAGCTTCGAGTCGCCCCTGCCCGCAACATAACCACACGCCCAGGGCGCAAGAAAAGCCCCGGCCCATGGCCGGCCATGGACCGGGGTGCAGTCAGCAATGATCAGG
>CAYXPN010000067.1:0-10967 GCA_964467075.1 uncultured Planctomycetaceae bacterium
GCCGCTACACCTTAACCAACCCCAATTGCTGTCCAACGATTGGGGTCCACCTCCAATTACCTCCCTGTCAGACGTTCCATGACTTCCGTGACCACCGGGCCACAACAAAACAACATCAATGGAACAAATACCGCCAAACGACACCAGATCAGTTTTCACATACCCAGACCCGACCCCTTTCGACCACCGGACCGTATCCCGCAAGATCCCCCCGGTCATCCCAGCCCGTGCAATCGGAACGAATCGCCGCCCGCGCGTCTGTTGCGCCAGTGTCTTGGACCGGCCAGGGTGTAACCGGCAGGGTATGTAAATAGCCTTGCACGACCCCGGAATCCCGCAAAGTCATGCACATTCCATTTCACAAGAACTATTCGCCCGGTTTTTTGGCTTGTGACGGCCCCGGAGAGCTTGCCGCTTGACAATCTGCCGAATAGCTGGTCTGTTTAATAAAAGGGGGCTGTGTTGCGGGGGGCGCTGCAGTTGCCACGAATCATGAGGGGGAAAACCCATGCGCATCGCTAGTCTGGTCTGTGCTGTGGCACTTGCGGCCGGCATGATGGTTCACCAAGCCGCGGCATGTGGACTGAGCCGCTTCTTCGGCGGCCCGGCAGCCACAACGACGTACTACGCGGGCTACGCACCCTATTCGGTCGCTTACCAGCCCAGTGTCTGCACCGCCTGCTACCCGTCGTCTTGTGCAGTGGGTTGTGCGGCTCCGGTGGGCGTGTATCGGGCGCGCACATATTATCGCGCGGCCTATCCGACAGTTGCCGCGCAACCCGCGGTCGCATGCGCCGCGTGTTCCGGCGTGGCGGTCACTACCTATCGACCGGCATTCACCTGGCCTTGGCGGGTGGGATTTGCGCCGCATGTAACCCGACGCGTGGTCTATGCGAATCCCTGTCCCTTGCCCGGCGCGGGGGTGCCTGCCTTGAGTTCGCCGGTGGGCACGCTGTCGGCGGGCTGTGGCTGCGCGCCGGCGACCGGCGGCTCGACCACCACGTACTACACGCCTCCGGCCCAGACGGTCGTGCCTGAACCGCCGACGGAGGGCACGGCCGAGCAGGGAACCACTGCGCCGCAAGAGCAGAAGACGTTTGAGCAGGAGTCTGATCAACAGCAATCTGAGCCGCAGGAGCAGATCGACCTCAGGCCCATCCCCGAGGGCGGCCCCATCCCCGAAACCGGCTCCCCGACCGGTGTATCGCCCTTGCCGAGGTTGCTCGAGCCCCAAGGACCGACGGCGTCGCGCAGCGTGCGTTACACGGCGCACCAACTGGCTCCCGTGCGCTCGGCCGACACGCGGGTGCTCGACGACGACGGCTGGCGCCCCTCGCACGAGTAGGGGCGAAGAGCGAACCGCGGCCGGGTACCAACGGGCTCGGTCAATGCGCGTGTTTCTCGCCCAACGGGGGCCACGCTCGGGTGCCACTGGCTCCGCCAGTGCTCGCGTTTTTCGTGCCGAGCGGCACGCCTTTCAGCGCCAGCCCTGGGCGCGGCGAGGCGTGCATCGTACATTTGTCCCGTTGCGGGCGACGCATGCGTTGCCCTTACCGACGCGGCCATCGCTCTACACATAGCAGCAAACCAGCCACGCCCTTGCGGAGGGCGTGCCCCCCCGCCGCGCTTCTTCGGCCACACGGAGAGCTCGCTGTTTCAAGGCGCTGGCACGCGTCGCTCCGCGCTCTGGCGAGCGTGGCTACCTGCGGCCGGCGCACCAGCTAGCCGCCTCGGCCACCTTTGGGTAAACTTCATCGAAGCGGAACCCGGCCCGTCGAGCAATAACCCCAACGATCACCACAACCCGGACGATATTGACAGCCAGCGATCGTCGCCACCAGCATCCCGGTCGCCGTTTGCCATGCCTGCCAACCTGACGCCCCAATACCTGAAGGCCGAGGAGGAATATCGCCGGGCCACAACCCTGGAGGAGGAGTTGAAATGCCTCCAGGTGATGCTCCGCGAAATCCCCAAGCACAAGGGAACCGACCACCTCCAGGCCCAGATCAAATCCAAGATCGCCAAGGCCAAGCGGGAGCTGGCCTCGGAGAAGAAGACCGGCAAAAAGAAGGCCCGCGGCCTGCGCATCCCCCGACAAGGCGCCGGCACGGCGATCCTGCTGGGCGGGCCCAACGCGGGCAAGAGCCGGTTGGTGGCCAGCCTGACCCGCGCCACACCCGAGGTGGCACCCTATCCGTTCACCACCACCATGCCCGCTCCGGCCATGATGCCCTTCGAAGACGTGTACGTCCAACTGATCGACACGCCGCCGATCACCGCGGACTACATGGACTCGCACGTGCACGGGCTGCTGCGCGCGGCCGACCTGGCGCTGTTGCTGGTGGACCTGGGCAGCGACGACGGCATCGAGCACTGCCAGGACGTGCTGGACCGGCTGGCCAAGACCAAGAGCCGGCTGGCAGTGCGCTCGTCGCTGGACGAAGAGGACGTGGGACTTTCCTACACGCAAACGTTTCTGGTGTCCAACAAGATCGACCTGCCCGAGGCGCCCGAGCGCCTGGAACTGTTGCACGAACTCTGTGCGCTCGAGTTCCCCGAGTACGTTGTCTCGGCCAGGGAAGGCACCGGGCTGGAGACGCTGCGCGAGGCCGTCTACGGGGCGATGGACGTGGTGCGCGTCTACACCAAGCTGCCCTCGGCCAAAGAGCCCGACATGGACCGCCCTTTCACGGCCCGCCGCGGCAGCACACTGTTGGACCTGGCAGGCATGGTCCACAAGGATTACGTGAGCGGGCTGAAGTTCGCCCGCGTCTGGGGCAGCGCGGTGCACCCGGGCACCCAGGTCAAAGGGGACTACGAGCTGCACGACCGGGACATCGTCGAGCTGCACATGTAATTGAACTGCATCTGTAGCGCAGCGTATCGGCGTGCGCATTCGTGCGTGCACCATCCAGAGCCGCCGAGTTTACCCCGGCGGGAAGAACGGCAACACGCGAGCCGCCCGGTTTATCCCGGCGGGAAAGCAACGAACAAGGCGTTGCGGGTTTATCCCCGCAAGATGTGTAGGGCATGGCACTCGCCCCCCCATCCCATCCAGGTCCGGCCATGAGCGCGATGACCAACGCCGAAGCTGCCGACAAGTTCGACCAGATCGCCGATCTCTTGGAGTTCCAGGGGGCGAACCCGTTTCGGGTGCGCGCCTATCGCAACGTGGCGCGCACGATCCGCGACCTGCCCGAATCGCTCGCGCAGATCGTGGGCGATCCCCAGCGCCAACTGACCGACATCGAGGGAATCGGCAAGGACCTGGCCCAGAAGATCGCCGAGCTGGTCGACACCGGCTCGCTGCCCATGCTCGACGAGCTGCTCACCCAGGTGCCCGAGAGCGTGCTGGCCATGCTGCGCATCCCGGGCCTGGGGCCCAAACGGGCCGCCACGCTGTTCCACGAGCTGGGCATCAAGACACTCGACGAGCTGCGCGCCGCGTGCGAGGCCCAGCGGATTCGGGCCCTCAAGGGCTTTGGTGCGAAGACCGAAGCGGCCATCCTCGAAGGCATCTCGGTGGCGGCCGAGGCGGGAGCGCGCATGCTCTGGGCCGAAGCCGACCAGCACGCCCAGACCCTGCTCGCCTATCTGCGCGACTGCCCGGCCGTGCGCCGGATCGAGGCCGCGGGAAGCTATCGTCGCGCCAGGGAAACCGTGGGCGACCTGGATTTCCTGGCCGTTGCCGACGACGCCAAAAAGGCCATGGACCATTTCGGCGCCTTCGGCGGCATTGCCGGCGTGCTGGCCCGGGGCACGACCAAGATGTCGGTGCGCCTGACGAGCGGGCTGCAAGTGGACCTGCGCGTGGTGGCCGAGGAGTCGTTCGGCGCGGCGCTGCAGTACTTCACGGGCTCGAAGGCCCACAACATCGTGCTGCGCGGCCGGGCCAAGGCCGCGGGGCTGAAGATCAACGAGTACGGCGTGTTTCGCGGCGAGCGGCAGGTGGCCGGACGCACGGAGCAAGACGTGTACGCGGCTCTGGACTTGCCGTGGATTCCGCCGGAGCTGCGCGAGGCCCGGCGCGAATTCGAATGGGCCGACGCCGGCCGGTTGCCCCGGCTGGTCGAGCTGGACGACATCCGCGGCGATCTGCACGCCCATTCCACCTGGACCGACGGCATGGCCACCATCGAGGAGATGGCACTGGCCGCAAAGCAGCACGGGTGGAAGTATCTGGCGATTACCGACCATTCGCGCCGTGTGAGCATGGCCGGCGGTCTGGACCCGAAACGATTGCGCCGGCAATGGGCGGAGATCGACCGGCTCAACGAGCAGCTCAAGGGCATCACCGTGCTCAAGGGCATCGAGGTGGACATCCTCGAACGCGGCGGCCTCGACCTGCCCGACGACGTGCTGGCCGAGGCCGATTGGGTGGTGGCCAGCGTGCACTACGGCCAGAACCAGCCCCGCCAGCAGATCACCCGGCGCATCGTCGAGGCCCTGGAGAACCCTTACGTGTGCGCGCTGGCCCATCCTACCGGGCGCATGCTCGGCCAGCGCAAGCCCTACGAAGTGGACCTGGATGCGGTGATGCACGCCGCGCGCGAGCACGGCAAGTTGCTGGAGCTCAATGCCCATCCCAAGCGCCTGGACCTGGACGACGTGGGCTGCGCGGCTGCGCAGAAACACGGCATCCCCATCGTGATCGCCACCGACGCCCACCGGGTGGCGGGTCTGGATGCCATGCGTTTCGGCGTGCAACAGGCCCGGCGCGGCGGCCTGCGCGCGGAAGACGTGGCCAATACGCGCACCTGGGCCCAATTGAAGAAACTGCTCGGACGGTAGCCTCGCGCTGGGTGCCACTGCCGGCTTGTCCAGCAGTGCGACCGGGTGGCACGCCCGGAACGAAGCGATGGGCGTGGTGAGTCGCGCACCACGGACCTCGTTCCTGTAGGGGCGACGCATGCGTCGCCCCTACCCATGACGTGCTGTCGGCGCAGGTGTCGCCCGATCAGCCATGCCCTTCTGAGAGCGTGCCGCCCGCTTGCGTTGATGCGGCAGAAGGGCGCTCAGAAGACCAGGGCCCCGCGGAGCATCACCGTGTCGGTCGGCTCGAAGTCGGGCGTGGGGCCCTTGTATTGAATCTCCCGGCCAAACACGTAGCCCACCTCCAGGCGCGCATCCACGCCGCCGATCACGCGCCGCTCCAGCCCGAGAATGAGCCGATAGTCGCTGAGGTCCACCACGTCGAGCGTCCGGTCGCTGCGCGCCACGGCCCACGCCCCGCCGCCGAATTCCGCGGCCAGGTAGAGCCAGTCCTGCACGTACTGGCCGTAGGCGCCCAGGAGATACACGCGCCGCGAGAGGCGCGGCTGGGGGAAGATCAGTTCGAGTTTGACGTCCTCGTGCGGCGTGAAGATGATCCCGCCGATGGGCAGCAGGTCCACGTCGAGCCGGTCGAAATAGCCCACTCCGGCCACCAGCTTGATCCGCTCGGTAAAGTCCCAGGCCAGGGCCCCGTGACCCGTGATGCGCAGCGCGTCGTCGCTGCCGGTCTCGAAGTCGCTGAACACACCCGGGGCCACGGCCAGGTCGATCCCCCAGTTGGGCCTCAGCCGGCTGAGCCAGCGAAACTGCACATACGTCTCATACAAACGCGGCGGCAGGTCCACGCCCGTCGGTCCGTCGAGATACCGCACGACAAACCCCGGCGTGATCACCAGCGGCGAGTCGCGCGTCGGACACGGCAGCGCCAGGATAGCCTCCAGCTTCAAGTCGCTTTCGCCCAGCCCGCGCCAGCCGCCGGGTGCCAACCACGTGGCCTCGAAGATCAGCTTCTGGAACACGCCCGGGCGCACGTCCGAGGGCGGCTCGATGGGCGCGGCAGTTTCGGCCCCGCCGGGCTCAGAGAGCACGCGCGCCGGCTCGCCCGGATGGGAGGCCAGGCGCTCGCTCGGGAATGGGCGCGCGGGAAACCGCTGGGCCGGTTGTCCAAAGGTCACGGCCGCCTCGTCGGCCGCGGTGGCCGGCGCGAGCCACATGTCGTAGGGTCCCTGCGCCGCCGGCGCGGACCACTCGCCGGCGACCACCGGCGGCAGGCGCATCACCAGCGGGTCCTCGGCCCGGGCCGGCCCGGCGATGAGCAGGCAGAGACACAGTGCCGCGGCCAGCAGCACTGCCGCGCGCAGCGTGCCACTGCGGGCTTGTCCAGCAGTGCGAGTGGGTGGCACGCCCGGGGTGCCACTGCGGGCTTGTCCAGCAGTGCGTAATCCAGACACGAGTACCCACGGGTGGACTAGCCACCCATGGCACCCGCGCGCGTCCCGCCAGGCGGACCTGCGCAGGGCCACGCGCGGCCGCGGCCGGGAGTGGCGATGCTCGATTTCAATAGGCGAGGCTGGCACGAAGGAACACAGTCGCGGGTGGATAGAACACACGCGGCACACCGCTGCGGTAACGTATTTCGCGGTCGAACGCCGCGCCGACCTCGAACAACCCGCGCAGGCCGTTCAGGCGCACAAACTCCACGCCGCCGGCAAAGCGCAGGTCGTTGTAGTCGAAGGAGTCCACTTGGGTGGCCACGGGGATGATGGCCAGGTCCGCACGCCGCAGGGTCCACGCACCGCCGCCGTATTCGCCGCGAATATAGGCCCACCATTCGGTGTTGTAGTAGATGGCCAGCCGGCGGGCGATCTTCGGTTCGGGGAAGAAGATTTCGAAGCGGATGTCCTGGTTGGGCGTCCAGATCACTCCCCCGGCCGGCAGCAGCTTGACCCGATTACGGTCCAAGTACCAGATGCCCGCCTTCACCGTGAAGCTGGGCGTCATGGTCATCACCAGCATTCCCTTGCCCATGTAGCGCAGGCTGTCCTCAGTGATCCGCCGGAAATCGGAATAGATGCCCGTGCGAAACGACAGCTCGCCGCCCAGCCACGGCGTGATCTGCGGATTCCACGCCAAATCCAGATAGGCATCGAAGGTCTGCGGCGGCAGGTCCGCGGGATCGCGCGGCGTGGGATCGGCCGGGTTGGGCGCAAGTGTTACCGGGCCGTCCCAGAAGTGAATGGCAAATCCCGGCGTGATCAGCAGGGGGTGTTCCGTGTTGTACAAAAATGGGAGGGCGAACGTGCCGTAGATTTCCATCGAGTTCACGCCCACTCCGCGCAGCCCGCCCGCGGCCAGCCACTCGTAGTCCAGACGCACCTCCTCCAGCAACCGCCGCATGGTGGTCAGCGTGGAGCTCGGCCCATAGCCGGGGCCGAACTGCAAACTGGGATCCTGCGGAAACAAGGCAGGCTGACCCGTGCCCGGCGTGCCATACGGGTCCCAGTCGGCCGACGGCGCCTGGATGGTGCCTTCCAGGGCGGCGCCCGGAGCGGGCGGAACATAGGTGGTGCCGGGCGGGGCAAACGTGCTGCTGCCGGGAGGCGAATACGTGGGCGCTGCACCGGGCGTCTGGAACGTGCCCGGCGCTGCGCCGGGTGGCGTGCCCGGCGCGGTACCCGCCGAAGAGCCGGGCGCGGTGCCAGCCGAAGAGCCCGGCGGCTGATAGACCGAGCCGGGCGGTTGCAGGGTGCTGCCCCCGGACGGGACGGCCGAGCTGTTGCCGCTACCTGCGCCGGGGACGGTGGACGTGCCGTAAGGTGATGTGCCCCCATTGCCCGCGGCGCCTGTGCCGGGGGCCGAATAGGCGGGCGCGGAATTGCCGGGTGCGGTTGCGGCGCCTGTCCAACCGGGCGCGGTGGTGCCGGGAGTCGTAGTGCCTGGCCCAGCGGCTGCCGCGGTAGGCAAGGCGCTACCGGTGGCGGTCCCCAAGGTCGAACCGTCCGATCCGGTCGAGAGTGGACTTGGGAACTGGACACGCTGGCCGGAGGCCTGCGGGCCGGCGAGGCTGAACAGCAACAGCGCGGCCGACGCGACCAAGACCACCCCAGCCGAACCAGGGCTGTGCAGCGTGGATTTGGGGAATTTGCGCAGAATCGGAAAAGCCGCAGGGGAAACAAGTGGACGATGGGCCTTGGGGCCTCGGGTGGGCAGGCTTCGGGTACTTGAGAGCGAGTCGGGGCGGGGGCGCGGGTGTCTCCGTACCATGGCAGCCTCGCGACGAGCGGTCAAACGGGAAGCGATCGGCGGAAGAGCTTGGGGAGAAGAGCAGGTTTCACTCGGGTACTTAACAGGCCCGGCCCCGGCAGTCAAGCCCGGTTTTCACCCGCCGTTTGGGGGGGTTATCGCTGGCCATTCCCACGGCCCTTAGAGACTATCCGAAAACACAGTTTGGGTGGCCGTGGCTTACGCCGAAGGGAAGCCACGGACCGGTTTCCCGGGGTTTCGCTGCGCTCCAACCCCGGCCACCCAGGTTGCGCGCCGGTTTTCGGATAGTTTCTTAGTCCGCGCCACATCGATCACCACCCGCCGGTAGGCGAACAGGTTCGGCTCGCCGTGGTCGCGCACCGTAAGGATCACGTGGACTTGGCTGCTCGCGGCGGAGCGGGAGAGGGGAGGTTTGACGCCGGGTGCCATTGCGGGCTTGTCCAGCAGTGCGACTGGGTGGCACGCCCAGAGCGAAAGCGATGGGCGTGGTTGGGCGTTGGCCCTCTACCCGCCGGGATAAACCCGGCGGCTCGCCACCGGCGCCGTTGCTTGCCCGGTGCTTACCCCTGGAGGGACGCGGTCCCTCGCGTCGGGTGCGTTGTGTGCTGATTCCCGGCCACGACAAAGCGTGGCCCTCCACTGCCGGCCACGACAAAGCGTGGCCCTCCACTGCCGGCCACGACAAGGCGTGGCCGGCGGGTTGACCGGCCACTGGGCTTCATGATAAACAATGCGGATGGCCCCTTGGGGGCTGTTGAGGCAGCAGCGGCGGGTCCGCCTGCCGCCTTGGGCCCGGACGGCCGGCGGTTCGGCCGAGGGTTCAGGGGAGCAGGTCCGGTCCGAATCCGCCTGCTCGACGTTTCGGGACCCCGTGTGTTTGGGGATGGCCATGGCGCTGGTGACGCTGCGGGTGCTGGATGGTGCGGACCGGGGTCGGGTCTTCTCCGACGTGCCCACACCGCTGACGGTAGGCCGGGAGGAGGGCAACTCGGTCCAATTGAACGACGAGCGAGTGAGCCGCTATCATTTGAAAATCCAGGAAGACCAGCAGCAGGTGGTGCTTACCGACCTGGAGAGTACCAACGGCACGAAGGTCAACGGCGAAAGCGTGCAGCTCTGCGTGCTTCGGCCGGGCGACATTGTCGCCCTGGGACGGACGGTGCTGGTTTACGGCTCGCGTTTGGAGATCGCCCAGCACCTGGCCCAACTGCGCGGAGCGGACCTCACCGGGGCGGTGCCGCTGGAAGTGGACGAGTTGGAAGAAGACAGCGGCGCACGGTTGCTGGAAGCGGAGCTCGGACTGGGAGAGACCGGCGGCACGTCGCCGCTGCACTACCTGATGCCCCCCGAGTTGCCGGCCGCGCTCAGCCCCGGCCAGGCGGCTCAACTGGCTGAGTTGCTGCAGTATCTGCACCTGCGCCTGCGCGGCCTGATCCATTCGGTCAAAGTCAAGCCGAAGACGGATCAGGTGGTGCTCGAGCTGCGCCACTGGCAGGCCATTGTCGATCTGCAAGACCGCTTGGCCGCTTACCTGCGCCGGATCGGCGAGCCTGTCGACTGAGGTTTCGCACCCCGGCCGGGCCCGGGCGGACGGACGGCGACGCCGCTGGTGTTTTTCGGTCCGGCGCCCCGCTTGCCGGTGGGGGCAGCGATTTGGGAGAATACACACCGCCTGTTTTCGGCGCGTGCAGGAACCGTCGCGCCCGGCTCTGGAGTCCACCGCGGCGCGCCAGTCAAACACACCTCGACCTGGAAGGAGAATTCACAATGGCCAGACCGGTTACGATGTTCACCGGCCAATGGGCGGATTTGTCGCTGGAGGAATTGGCACGCAAATTCAGCGAGTACGGCTTCGACGGGCTGGAGCTGGCTTGCTGGGGCGATCACTTCGAGGTGAAGAAGGCCCTGGAGCAAGACGACTACTGTGCAAAGAAGCGCGAGCTGCTGGAGAAATACAACCTGCAAGTGTTCGCCGTCAGCGCCCACCTGGTCGGCCAGGCAGTGCTCGACCTGATCGACATCCGCCACAAGGACATCCTGCCGGACTACGTCTGGGGCGACGGCGATCCGCAGGGCGTGAACCAGCGGGCCGCCGAAGAGCTCAAGAACACCGCCCGCGCCGCGCAGAAGCTCGGCGTGTCGATCGTCAACGGGTTCACGGGCTCGAGCATCTGGCACCTGCTCTATGCGTTCCCGCCGGTCTCCGCGCAGATGATCGACGACGGGTTCAAGCTGCTGGCCGAGCGCTTCAACCCGATCCTGGACGTGTTCGGCGAGTGCGGGGTGCGCTTCGCCCTGGAGGTCCATCCTACGGAGATCGCCTTCGACCTCTACACCGCCGAACGGGCCTTGGAGGCGCTGGACCATCGCGAGGAGTTCGGTTTCAACTTCGACCCCAGCCACCTGCTCTGGCAGGGCGTGGACCCGGTGGAGTTCATCCGTCGCTTCCCCGACCGCATTTATCACGTGCACATGAAGGACTGCATCGTCACGCTCGACGGGCGCAGCGGCATTCTGGCCAGCCATCTGAACTTCGGCGATCCGCGGCGCGGCTGGGATTTCCGTTCGCTGGGGCGCGGAGGCGTGAATTTCGAGGAGATCATCCGGGCGCTGAACCAGGCGGGCTATCAAGGGCCGTTGTCGGTCGAATGGGAAGACAGCGGCATGGACCGCGACCACGGCGCCAAGGAGGCCTGCCAGTTTGTGCGCCGAGTGGATTTCGAGCCCAGCCAGGTGGCCTTCGACGCTGCGTTTGACAAGGAAGAACAGGCCGCCAAGGGTTGAGGAGGACTGTCCTGCAGTCGTGTAGGGTGCGTGCTTTGCACGCACGCGCGGCAACTTTTCCAACCCGCAGACGTAGGCCGGAACAAGAGATGTAGGCCGGAACAAGTCGCGCAAGCGGCGCCGTTCCGGCATCGGGGTCTCCTGCA
>CAYXPN010000067.1:11067-18941 GCA_964467075.1 uncultured Planctomycetaceae bacterium
GCAGACGTAGGCCGGAACAAGTCGCGCAAGCGGCGCCGTTCCGGCATCGGGGTCTCCTGCAGTCGTGTAGGGTGCGTGCTTTGCACGCACGCGCGGCAACTTTTCCAACCCGCAGACGTAGGCCGGAACAAGTCGCGCAAGCGGCGCCGTTCCGGCATCGGGGTCTTGCCGGAACGGCGCTGCGCTTGTTCCGGCCTACGAGATTGCTTGTGTATTTGACGCCTGGTCGGGATGGTGCGAATACACCCGGCCGGGCGTTTCCATTGGCCGCCGGTGCCCGGGCGCGGTAGACTCGTAAGGGTGGGCCGGTGGTTCGGGCCCGCAGCGCGGATGACGCGCGGGCCAGTGCGTTCCTGGAACCGGGTTCGGGTCTGCTGGATCATGGTTAGCTCCCTGCGCAAGCGGCGTGTGGCGTGGCAAGGCATGTGCCTGGTGCCGGTGCTTCTGGCTGCGCTTGTGGGGCGGAGCGAGAGCGCTCGATCGGCCGAGGCCGTGCCGGCCGTCGATCCGCTCTGGCAAAGCGTGGGCGCGCTCGAGGCGGACTACAGGGAGAAATTCGAACAACTGGCCGCTTGGTGCGAGTCCGAGGGGCTCGAGCAGCAGGCCGAGATCACGCGCCGCCGGCTTGCCCCTCGCGATCCCTACAAGATCTACGTCGCCGCCCTGCCGGAGGAGGTCGGGCCGCCGGCCCTGCCGCCGGACGCACCGCGGGCGGCCGCCGGGTGGCACGAGCGTTTCTGGCAATTGCGCCGCGCGCAGGCATCCGCGCTCTACGATCTGGCCCGGCGCGTGGCGCGCCATCGGCCGGCGCTGGCCTATCAACTGGTGCTCCAGGCCGCGCGCGAGAACCCCGACCATCCGGACGTGCGCCGCGTGCTCGGCTACCAGCAGTGGGAGGGGCGCTGGTGTACGTTCTACGAGGTGCAGCAGTTTCGCGCGGGCCAGGTCTGGGACGAGCGCTTCGGCTGGCTGGCACGCGACGATTTGGCCCGTTACGAGCGCGGCGAGCGTCCCTATCGCGGAGGCTGGATTTCGGCCGAACAGGACGCCCGGTTGCACCAGCGCATCGGGAGCGGCTGGGATGTGCAGACCGAACACTACCAGATCCGCACCAACCACAGCCTCGAGGGCGGGGTGGCCCTGGGCGTGAAGCTCGAACGCCTGTTCCGCATCTGGCAGCAGCTTTTCATCCGCTACTACGCCTCGCAGGCCCAGGTGGTGGCCCTGTTCGACGGGCGCGCCAGGGTCCAGCGCGCCCGCTTCCCCAGGCTTCAGGTCGTCTACTTCCGCGACCGCGAGGACTACCTGCGCGCGCTGGGGCCCAGCGTGCCCAGCGTGGAGAAGTCCATCGGGCTCTACCTGGCGCCCGCGCGCCGGGCGTATTTTTTTGCCGGCGAGAAGTCCGACGATCGCACGCTCTACCACGAGGCCACCCACCAGCTCTTTCACCAGTCGCGCCCGGTGGCAGCAAGCGTGGGGCTGCGCACCAATTTCTGGATCGTCGAGGGGATTGCGCTCTTTATGGAGTCGCTGCACCAGGAGGACGACGCCTGGGTGTTGGGCGGGCGCGACGACGTGCGATTCTATGCGGCGCGCTACCGATTGTTGCACGACAACTTCTACGTGCCCTGGCAGGAGACGACCACCTGGGGGATGCACCGCGTGCAGCAGGACCCGCGCATTGCCACGCTCTATAGTCAGTTTGCGGGCCAGACCTTTTTTCTCATCTTCTACGACGAGGGGCGCTACCGCGACGCACTGGTGGCCTATCTGTCGGCCGTCTACAGCGGGCAGGACGACCCGGCCCTGCTGGCCCGATTGTGCGGCGTGGGCTATGAGGAGCTGGACCGGCAGTATCGCCGGTTCATCGAACAGACGATGCGTGCTGAGGGTCAAGGCGCAGAAGGCACGCCCGAATAGCCCCGCAGATACACACGCTAGCGCCCTACCCGCGCAGCACGGCCACCACGCAGGCCATCAAATAGAAGGCCAGGGCGACCCACCAGGCCACGCGCAAGATGGGGCGCGTGATGCGCCACACCTCCAGCACGATCAGCCCGGCCAGCACCACCAGGCCCATCAGGCCGGCACATAGCGACGCCGACGACCCGCTGACCGAAACCACCACGCTCCACAAGAGCGAGGCCGCGATCGCCAGCCCCAGCAATTCGGCAAGCGAAAACTGGAACTCCCTGGGCTCGGGCAGGCTCTCCCGGCGTCTGCCGGGCTCGGCATCCTCTTCGGCCTCCGGCTCGACCCAGGCGGGAAGCGACGGCTCGCGCCCCGTCTCGCCGCGGGCCAGCTTGTAGTCGGCGTTGGCACGCTCGGGCTCCTGTTGCGGCACCCGGTTTTCCTCGTGCGCCTCACTCATGGACCAGGCTCCCGAGCCAAGAACGGCGCCCGAGCGCGGCCGGTCTGTCACAGCAGATACCACCGCCCGAACCCGACCGCGTAGATGCCCATGGCCAGATTGGTCACCGCATGGGCCGCAATGCAGTCCCAGATGTTGCGCGTGGACACCATCAGCACCGTGATCAACGAGAACCACGCGGCCGCGGCCAGCAGCTCGCCCGGGTGCATGAGCATGGGGATCGCCGTTCCCACCACGGCCGCCAGGGCGTTGATCTTGCCGAAGGGCACGTTCCACCAGTCGGCTTGCATCACGAAGCGCATGGCGAACGCGCGCAGAAAGAACTCCTCGATCACCGGCACCAGCACCACCAGCCCGGCAAAGCGCAACCCGAGGAACGTCCATGCCCAGACAGGTCGCCCGGCCAGTTGGTCGAACGGATTGAAGGCGCTGCGCCGGCCGGAGGCGATCAGCCAGTCCAAGCCCATCCTTCCCAGCCAGGGCTCGATCCAGGCACTCTCTAGGCGCCACTCGACCAGGCCCACCCAGATCGCGGCCCCCAGCAGCCCCACGGCCAAAGGCGTCAAGCCGTAGCGGCTCAGGCGCAGCGGAAATTGCCGATAGCCGGGCCACACAAACCATACGGCCGCCGCGGTCAACACGAGTTTCAGCGCATAGAGCAGCGGATACCAGGCGTAGGGAATCGCCAGCCCCAGCATTTCGCCGCCGGACTGCTCGGGCGTGGGCTCCAGGGACGTGAGCACCAGGAACACACCCAGGGGCAACACAAAGGCCAGCCACGGCCAGCGCTCGAGCCACACGCGGCGCCGGCGCCAGAGCCGCACTGGCGGCGCGGATTCGGCAGCGTGATTGGTCGGCTCGTTCATCCGTGGTGTTTCCGAGTTGAATGTGCAGGCCGCGTTCGGCGCTCGCTTGGGTGGCACGCCCTCAGAAGGGCGTGGTAGGAACGATGCGCAAGTGCTCGGTCAGTCACCACGCCCGTCGCTTGCGCTGAAGGGCGTGGTCAATCGTTCGCGGTTCAGCCACGCCCTTCTGAGAACGTGCCACCCGCCGCCTGGTTAAGGATAACCGGGAGCTCACGCTCCCGGCTCGCCGTGCGGCAGTTCACGCCTGCCATGCGTCAACTGGCGAGCCGCTCGCCGTGAGCCTGCGGTTCACTCCGCACACTCGGCAACTATTCGTCCGGCGGCTCCTCTTCGCCCGGCTTCTCCTCCGGTGGTCCTTCTTCGGCCGGTTTTTCCTCCGGCACGGGCTCTTCGGGCGGCTCTTCCTCCGAAGGTTCTTCCTCGGGCTCCGCGGGTTTGCCGTCGATCAGCAGCTCGCGCACGGGCTTGCGCGCCTGATAGCGCTCGAGCTCCTTCTGAAGAGACTCCCTGGTCTCTTCGTCTTCGACCAACTCCAGGCCCTTCTCACACCACTTGATGGCCGACTCGAAATCGCCCGTCTCGGCATAGGCCGCGCCCAGCGTGCTGAGGATGTGCGGCCGCTTGTACTCGGTCAGCTCACAGGCCTTGGTGGCCAGCCCGATCGCGCGCTGGCCGTCGCGCAGCTTGGCATCCGGCGAGGTGGCCAGCACCCAGGCCAGGTTGTTCAACACGCCCGTGTCCTCGGCGTCGAGCTTCAAGGCCTTCTCATAGTCGGCGATGGCCTCGGCCTGTTTGCCCATGTTCAGCAGGGCGTCTCCGCGGCCGCGCAGTGCCGCGGTGTTATCGGGCTCTTTCTTGAGCACCGCGGTGAACGTGTCGATGGCCCGGGTGTAGTTGTCGGCCGCCATGTAGAGCATGGCCAACTGGAGGAGGGTGGCCGTGTCCTCGGGATCGAGCTGGTGGGCCTTTTCCATCTCGGCCAGAGCTTCCTTGATCTGGTCCGCTCCGGCCAGGATCAGCGCATGGACTCTTCGGGCCGCGGCCGATTCCGGGTCGAGCTTCAGTGCCCTGCGGATGTCGGCCAGCGCTTGGTCTGCCTGCTCGAGCTGCAGGTGGACCACCGCACGCAGGACCAGCACCTCGGCACTGTCCGCCTCCAGGGACTGGGCCCGATCCAGGTCTTTCAGCGCCCCTTCGTACTCGTCCAGCTCCACCAGCAGCCGGGCCCGCGCCAGCAGCAAGGCGGCGCTGTCGGGCAAGAGTTCCAGGGCCTTGTCGAGCGTGGCGCGCGCTTCGTCCTTGCGGTCCATGTCGGCCAGCAGCAAGGCCTTCAGATACCAGGTCGGCTCGTGGGTCGGGTCGAGCGTGAGTGCCTTGTCGCAGTCCTTTAGCGCGTCCTCGAAACGCTTCAACTCCATCAGCAGTGACGCCCTTATGCGCCAGACCGCCGCGTTATCAGGCGCAAGGCGCACCGCTTCGTCCAGATCGGCCAGCTTCTTCTCGGGATCGGGCTGGATGGCCGCGCGCAGCAGGAGCACGACCACGTTGTGGGGCTCCATCTGGCGGGCCTTTTCCAGGTCGGCCAGGGCGGCGTCCAGATCGGACTGGAGCACGTGGATTCGCGCCCGCCCGATGAGCAGGGGAATCGACTCGGTCGTGGTGCGTGCCGCCTGCTCCAGACATTCCAGCGCCTCGTCGTAGCGCTTCAACCGGCCCAAGAGCAGGGCCTTGGCTTCGTAGGTGGGCAGATGGTCGGGGGCCAGCTCGATCGCCCGATCCAGATTCTCCACCGCCTCTTCCAGCTTGCCCATGTCGGCCAGAACCAGGCCGCGCGCGCGCGCCGCCTGTGCATCACTGGGCGCCAGGCGCACCGCCTCATTCAGATCGGCGAGCTTGTCCTCGGGTTTCTCGGCCAGCAGGGCGCGCAGGGTCAAAGCCTTGGCCTTCAACTCCTGCTGGTCAACGCTCAGCCGGATGGCCTCGTCCACAGCCCGTCGGGCCCGCTTCACGTCTCCGCCCGGCAGGCGCTGCAGCTCGGCGACGACCAGATAGGCTTCGGGTTGGTTGGGGTCGATGGCGATCGCCCGCTCCAGATCGTCCATGGCCGCCCGGCGGAAGCTGTCGAACTCGGCATCGCGCACTGCGATGCGCTGGGCGATCTGCGCGCGAATGGTGCCCCGCTGCACGAGCGTGGCGGCCAGCAGCGCCTCGGCAAACTCGGTGTTGCCCTCGTCCAGGCCCTTTTCCAGCGCGCTTTGGAGCAGCCGGACCACTTCGTCCAGGTCGCTCAGCGTGCGCGCATTGAGCTTCACCTCCGTGGCCCGATCCAGGTCGCTCTGGCCCGGGTCCTCGGCCGCGTACGAAGAAGCCGGCCACAGAGCGGCCAGCGCCATCAGGGCGCAGACCGCTGCGACAAGCCGCAGTAAACGTGGTGTTGAACGTGGCATCTTGACAGCCTCCCTCAGGCAAGTGTTGTCGTCAGGCAAGTATTGTGGGACCAATCGCCGACCGCAACCAAAGTCGGAAGTCGGAGGTCGGAGGTCGGAGTTACCGTGAGGGTGTCCAGCAATCCAGTGTGCCACTGCTTCGCCAGCAGCAGTGCCTTGCCGCTCGAAGCACTGCTTGCCCGGCGGGCAAGCGGTGGCACACAGTCGCTTTGCAGCGAAATCCGGGGGGCAATTCCCGGACACCCCCAGTTACTGTACAAATACCTGTACTTGATGCACACACCCTGCGCGCGTATTGCGGCGTAAGACTCTATCTATCCCTGACGCAACCCGGCCCCGGGCAATCTTGCCGTCGAGCCCCACGACCCTGCGGCATTATACGGCGCCGCGGGTGCGTCCGAAAGCATGCGGCCCGTGGGGCTTCCCGGCCAGAGGCCCCGGCTCAGCGGCTGGGTGGCACGCCCTCAGAAGGGCGTGGCTGGTCCACCCCTGGAGTCGATCCACTGCACGCCCATCGCTGGCGCTCAAAGGGCGTGCCACCCATCCTTGGTGGTTGCTGAACCGCCGCAGGTGTCCAACCGTTCCAACCGTTCCATCCCGCCATCCCGCCATCCCGCTGAAGTTGGTATTGGGTAATCCCGGCACAATCTGCTATGTGTATGGGGCCCAGCGACCCGTGGGAGGCCGGCATCCCACGGCGACCTGTCCAGGGCTGCGGCCCCGCAGCAACAGGTCGCGTGAGACCCTGCCATGCTCCTCTGACGCTCGAGGTCCTGCAAGTTCGCGGGAAGCCCCCGGCCGGGGCGGCGCACAACATGCCCACCATCCTCAAGTTCCCGTCGCGTCACCCTCTGCCCGCTGCGCGGCGTTTCGTCGTGGGGCTGAAGGTCGGCTCCGGCTGCCGCCAGGTGGCCGCCGCGCTGGTGGCTGCCGAAGGGGCCGGCCTGCAAGCACGCGCCCAGGTGACGGCCTTGCACAGCGTGGCTCTCGCCCCGGAGATCGGCCAGTGCTTCCGCCTGCTCGATTCGGGGCAGTCCGCCCCGGCCATGGCGCTGGCCCAGCTTCGTACGGCATTGGTCGAGTGCCAGGCCGCGGCAGTGGCCGAACTGCTGGCCGCGGCAGGTGTTGCACCGGGCCGCGTGCTGGCCCTGGGCGTGCACGACCCCGGCTTGTGGCGCTTAGAGGCGGGAACCTGCCCCGAGTATCTGGGCCTGTGTGAGCCGGCGCTCTTGGCCGAGGGCACTGGGCTGAACGTGGTCGACGCCTTGCCTGCCCGGGATTTGGCCCAACGGGGACAGGGCGGGCCGGTCACCCCGCTGGCCGAGTGGGTGTTGTTGCGCGACCGGCAGGCTGCGCGATGCCTGTTGGACCTGGGGCGCACGTTCCGGCTCACGTTCCTGCCGCCCGAGGGCCAGGACCCCAAGGCGGACGCCCTGCGGTCGTTCGACATTGGGCCGGGAATGCGCATGCTCGACCTGTTGGCGCACCGCCTGACCGGGGGTCAGGAGCAGTGCGACATCGGCGGCCGGCTGGCCGTGCAGGGCAAGCGCATCGGCCCGCTGGCGGAACACTGGCTGAGCGACCCGTATTTCGATCGGCCCGTGCCTCGCTGGCATGCGCGCGGCGTGCCTGCGGAGCGTTTTCTGGGCGACGCGCTGGAGATGGCCCTCCAGCGCGACTGGTCGATCCGCGATCTGCTCTGCTCGGCCACCCATTTCCTGGCCGAAACCGTGGCCCAGACCCTGCGCAAACGCCCGCTGGCCGACGTGCGCGTTGATCAACTGCTGGTGAGCGGCGGCGGGCAGCACAACGGGCTGCTGCTGCGCGAGATCGGTCGCTTGACCGGGCTACCGGTGCTGCGCATCGATCAACTGGGCATCCCCGGCAGTGGGTTCGAAGCGGCCGTGGTGGGCCTGCTGGCCCTGCTCCACCTGGACCAGGTGCCCGCCAATCGGCCGGAGATCACCGGGGCCGAGGTTCCCCGCCTGCTGGGCCGTTTGACCCCCGGCCACCCACAGAACTGGCGGCGGCTGCTGGACTGCTGCGCGGGGCAGCGGGCCCCGGCGCGCCCGCTGCGCAGCGCCCTGTGAGGACGGCGCCCGATGGAGGGACGCGGTCCCTCGCGTCCGTTCTTCTGGAGGGACGCGGTCCCTCGCGTCCGTTCTTCTGGAGGGACGCGGTCCCTCGCGT
>CAYXPN010000068.1:0-18857 GCA_964467075.1 uncultured Planctomycetaceae bacterium
ATGACAGGATGTACAGGATGAGAAATGGGGACTGAATAGGCGGGTGATGGGGTGATGGGGTGAGGGGGTGAAAACGTCTGCAACATGGCTGCCGGTCGCCGAGCCGCTCGAATTGGGGGGTGCTTGCAGCGGCCAGCAACATTGCTGGAGCCAATTCGGGTTACCCGCTGGTATGGTCGTTTACAGAGATTCCGAAGACAACAAAGTCTAGGGGTTCCACGTGAAACGCGAATTCTAGGAAGAATCCCCGTTGCACGTGAAACGAAGGCCGAGAGCGGCTTGTGGCACTGCTGATTGCGGTGCAGCCGCGCGCCGGCAAAGGGGGCACCCGACCGTGAGACAGCTCGCCCAAGGCCAAAAGCCCAGCCCGCCGGCCGACTGGCCGGGTCGCCGAGTGACCGTGATGGGCCTGGGCCGTTTTGGCGGAGGACTGGGCGCAGCCCGCTGGCTGGCCCAGCAGGGCGCCAAAGTCACGGTGACCGATCTGGCCGACGCCCAGGCACTGGACGAGCCGCTGGCCAAGCTCCAGGACGTGCCCTTGGCTTGGCTCACCCTGGGGGGGCACCGCGACGAGGACTTCCGCTCGGCCGACTGCGTGGTGGTCAATCCCGCGGTCCGGCCCGACAGCCCCTGGCTCGAGCTGGCCCGCCGCGGGGGAGCCAAACTGACCACAGAGATCGGCCTGCTGATCGACTATTGCCCGGCGCCGATCATCGGCGTGACCGGCTCAAACGGCAAGTCGACCACCGCGGCCATCATCGCGGCCGTCCTCCGGGCCGAAGGGCGGCGCGTGTGGCTGGGCGGCAATCTGGGCGGCAGCCTGCTAGAGAAGCTCGACCAGATGGAGCCCGGCGACTGGGTCGTGCTGGAGCTGAGCAGTTTCCAGTTGCACTATTTGGCTGGTCAGTTCAACGGGCCGCGCGTGGCCGTGGTCACCGGGTTCTCGCCCAACCATCTGGACTGGCACGGGAGCCTCGAAGCATACCGGAAGGCCAAGCAGCAGATACTGGCCGGCCAGGGCCCGGAGGACGCGGCCGTGCTCAATTGGGCGGACGCGGAGCTGCGCCGGTGGCAACCGTTGGTACGGGGCCGACTGGTGGCTTCCCCTCCGCCGGACCAGGTGCCTGCCCTCCGTTTGCCGGGTGAGCACAACCGCGCGAACGCGGCCCTGGCCGCGGCCGCGGCAACGGCCGTCGGCTGTTCGGCGCAGGCGGTACAAGCGGGCTTGGAATCGTTCGCGGGTCTGCCGCAGCGCCTGGAGTGGATCGGCGTGGTCGGGGGACGGCGTTTCTACAACGATTCGGCCGCCACCACCCCGGAGTCCACCAGGGCGGCGATTGAAGCGCTCGGCGAGCCGATCTGGCTGCTGGCTGGTGGGCGCGACAAAGGGCTGGCGTTCGAGGGGCTGGCCCAGACGATCGTGCGTGACTGTCGGGGGGCAGCGTTTTTCGGCGCGGTGCGCCAGGTGCTGGCCGAACAGGTCACGGCCCTCGAGCCGGGCTTTGCGTGCTGCTCGGTCGAGACGCTGGACGAGGCGTTCGCGTGGTGCTTCGAGCGCGCGCGAGTGGGCGAGGCGATTCTGCTCTCGCCCGCCTGCGCCAGCACCGATCAATACGCCAACTATCACCAGCGCGGAGAGCGGTTCGTCGAGCTGCTGCGCGCCCGGGTGGCCCGGCCACCGGATGGCTCTGGCGAATCCGGCGAGCCCGCGGCGTAAGCCGCGGGTTTGCCCTGGACTTGGAACGATGCCCGGCGGGCCTTCGGTTGGACATGCCGGGACTTGGAACTTGTAAAGGTATTACTTCCCGGGGCTTCGCTTCGCTCCAGCCCCGGCCACCCGCCGGGAGTGCAATGTGCCGCGGGCGCCCGATCCGCGTGGCCCGGGGTTCTGGTATAATGCGCCGCGCCGGCGCGGCACTGCTTCCGGCGGAGCAGTGGCACGTTGCGAGACAACAGGGGTCGCGCGCAAGACGAAGCAACGAGGTGGACCATGCCGATGAAAGTCGTTCACTACGAGCAGGTCAAGGCTGCACCGGTGGAAATGGAAGGGGCCTCGGGCTGTTTGATGCGCTGCCTGATCGGGCCCGACGATGCAGCCCCGAGCTTCACCATGCGTCAGTTCGAGGTGGCCCCCGGCGGCCACACGCCGCGCCACCGCCACGCCTACGAGCACGAGGTCTTTGTGCTCGACGGCCGCGGCGTAGTGCTGGAAGGGGAGCAGGAGTATTCCCTTCGACCCGGCAGCGTGGTCTTTGTGCCGCCGGACCAGGAGCACCAGTTTCGCAACACGGGCACGGTGGCGCTTAAGTTCCTGTGCCTGATTCCCCATCCGGTGCGCGGCGCGGGCGGGGGGTGTGTGGCGGCGTGCGGGAGTGATTGAACTGCGAAATGACCGTGCGCAATTTGTGGACACTCGTGTCGCTGCCCGGCGCGTAGGGTGCCCGGCGCGTAAGGTGGGTCAAGCCGTAGGCGCAGACCCACCAATTTGCCTTGTCGGTGGGGCTGGCTATCGCTCGACCCACCCTACCCGTCAGCCAGGGCGCGGCCGGGCCAAGCGTTTTGTTCACTTAGGGGGCTTCGAGCCATGACACGTGATGCAGCCCAGCAGATCGCGCGACTGCGCGAGCAGATACGCCACCACGACCAGAAGTACTACGTCGAGGCGGCGCCGGAGATCAGCGACCTGGAATACGACCGGCTCGTGGAGCAGCTCAAGCGGCTCGAGGCCGAGCATCCCGAGCTGCTCACGCCCGACAGCCCCACCCAGCGCGTGGGCGACCGCCCGGTCGAGGGCCTGGCCGAGGTGCGCCATCGGGTGTCCATGCTCTCGATGGACAACACCTACAGCATCGAGGAGCTCAGGCAGTTCGGGCGCCGGACCGAGCGCTTGCTGAAGGGCGAGCCGATCGAATGGGTCGTAGAGCTGAAGATCGACGGCGTGGCCGTATCGCTGTTGTATGAGGACGGTCTCTTGGTGCGCGGGGCCACGCGCGGCAACGGCGTGGTGGGCGACGATATCACCCACAACATCCGCACGATCCGCGACATTCCGCTGCGACTGGCCGGCGATCAAGTGCCGCGGGTGCTGGAGGTGCGCGGCGAGGTCTACATGACCAACTCCGACCTGGTGCGGCTCAACCAGTCGCAGCAGGAGCAGGGTCTTGCGCCCTTTGCCAACACGCGCAACGTGACCGCGGGCAGCATCCGCCAGCTCGATCCGCGCATCTGCGCGGCCCGGCGTTTGCGGTTCTTCGCCCACGGCGTGGGGCTGGTCGAGGGGCTCCCGGCCCGCACGCACATGGAGTTCCTGGACCACCTGCGCGACTGCGGGCTGCCGGTCACGCCCGAGGTGTGCTGCTTCGACGGTTTCGACGCTGCGGTGGAGCACTGCGAGGGGCTCATCGAGCGGCTGCACGAGCTGGATTTCGAGATCGACGGGCTGGTGCTCAAAGTCAACCGCTTCGACCAGCGCGAGCGCCTGGGCGCCACGTCGAAGAGCCCGCGCTGGATGATTGCCTACAAGTTCGAGAAATACGAGGCCACCACGCGCGTGGAGCAAATCCGCGTGCAAGTGGGCAAGACCGGGGCGATCACGCCGGTGGCCGACCTGGAGCCGGTGGAAATCGCCGGCACCACGGTCAGCCGCGCCAGCCTGCACAATGCCGACGAGATCGAGCGCAAGGACGTGCGCGTGGGCGACGTGGTGGTGGTGGAAAAGGCCGGCAAGATCATCCCGCACGTGGTGCGCGTGGAAAAACACCTGCGCAAGGGGCGGCCGCCGAAGTTCAGGTTCCCCGCAAAGTGCCCGGAATGCGGCAGCCAACTGGTGCGCGACGAGGGCGGCGTGTATATCCGCTGCCCCAATCCCTCGTGTCCCGCCCAGTTGAAAGAGCGCCTGCGCTTCTATGCCGGGCGCAACGCCATGGACATCGAAGGGCTGGGCGACAAGCTGGTGGACCAACTGGTCCAAAAGCGCCTGGTCACCTGCTACGGCGACCTTTACCGGCTCAAGGCCGAACAGCTCGTCGAGCTGGAACGCGTGGGCAAGAAGTCGGCGGAGAACCTGCTCAGGAATATCGAGGCCAGCAAAGGCCGCGGTCTGGCCCGGCTGCTGGCGGCCCTGTCGATCCGCCACGTGGGCTCGCGCGTGGCCGCAGTGTTGGCCGAGCATTTCGGGTCGATCGACGCTTTGATCGAGGCCGACGTGGATCAGCTCAGCGCGATCAACGAGATCGGTCCGATCATTGCGCAGAGTGTCTACGACTTTCTCCACAGCCGCTTCGGCCGCGAAACCATCGAGGAGCTGCGCGAGATGGGCGTGAGCATGACCTCGGCCGCCCCGGCCCGCGCTGCCTCGCGCGCCCTGGAAGGCAAGACCGTGGTGGTCACCGGCACGCTGGAGAACTACTCGCGCGACGAGATCAACGAACTGATCGAGCGCCACGGGGGCCGCGCTGCTTCCGGCGTGTCGAGCAAGACCGACTACGTGGTCGCCGGCGAGAAACCGGGCAGCAAACTCCAGAAGGCCCGAGAGTTGGGCGTCCCCGTGCTCACGGAAAAGGAATTCGAGGAGCTGCTGCACTAAAAAAGGTGCCAGGTACCAAATTTGGGGTGCCCAGGCAATTTGGGATGGCTGATGCGGGCTAGGCCATAACAAATCGCGCAAGAAACGTAGGCCGAAACGAGTCGCTCAAGCGACGACGTTCCGGCGCTCGGGGGGCGGCCTACAGCATCTGTACGGCGGTCGATTTCAGGTTTGCGCCGCAGCGGCGCTGCGCTTGTTCCGGCCTCCGATACTGGCTCCTCCCGCCGCTGCCTTTGGGCAGCTATCTGGGTGCGCACGCCGAGGGCCCGTTGTGCCCCGGTTCAAGACTGGCCGGCAGTGCGCGGAAGTCTTGGTTTCGCAAGGGGTTGGGGCCCCCGCCCTGCTTGCCGGGCAAGGCGAAACTGGGCTTGGTCCGCACCCGGGGAACCACTATGATCCGCCGCCCGCCCGACCCGGTCCGTGCCGTGGGCGCTTACTCGGGGCTGCCATCCCGCCAGTTGGGGCCCATGATACGCCCGACATCCACCACAGTGAGTGGTGGCATTGTAGCCAAAGGTGGCGGTCCTGAGGACGCTTGCTGCGCAGCGGCCTCGACCACCCACCCGGGCGGGCCCCCGACAAGGCGACCCCGCGGTGTGCGGTGCTGGATCGACGCCTTGTCCTGCAAACGGCTGCCTGTGCGCGGGCAGGTTCGCGAGAAAAGCGACGCAAGACCAAGACCCGAGAACATGTCCGAACTGCTTTGGGCAATCAACCCGGTGGCCGTCACACGGCATTTCAGCCGCTACCGCTATCTGCTGTGGCGACTGGCCATGCGCGACGTGGAGGCCCGACACCGGGGCTCCTGGCTGGGGCCGCTGTGGTCGCTGTTGACACCGCTCTTGATGCTGGCGGTTTATACATTCGTGTTTTCCGTGGTGTTCAAGGCGCGGTGGGGTGTTGCTTCGGAGGGCGGCCGCGCCGATTTCGTCCTGGCGTTGTTTGCAGGGCTGACGGGCTTCCATCTGTTTGCCGAAACGGTCTCCGGCGCGCCGAGATTGATCATCGGGTATCCCAGTTTCGTCAAGCGCGTGGTGTTTCCGCTGGAAGTGTTGCCGGTAGCGCGGTTTGCGTCGAACCTGGTCCATTCGGGCCAGAGCTTCCTGGTGTTTCTGCTGGCGGTGCTGGTGCTCAAGGGCGCGCTGCCGTGGACTTTGCTCTGGCTGCCGGTGGTGCTGTTGCCGCTCACACTGCTGAGCCTGGGGGCCGCATTTTTTCTGGCCGCGGTGGGGGTGTTTGTGCGCGACATCCAGCACATGATCGGCCTGGTGGTCCAGGTGCTGTTGTTCATGTCAGCGGTGTTCTATCCGGTTTCCGTCCTGCCGCCCGCGTGGCAGCGCGTGCTCTACGTGAACCCCCTGGTGCCGATCCTGGAAGACCTCAGACGGATCAGCCTTGCCGGCCTGGCGCCCGACTGGCCGGCGTGGACGGCCACCACCGCGGCCACGGCCCTGCTGGCCGCCGCGGGACTGGTTTTTTTCATGAAGTTGAAGAGCACGTTTGCAGACGTTGTTTAGCCGCGGTCTGAGCCTTGCCGCCACACGGGCCGCGGCTAGTACGGCGACACACATGAAGTGTCGAGTTGGGTGCCACTGCTGGCTTGTCCAGCAGTGCCGCATACACGGTGGGGCAGGCCAACCGTGGCACCCCACAGTTAAGTCGTGCAGGACTACCAGCGAGATATTGACACGCAGGGTGGGTCAAGCCGAGGGCGCAGACCCACCAGGAAAACCGGTGGGTCTCGCTGCCGCTCGACCCACCCTACAAGACACGTAGAAAACCGGTGGGTCTCGCTGCCGCTCGACCCACCCTACAAGACACGTAGCAGCCCGCGAGCGAACCGAGATGCTTTCCCAGCCGATGCCTGTCCCAAGAGCAAACAACCTGCCTCGTGCGAGCGATCGTCCCGCCGGCTGGGATACATCACAGGTGGCGGTGCGCCTAAGCGGGCTGAGCAAGTGCTACCGCGCCTACAACCATCACCGCGACCGCTTCAAGCAGGCGTTGTTTCTGGGCCGGCGCAGGTTCTATCGCGAGTTCTGGGCCCTGAGCGACGTCTCGCTGGAAGTGCGCCGGGGTGAGACCGTGGGCATTCTGGGACGCAACGGCTCGGGCAAGTCCACCTTGTTGCAGATGGTCTGCGGCACCTTGACACCCACGCGCGGCCAGGTGGAGCTGTCGGGGCGCGTGGCTGCCCTGCTCGAACTGGGCGCGGGTTTCCACCCCGAGTTCAGCGGGCGCGAGAACGTTTACTTAAACGCCGCCATCCTCGGCCTCTCCGAGCGGCAGATCAACGAGCGCTTCGACGAAATCGTGGCCTTCGCCGAGCTGGAGCAGTTCATCGACCGGCCGGTCAGGACCTACTCCAGCGGCATGTACGTGCGACTGGCCTTTGCCGTGGCCATCAGCATGGAACCGGAAATCCTCGTGGTCGACGAAGCCCTGGCCGTGGGCGACGAGGCGTTCCAGCGCAAGTGCTACGCGCGCATCCGCGACATCCAGCAGCAAGGCGGCACGATCCTCTTCGTCACCCACAATGCCCAGGTCGTGCTGGAACTGTGCAATCGGGCGGTGTTGCTCGATCGGGGAGAGATGCTCCTCAGCGCTGCTCCCAAGGCCGTGGTGCCGTCCTATCATCGGCTGCTCTATGCCCCGCCCGAGAAGCTCGACCAGGTGCGCGAGGAAATCCGCAGCGCGACCCAAAGCAGCGCCGAGCCGCCGGCGGGTGAACCGGCCGTGCCTACGACGATCTGCCAGGTGGGGCTCGACCGCAGCGGGCGCACACAGACCGCGGATCACGCGCCCTCGGCCGGCTACGACCCGGACATGAAGCCGGGCAGCACCGTGAACTACGACGCCTTCGGCGCAGAAATCCTGGACCCGGAGATCACCACGCTCGACGGGCGGCAGGTCAACGTGCTGTTGCCGGACGAGGAGTACTTGTTTCGCTACCGCGTGCGTTTCGACAAGTCGGCGCAGAATGTGCGCTTCGGCTCGCAAATCAAGAACGTGCGGGGCATCAATGTGAGCACCATGGCCGCACCGCCGGGCGGCGTGGAGCTGGTGCCCGCGGGATGTTGCCTGTGCGTGGAGTTCCGTTTCCGGTGTCTGCTGATGCCGGAGGCGTATTTCGCCAACGTGGGGGTGTTCGGCACGGTGGCGGGGCGCGAGGCTTTTCTGCATCGAATCAGTGACGTGTTGATGTTTCGGGTATTGCCGGCCGGCCAGCGCGCCACCGGCGGCGTGGCCGACTTGTATGCCGGCGCCAAGGTGACCATGGAAGACCACGGTTTGGAGGAGGCGGCCTGAGCCGATCCGCCGAGCCGGCTCAGGGGCGGATGATGCCTTCCCGGCTCAGCGGAGCAAGGGCGCCTGGTCTGCGGGTGCGGCCCGGGCCTGGCGTGAATGGTTGCAAAGCCGTATCGCCGGAGAGTGGATCGAGCGATGTACCAGCACAAGACCCTGATCGTCGTGCTCTCGATGCACCGGAGCGGTTCGAGTCTGACGGCCAATATTCTTCAGCGGTTGGGCATGTCGCTTGGACCGTTCAAGCTGCTGGAAGCCACGCAGTACAACACCTACGGCCACTTCGAAGCGGTGCCCATCTACGAGCTCGACCGCCGGTTGCAGCAGTTGGTCTTCGGGTTTGCCGAAGACTTGCCGGAGTCGCGGGAGGCGTTCGAGCGTTTCTGCCGGAGCGACGGGCAGTGGCCGGCGCAAGTGCAGGTGCCCGCCGAGATGTATCACGAAGGCCGGCGATTGATCGAGCAATTGCTGGCCTCTGAGCGCGTCAGCGGCTTCAAAGACCCGCGCGTGCCGTTGCTCTGGCCGTTTTGGAGCCGGGTGCTGGCCGAGTTTCCGGGGCTGCGCATCGTGCCCCTGTTTGTGTTGCGTTCGCCGCACGAGGTGGCCATGAGCATCTTCCGTCGCAGCCAGGGAGTGTTCTCATACCACGACGTGCTCGAAGCCACGGCCGTCCATCTGACGCGCATGTGGAGCATTTGGGAGAGCTGGGCCGCACGCCGGGCATTGGTCCGCTTTGACCCGCGTTACTACGCAGAAGACCTCAGCCGGACCGCAACCATTTGCGGTTTGCCGTGGTCGGCACAGGTGTTTCGGGAAACCTACGACGCGCAGTGCAAACACCACCAGCCGGTGGTGGTCAGCCACCGCAGCCAGGCGCTCTTCGAGCGGTTCACCGGCATTCGCACCGATTGTCTTTCGCGCGAGAACCTGGTGCAGGCCGAGCGCGATGCCGCGGCGCGCGAACAGATTCTGCGCAACCACCTCCAGCGCTACCGCGACACCCTGGTCGATTTCCACACCGACATCGACTATTTCCGCCGCTTGCTCACCCAGCACGACACAGAGGTCGCCCAACTGCGCACGTCCCTGGCCGAAGCCCAATACCGCGCCGAGACCGCAGAGGGCGAGTTGCGCAGAATCCACAGCACCCGTAGCTGGCGAATTCGAAAGTGGCTGCTCCAGCGCCTCGGTGTGCCCGTGGAGGAAATCGGAGTAGGAGAAGAAGGCGACGCCCTCAAGGTAAACGGCAACGGATGTGCAGCCCACGCCAACGCAAGACAGGCAGACTGCAACGCAGGGCTGCCAGCCGGCGGTTCGAGGGAACCAGACGGCAACACGGCAGATGGACCCGGTCACCCCGCAGACACAGAACGCAACGCAAGACAGACAGCCGGCGCCGGCAAGGACGCACAGCGCCGGCCGGGAGCCGCAGCATAGCAATACCGGACCCAGGGGCGGACTGGCCGCCGCACAAACGGTCCGCACGGAGCAGCTCCGCATGATGCAACCGGTCACCGTGGTGATCCCCGTTTACAACGCCTTCGACGATGCGTTGGTGTGCGTCCGCAGCGTGCTGCGCCACAGCGGCCGCTGGTGCCGTGTGCTGGTGTTGGACGATTGCAGCCCGCAGGGAGTATTGCGCGACTGGCTGCCCGAGGGCGTGCGCCGTGATCCGCGCCTGGAAGTGCTCCGCAACGAAGAGAACCTGGGGTTTGTGGGCACGTGCAACCGGGGCATGCGCCTGGCGGCGCCGCAGGACGTGGTGTTGCTCAACAGCGACACGGAAGTCACGGCCCGCTGGCTCGAAAAGATGCAGCAGGCCGCCTACGCCGATCCCCGCACCGGCACGGTCACTCCGCTGACGAACCACGGCGAGATCTGCTCGGTGCCCCAGATGGGCCGGGCCAACTCCCTGCCGGGAGGATACTCGCTCGAGGAGTTCGCCGACCTGGTCGAACGCGTCTCGGCACGCGACTACCCGCGTCTGCCCACCTGCGTGGGCTTTTGCGTCTACTTGAAGCGGGAGATGCTCGACCGGGTGGGGCTCTTCGACCAGCGCCAGTTCAGCCCCGGCTACGGCGAAGAGAACGACCTCTCGTTGCGGGCCCAGGCCGCCGGATACGTGGACCGCCTGGACGATGCCACGTTCATCCACCACCGGGGCTCAAGCTCGTTCGGCCCCAAGGGCCGGCGATTGAGCAAGCGCCATATGCGCACGTTGCTGCGCCGCTACCCGGGCTACAGAGGACGTGTCAGGCAGTTCTACGCCGCGAATCCGCTCAGCGAGGTCCACCGTCGCATTCACCGCGGCCTGCTCGAGCGCTGGCTGGCTGCTGCCCGCTACACCCTGTTGCACGTGCTCCACAACCCACCGCTCACCCGGCCCGAGGGGCGCCATCCGGGCGGCACGGAATACCACGTGGCCGACCTGATCCGGGGCATCCCGGAGGCCGCCCAGTTCAGTCTTTGTGTCACGGGCGAGACGTACCGCCTGGCGGGCCATCTGCCCGGCTGCGACGTGCCGCTTCGTCTGGCCGGCGGGGCCGAAGTATTGCGCCGGTTGCTCGAACCTGGTCTGTTCGACGTGGTTCACGTACACCACGCCGGCCGGTTTCCCGCGGACGTGCTGGTCGAGGCGCTCCAGCGCCACGGCAGTTATTTCGTCTCGCTGCACGATTTCGGGCTCGCCTGCCCGAGGAACCATCTGGTCACGCCGGCCGGGCGCTTTTGCGAGGGTCGGGAGTGTACGCGCGAGTGCCGCCAGAATGGCGAAGCGATTGCCTGCATGCGCGCCCACGGCCGGCGGTTGTTGCAGGGGGCGCGGGCCGTGTTCCATTTCTCACGCAGCACGCGCGACATCCTGAGCAGCATCCTGGAGACGGAAGCCAACTGGCAACTTACCAGCCACGGAACCGACCGTACGGGCTGCGCGGCCGAATTGCCCGAGCCCCCGCGGCCCTCAGCCGAGCAGCCTTTGGAAGTCGCACTCCTGGGCGCGATCAACGTGGCCAAGGGTGCCCGTCTGATCCGGCGCGTCGTGCGCCACGTGCGCTTGCCTTCGGGGATTCCGGTGCGGTGGCACCTGATCGGCATGATCGAGGGCGGCATCAGCCGGGGTATGGTCTGCCACGGTGCCTACCAGCGGAAGGAGTTGCCCTCGATCCTGGCCGCGGTGGCACCACATTTGGTGGCCATTCTGTCCGTGGTGCCCGAGACCTATTGCTACACGCTGGACGAGGCCGTGCAGTGTGGGGTGCCGGTGGTGTGTACGCCGCTGGGAGCGCCGGCCGAGAAGGTTCGCCGGCTCGGCTGCGGCTGGGTGTTCGACGAGTTGAACCCGGAGGGCATCCTGCGGACCCTGCAATCCATTGTGGACCACTGGCCGGAATACCTGCGCGTGCGAGCCGGCCTGCCCGGCGTGTCGCTGCCCGACGTGGCTGCCATGGCGCGTGGGTATGACGACTGGTATGGGCGCAGCGCGACTGCGGCCGCCGGGTCCGGGCGGGCCCGTGCGGCCGACGCCCTGTTTCGGCTGGAAGCGCGTTTTCCGGCGCCGCGTACGGCCAGCCAGCGTCTGGCCGGGCTGGTGCTCGGCGGAGGGGTGAACCTGCTGCAGCATTTGGGGCTCGACGGGGCCCTGCTGCGGGTAGCGGCCTGCGTGCTCCCAGGCGGTGCCGCGGCGGTGCGCAAAATGGGGCTCGACGGGGTGACGGCGCGCCTGGCCGCCCGGGTGTTGCCGGCCAGGGTCCGGACCATGATCCAGCAGCTCCGCTACGCGCGTTTGCAGACTTGACGACGATGAGACTGTTTCGCGAACAACTGACACGCTATCGCCACTATTTCAGGACCGCCCTGCGCCACATGACCTGGCGCCGGTTGTGGAATGCAGCGCGCGTGGAATGGCGCCTGCGCCGGCGCGACACGGATCTGCGCGGTGTGTATCCTTATGTGCTGACCGTAGACATCAGCAACGCCTGCAACTTGCACTGTCCACTCTGTGCGCGCGGGCAGCGCAAAGTAGCGCGGCGCGAAAACCGCATGTCGCTGGAGAACTACGTGTCGCTGGTCGAGCCGCTGAAGGACCACCTGCTGCTGGTGTTTCTCTACAACTGGGGCGAGCCGCTGTTGAACCCCGAGATTTACGAGATCATCCGCTGGACCAGCCAGGCCAATATCGCCACGTTCGTCAGCTCCAACCTCAACTTCCCGCTCGACGCCGAACGGCTGGTGCACAGCGGTCTGGATCACTTGGCGATTTCCGCGGACGGGATCACCCAGGAGGTGTACGAGCGTTACCGCATAGGCGGATGCCTGGACCTCGTGCTGCACAACTTGGAGCGCCTGGTCACTGCGCGCCGCCGGCTGCGCTCGCGCCGGCCCTATCTGGAATGGCAATGCCTTGTCAACCGCTACAACGAGCACCAGCTCGGGCGGATTCGTCGCACGGTGCTGGGTCTGGGCGCGGATGAGGTGCGCTTTACGAGCATGAACCTTTATTCGGCCGACGACCCCTGCGCGGCAGAGCAACAGTGGCTGCCGCGCAACCGCGCCTATCGCCGGTTCGCCCGAAACGGTTCTACTCGCCGCCGGCGCGCCGTGCGCCCCTGTTTCTGGCTGTGGCGGGCGATGGTGGTCAACCCCGACGGCGGCGTGGTGCCCTGCTGTCTGTTCGATACCTCCGAGTGGGGCAATGCCCTGGAGAGCGGCCCGGTCGAAGTCTGGAACAACGAGGTGTATCACGCGGCGCGCGAGCGCTTCCGCGGTGGAGCAAACCACAGCGGCCAATCGCTGATCTGTGACCGCTGTACGGCGGATTTCCTCCAGGAGTGATGCGTAGCGGGCCACTGGTTCGGAGGGTGCCACTGCTGGCTTGTCCAGCAGTGCGTTCCATGCGTGCTCGCACACCCACGGTTTACCCGACCGCTGTTTTCGCAGCCGTGTTTGCCAACGGGACCTGAGCTGATGCGCATTCTGCAAGTCTCCCGCATGTCGCCCGCCCGCCGGGCCGAAAGCTCTCTGGCCGCCTTCTCCCTGATCGAGGCGATCTGTCGGGCCGGGCACCAGGTGACCTATGCCTGGTTCCCTGATCGCCGCGACTGGGAGGACATTCTGGGCGCGCGCCGGCTGGTGGAGGCGTGCCAGGGCAATCTGACACTGTTGCCGCTGGCCGGGCGGGCCAATTGGGCGGACGATCCGGGCCGGGCCTTGTGGGCGGGGGCCCGGGCCGGGATGGTGCTCGGTCCGCGCCTGCTGCAGTTGCTGGGCGAGCGGCGGGGCCACATGATCCACGCCATGCAGCGCCTGGCCTACCTGGTCCGCCGTTTTGATCCGCGGCCGGTGCGCCAGCTCGAACGGCTGCTGGCCGCCAACGCCTACGACGTGATCCAGTTCGACTATCCCTGGACCATCCGTCTGGCCGGCCAGCTTCGTCCTTGCGCGCCCAGCTTGTTCATGGCACACGAAGTGCAATCGGAGGCGTTTCGCCAGATGTTTCCCGCCGACAGCGGTTTGCAGGAAAAGGTGCGCCGGCGCGAGCGCCGCGAACTGGGGCGCTACGACGCTGTTGCCGCGCTGAGTGCGGAGGATGCCGGCTTATTGCGCGGGGAAATGGGGCTTGCCCGCGTGTACCATTCGCCCCTGCCCATTCCCGCCCGGCCGCTCCGCCCGTCGGCGCCCACACCGCGACGCGGCCGCGTGGTGAGCTTCAGCTTCCTGGGCGGCTGCCGGCACTATCCCAACGTGGATGCCCTGCGCTGGCTCGTGCGCCGGATCGTGCCCCGCCTGCGCCTGGCATTTCCCTACATGAGAGTCCAGATCGTGGGGCACTGGTCGGCACGTCACGAGCGCGCCCTGGCCGCGCAGGACGTGGTGTTCTCGGGCGTGGCACGTCGTCTGGCCGCGACACTCAGGCCGTCGATCTTCCTCTGCCCGGTACGCATCGCCAGCGGCCAGCGCATCAAGATTCTCGACGCCGTGCTCTGCGGCCTGCCGGTGATCTCCACGCGCGTGGGCGCGCGCGGATTGGGCCTGGTTGAGGACGAACACTACCTGCCCGCGGACACGTCCGAGGCGTTTGTCGACCAGGCCATGCGCCTGACCCGGGACACCACAATGGCCCGGCGCCTGGTCAACGCTGCGCAAGAATACGTGCTGGGGGCGTTCTCGCCGGAGTCGATGGCGCGCCGACGAATCGACATCCTGCGGGAAGTGGCCGGTCTGGCCGCGGGCGAGGAGGCCGAAGATGCACGCCGGGCAGCCTGAAGAAGCCACCGACACCCCTCAGCATCTCCCCGGTCTGCCGGGCTCTCGGCCCGCGGTCTGTGCCGTGGTGGTCAACTACCGTAGCGCCGCCGAGACGCTGCGCTGCGTGGAGAGCCTGCGCCGGTCGCACTACGACCGGCTGGGGATCGTGGTGGTGGACAATGCCTCGCCCGACGGTTCGGCGGCGCTGCTGCGTGCGAAGCTCGCCGGAAGCCGCACATCGGAAGTCGGAACTCGGAAGTCGGAAAACAGCGCGTGGCGAGCCGGGAGCGTAAGAACTTGTAAGAGTATTACTTCCCGGGGCTTCGCTTCGCTCCAGCCCCGGCCACCCGGGGCTGCGCATCGAATTCGGCAAACAATTCCTTTACAAGTCCTAAGCTCCCGGTTCGGGCCCAAGCCGGAGCTCGGACCAACAGAACAGCCTGTCGTCCAAGCACTCGAGCGCGCCGAGCCGTGGGTGGAAGTGATCGGCGGCGCGCAGAATCTCGGCTTCGGGGCGGGCGCAAACGCGGGCATTCGCCGGGCCTTGGAGGCCGGCGCCGAATTGGTGTGGCTGCTCACGCCCGATGTGCTCGTAGAGCCCCAGACTTTGCCTTGCCTGGTCCGTGTCATGCAGCAGGATGCGCAACTGGGCGTCTGCGGCCCGGTAATCCGCGCGGGCAGACGGTCCATCACCGGCTGCCGGTTGTGGCCGTGGATGGGGTTCTACGCGCGCCTGCGCACCGCGGGGCCGGAGATGGGCACGCGGTCGGCGCCGCTGTTGCCGACTGACTATGTGGACGGCGGGTGCATGCTCGTGCGCAGCGAGCTGTTGCGCGAAATCGGCCTGCTGCGAGAGGACTTCTTTCTCTACTACGAAGATGCCGAGTTCTGTCTGCGCGCCCGGCGCGCAGGCTGGCGCCTGGCGGTGGTCGGCAGCGCTCGTACCCACACGCGCCCGTTAAACGTGGATCGCAACGACCGCACCTACTACCTGGTGCGCAACAGCCTCTGGCTGGCACGGCTGGAAAAGCGGTTCTTGCTGCGTACCCTGGCACGCCACGTGCTGCAAGCCGTCTGGCACGCGTGGCGCCACACCTGGTGTGTATCGCGCCCAGCAGGCGACCAGAACCGCTCAAGGCCCGGACCAAACCACCAACAAGCGGTGTGCGTGTTGCGCGCCACGTGGCAGGGCTTGCGAGCGGGTTTGTCGCGGCGCTGAGCGAAGTGAAGGTGTCCGGGAATTCAGTATGCCGCTGCTTCGCCAGAAGCAGTGCCTCGCCGCGGCCGGCACTGCTCGCCCGGCGGGCAAGCAGTGGCACACGGCGCGCGCTTAGCACTTGTAAGCGTATAACTTCCCGGGAAAAGGTGACAGGCACCATTTGCCGGAACGGCCCAGAGGGTGCTTCGCACAAATGGTGCCTGTCACCTTTTCCCCGCAATTGCGGAAACAATTCCTTTACAGTTTCTTAACCAGCGCCTCGTTTGCTGAGCCGCCCGGCTGCTCAGTCCAGCACGTAGGGGGTGTCTTCGAGGTCTTCGTGGCGGATTTCGTCCACCGGCTCGGCGCGGCCCGGGCCGCGATAGAGGCGGTTGGGGAAGTTGAGCACCCAGCCCGGCTCGCTGCCCACGTTGCGATAGGCGTGGACCACGCCCGCCGGCACCACCACGGCACAGGGGTTCGAGGCACCGACCAGCACCACCTGGCGATGGCCGCGGGTGGGCGAGCCGGCGCGCGCGTCCCACAGATACAAGTGGAACTCGCCCGGCCCGATAAACGCAAACAGGTCGGCCTGGTCGCGGTGCTCGTGAGGACCGCGCGCCACACCCGGCAGCGTCTGGCTGATGTAGGCCATGCGCGGGTGGAACTGGGCGGGCAGCTCGTCGTGGCGAAACAGCTCTATGAGCCAGCCGCGCTGGTCCTCGTGGCGCGCGAGCGGCCGGATCAGCACGCCCCGGATTTCTGCCTCGTCAAACATGGTGCCTGCTCCAGTAGCAATCGCTTCCCGATCAGACAGGATTACAGGACGGACAGGACGGACAGGATGAACAGGATGAACAGGATGAACAGGATGAACAGGATGAACAGGATGAACAGGGTGGACAGGGTGGACAGGGTGGACAGGATGAGTTCGGCAAAGATCGTGGCCGCTCCGGCAGGAATCCCTGCTCGCGTATCCCGTTCGTAGTGACGTTCGTAGTGGCCCGATTCATCGGGTCCTTCACGGACCGTACGAGTACGGTCACTACAAACCGTTCGCCTCATACGTTTTCCCAGACAATGCCCACGGGTCTCACGCCGCGGCCCGGCCCCGGGCGGCCGGCTGCTCGGCCAACTCGGCCAGCTCGCGCAGATAACGGCCGTAGGCGCCCACTTGCTCGTCGGCCAGGCAACGAAGCTTCGCGGTGCTGATCAGTCCCTGGCGCCAGGCCACCTCCTCGATGCAGCCGATCTTCAGCCCCTGGCGCTGCTCGATGGTCTCCACAAAATCCGCGGCCTGCAAGAGTGACTCGTGGGTGCCCGTGTCGAGCCAGGCAAAGCCGCGACCGAGAATCTCCACGTGCAGCCGGCCCCGCTGCATGTACACGCGGTTCACATCCGTGATCTCCAACTCCCCGCGCGCCGACGGCCGGATCGAGGCGGCGATGTCCACGACCTCGTTATCGTAGAAATACAGGCCGGTCACCGCGTAGCGCGATTTGGGTCGGGTGGGCTTCTCCTCGATCGATGCCGCGCGCCCGGACTGGTCGATCTCCACCACGCCGTAGCGCTCGGGGTCTCTCACGACGTAGGCGAACACGGTCGCCCCCTCGACCCGGGCCGCGGCCCGGCGCAGAAACCGCGGAAACCCGTGGCCGTAGAAAATATTGTCTCCCAAGACCAACGCCACGTGGTCCGAGCCGACGAACTCGCGCCCGATCAGAAAGGCCTGGGCCAGTCCCTCGGGCCGCGGCTGCTCAGCATAGCTGATCGACAGGCCCACCCGGCTCCCGTCGCCCAGCAGCCGCTCGAACAGGCCGATGTCCTGCGGCGTGGAAATCACCAGCACCTCGCGAATGTCCGCCAGCATCAGGGTCGAGAGCGGATAGTAGATCATCGGCTTGTCGTAGATCGGCAGCAGTTGCTTGCTCACGGCGCGGGTCGCGGGATACAGGCGCGTGCCCGCGCCTCCGGCCAGGATGATGCCCTTGCGGAAGTTCGTGGTCTGCTGCACGGCAATGCTCCTGTGCCGGGAGGGCTTGGGGGGCTGACCGTTGACGAGCGCGCACGGCCGCTGAGCTGACCGATGGCTCAGGCCGCGGGCCGTAAACCCAGGCGCTGGCGCCGGTATTTGCCCGTCGAGACCCGTTCGACCCACTCGGCGTTCTCCAGGTACCAGCGCACGGTGCGCTCCAGGCCCGAAGTGAAGCTCTCGCGCGGGCGCCAGCCGAGCTTCGTACGAATTTTCCTGGTGTCGATGGCATAGCGCCGATCGTGGCCCGGGCGGTCCGGGACGAAACGAATCAGCGAAGTGCAAGGCGCGTGAGGCAGGTCCGGGCGCGAACGATCGACGAACCGGCAAATCGTGCGGACCACCTCCAGGTTGGTGCGCTCGCAGTCGCCGCCGATGTTGTACACCTCTCCGGGCGTGCCGGCCGCCAGCACCGTGCGCAGGGCCCGGCAGTGGTCCTCCACATACAACCAGTCGCGCACCTGCCGGCCGTCGCCGTAGACCGGCAGGGGCTTGCCTTCCAGGGCGTTGAGGATCATCAGGGGAATCAGCTTCTCGGGAAACTGGAACGGGCCGTAGTTGTTCGAGCAGTTGGTGATCAGCACCGGCAGGCCGTAGGTGTGATGGTAGGCCCGAACAAAATGGTCGGCCGCGGCCTTTGAGGCGGAATAGGGCGAGTTGGGGGCATAGGGCGTGGTCTCGGTGAACTTGCCCTGCGGCCCCAGGGAGCCAAACACCTCGTCGGTCGAGACGTGGAGGAAGCGGAACTGCGAACGCTCCGGCTCAGCCAGGCGAGCCCAGTATTGCCGGGCCGCCTCGAGCAGGCGAAACGTGCCCACCACGTTCGTCTGCACAAACGCGGCCGGGCCGTCGATCGAGCGGTCCACGTGCGACTCCGCGGCGAAGTGGACCACCGCGCGGGGCTGGTATTCGGCCAATAGCCCCCCCAAGAGCGGCCCGTCGCAGATGTCGCCGTGGACGAAGTGGTAGCGAGGATCATGGGCCGCGTGGGCCAGTGAATCCAGGTTGCCTGCGTAAGTCAGCAAATCCAGGTTGACTACGCAAGATGGCTCCTCGGCCAGCCACTGGCGAACGAAGTTGCTGCCGATGAACCCGGCTCCGCCGGTCACCAGAATCCCGTCCATGGATCGAACCTGCCTGTGAAGGACTGCCGCAATGCCCGCGGCGCGCCACCTGCGCGCATCCGGGCCCTGCCCTAAGCGGTCGCCTATTTACCCGATCCCCGGGAACAGGTCAACGTCGGCCCACAGGACCTTGGGCCGGCGGCAGCTCGGCGATGGGGCCGCGGGGTCGGCGCAACGTATTATCTGAGAACAACTTGCAGCGAGCGGCCGGCAAGCTTGCGGCAATCCCTGCCGCGACCGGCGGCGGCACGGTGTGTGCATCACGATTGTGGGCAGCCAGACCTTGCGGGCACTGTGTGTGGCAGGCGTGGCCTTCAGGCAGAAGCCCGAAGGGCTTCGTCACCGTAGGTGCAGGGCGAGCGTTAGCGC
>CAYXPN010000069.1:0-18818 GCA_964467075.1 uncultured Planctomycetaceae bacterium
TATTCAGGCGTTTGAAGCCCGCTCCGCGCGCCGTGGAGAATCATATTGCGCCCCTTCAGGGCTTGGGGCATGGAACCGACGCCTTACCCCAGGGCTCCGCTGCGCTCGCCCTGGGCTACTATATCGCGCCCCGTTGGGGCTGAGCGATTCCGACAGATCGGAGCTCGTAGGGTGAGGACTGCCGACCGATCGCAGCCCGTAGGGTGCGTGCTCGCACGCACGCGGCTCGCTGAAATGCGGCGAACAGCCGGATTCCCGGCGACGGAGTTCTCCATTCGGCTCAAGGCTCACCAAAAGCAGTGTTGCGTCGCCCCGGGGCCTCAGCCCCCGAGCAGGTGTTCGAGAACAGCCATCTCCAGCGCCTCGTAATCCCGCTCGGCGATACACTGCTGCTCGACTTCTGGCGGGAACGTGCGGACCTTTTCAACCAGTTTCAGAAACAGGCTGCGGCTGTTGGCCAGGTGCTTGTGGGCGGCTTCGGCCTTCTGGGTGCGCATGGCCTTGACATCCAGGCCGACGAACCGGCCCGTGCCCGCGTAACCGCCGAACTCCAGTATGCGGACCTGGTTGTAGGCCGCCCGGAGGTTCACCGACCCGAAAGACTTGTCCTGGTCATATTTCAGCCCGTTCTGGTCGTTCAGATGGACGCTCCAGAGCTTGTTCATCGACAGGGCAAAGGCCATTTCGTCCGACGGATCGAGACCGGCCAGCACGGCATGCGCGGTCTCGATCAGCCCGCCGACCCTCCCGGGCGCGATCGTCTGCTGGGCCAGCGCCAGGGCATGGCCGATCGTGGGCAAGTAGGCGTGGTCCATGGGTTCGTTCGGCTTCGGCTCGACGGCCACTTCGATCTGCCGGTCGTATTCCAGCAGTTGGTCGAACGCCGCGACCAGGTGCCGATGCGACTGGATGGCATTCTTGGACTCGCGGATGTAGGTTCCCTCGCGGGCCAGCCACACGACGACCAGCCGGGTGTCCAGTTCGCGGGCGATGTCGGCGCAGCGTTTGAGCCGGTCGACGGCCCAGGCCCGGCAGGCGGGATCGTTCGAGGTGAAACCGCCGTCGATCCCCCGCGGGTCCTCCCACAGGCGCGGGGCGACGAACTCGGCGACCAGCCCTTCGCCTTCGAGCACGTGCCGCAAGGCCCAGGCTTTCGCGGTGATTTGCCCAGGCGGCAGCCTCTCCAGGTCCGGCACGGCGTCGTCGTCGTGCAACTGCACTCCCTCGAAGCCGAGCTGTTTGTACAAGTGCAGCACCTGGCCCAGCGCCACGCCGCGCCGAACCGCCGGGCCAAACGGATCGGCTCCCTCGCTGACGTTCCACGGGCCGAAGGAAAAGCGATACTCGGACATGGTGGGATCACTCCTTTTCGTGACTGCCAAGCCGTCTGGAGCGAGGCCGCGGACGCGCTCTGCAGCACGTCCCACCAGACGGCACCGCGACGTCCATGGAGGGCCACGCTCCGTCGTGGCCGGGAGACTGCTTCGGACGGCTGAAGTGTCACTTTTTTTCTAATTCGCGTCGGGCTTCGATCTTATGGTAGCTCGTCCTTCAGCTCGATGCGGATCGTGTCGTCTGCGTCCAATCGCACATCATAGACCATCACCCCGGGGTAGTTCCACCAGGGGCCGGTATCGTCGTTGCCGAAAATCAGCCCGTACCAGCGCCCGTCAGGCCCTCGTTGCGGCGCACAGGAATGGCCGGCGTGGGGCATGGCATAAGCTCGGCGCGGCATCTGGTAGGGGCCGCGCAACGTATCCGACTGCCAATACACCCAGTCGTAGGTGCCGTGCACACGGTAGTTCTCGCCGTGCGCACCGCCGCACCAGGCGGTGGCGAAGATCATGTATTTGCCGTGGATCTTGGCCAGGTTCGTGGCCACGTCGCCCTTGGTGAAAGGGCAGCCCATGTCGTTGACAAGCTGGTATCGTGTGCCCTCCAGGCTGGCGCCCCGAGGGTCCCACTCTTGCAGCGTGCCGTTGTAGAAGATGTACCACCGGCCGTCGTCGTCTCGGAAAGCGCTGCACTGCGAGCGCGCCCTGTCAACGTAAACATAAGGCCCTTCCGGCTCGCCCGTGGTCGACCGCAGCCACATGGAGCCGCTCCAGGCATCGGTTCCATCTTCGCGTTTCGGGCCCCGGTAGAGCGAGGTGAAGATGTGAAAGGTGCCTTCGGCAAAGTAGATTTCCGAATCCATGTACTTCGCCCCCAGGGAGGTTCGCATGTTCGGATCGTCGAACCGGGCCGCGCGGTCCTCCTCGGTCACCCCCGGGATGCTCTGGAAGTCGAACCGGATGTCTACCGGCTCCCATTTTCTCATGTCCTTGGAGCGGAAAACCATGATCCGCCCGGCGTACTGGTTGTCGGTGCCGCTGCCGGTCAGATAGGCACGGCCGTCCGGCGCAAAGGTGAATTGCAGATCGCGGATGTGATAGGGCGCCACCCGCGACATCCGGTCCCAGGGGCCGAACTCGGTGATCAGTCCGAATTGCTTGCGCGGGAAAGGTCTGCTCGGGCCTTGCGCATACAGCCGCTCCGGGCTGAAGACCAGCGGCACCACGGCCGGTTTGTCGCGGAAGACCGCCCGGCTGTCGCGACCCGAAAAGGTGGCATACAGTTGACCGCCCGGGCCCGGGAGCACGGTCGTCTGCCCTCCGTGGGGGACCATGAGCTTCGGCTCGTCGTAGGGTCCGTAGAGAGCATTGCTGCCCGCCACGAACGTGTCGTAGCAACCCACGCCCAGCCGGTCGCGCACCATGGCCGCGGCCAGCCAGTAGCGCCCCCGGGCCTTGAAGAGCAACGCGCCGGCCTGGCCCACGTATCGCGGCGCTTGCGTGGCGCGCATCGCTTGGCCCGCGTGCGCAAGCGGGGGAAAGAAGTCCGGGCGCACCAGCCGCGGCGCTTCGGCCAGGCCCGTCATGTCGGGTCTCATGCGCGCCACAAATCCCTGGCCCACGACCCAATAGACGCTGCCGTCGTCGTCCTCGAAGAGCGAGGCGTCCGTGCCCTGTGCAGTGATTCGCCCCACGTCGTGGTAAGGGCCTTCGGCTTCGCCGCTGGTGCTCCTCAGCAGCCCGGTCCCCTGGCCGTTCATGCTGTAAGTCAGCCAATACGTGTCCTTGAGATAGTGAATCTCCGCTGAGACGATCCCGCGCACCAGTGGCCCGCGCGGGTTTTCGGGATTGACTCGATACTCCTGCTGCCATGCGCTTTGCGGAGCCGCGGCGTGTTGTTCGATGTTCCAGACCTGGCCGACGTGCGTCCACTTCCTGCAATCATCGGAGCGCCAGAGCCAGATGCCCTGGTTGTTCTGGAAGTCGCCGTCGTTGTCGGCGTCGTAGTTGCCCGTCAAGTACCAGCGGTCGTCGCCGCCCCGGCAGACGCTGGTGTCGCGGATGGGCGCGTCGAAAAGGGGTTCCAGGCGCCGCCGCGGAATGTTGATGTCCAGCTTTGCGGGTTCCCACCCTTTTGCCTGCGAGCACCGACCGGCGTGCTGGGTGCAGAGAGCGAGCGACGTGGTGCCAAGAATGACGATGGACAGCACGGAACGAGCGATGGCTCTCATGGCAATGGTGTCTCATGTTTTCCGCGTGTGTTATTGCACTCGCTGCACGCCGCGTGGCATGCACTGGTGGCTATTGCGGTCCGGGGATCGGCACGACGCGAGGGGCGGTCTTGTGCGGGTTGAACGGCCGGCTCGAGACGGCCTTCCACTCTCCGTCGGCATCCTGGAACACACTGACCGGCCCGGTGTCGAGCAGGGCCACGGCGGTCTGGTGATAGGGGCCGTAAATAGGGCCGGATGCCCAGAGCACGGCGTCATGGCTCGGGTGGCCGTCACGCACGACCCAGCGGGCCGCGAGCAGTTGATAGCGGCCGCCGCGTTTGAAAAGCGCTACCCCGCAGTCGCCCAGGGTCAAACGACCCGAACCGGAG
Organism: uncultured Planctomycetaceae bacterium; assembly: GCA_964467075.1. Taxonomy (GTDB): domain Bacteria; phylum Planctomycetota; class Planctomycetia; order Pirellulales; family Thermoguttaceae; genus CAYXPN01. The sequence continues at coordinate 3,937 of CAYXPN010000069.1, forward strand.
GCGTCGGCCGCGCGGAGCAGCGGGCGGATGTCTTCGGCGGTTTGCTTCAGGTCGGACCTCATGCGCGCGATCCAGCCGTCGGCCAGCACCAGGAAGACCGCATTATCATCGTCGATGAAAAACGAAGGCCAGCCGCCGCGCGTGGCCAGGTAACCGTGATCGGCGTAAGGGCCTTCCGGCTTGCCGCTCTCGGACCTGAAGACGAACACACCCTGGTTGTTCTGGGCACACAGCAGGAACCAGTCGCCGCCGATGCAGTACAGCCTGGGCGCGGTAGCGGCTAAGGCCGGCAGGCCGTCAATCCGCTCGGCGGGTGTCGACCACCAGGTCCAGGCATGATGCCTGCTGGACTTCGCAAACCGTTTGACCCGATCCCAGCCGTAACCGAGACTCGTCCAAGCCCGCAAATCGGCCGATCGCCAGAGTGGAACGCCCCGGTTGTAGTCGAAGTCTACCTTGCCGGATTTGTCCAATGTGCCGGCCGTGCCGGTGAGGTAGTACGTCCCGTCGGGCGCGCAGCTCACCGAGGCGTCGCGCAGCCATGCGGCCGCTTGGGGTTCGGTGGCCTCGCCCGCGGCCGCAGCAACCGTTGACGCCGCCAGCAGCAAGCCCGCTGCAAGCAGCGTCTGCGCATGATTGGTGGTCATGGTCACGGGCCCTTGTGGCAAGCGGCCGAGAGCGCCGCCTCTGTGTCGGCGCCCAGGCAGACGACCTGGCCATCCATGAGAGAAATCAGCAACTTCCCTCCGGCGGCCGACATGCCGTCGAACACCGGGCAAGCGGGCAGGTCGTATTCGGCCAGCAGCTTGCCGTCGGCGCCGTTGTGGACCAGGAGCTTGCCGGGGCCGACGTAGCGCGTCGACCGATCCCACTGGGCCCGCGTGGTGCCCTCGACGATGCCCGCGGTGAACACGAGTTCGCCGCCCCGGCCGTCGGGGGCCGCCAGCATGGCGCGAACGATAATGGGCACGGTGGTCTCCCATTGCGGCGCGCCGGTGCGCACGATGTCCGCGTTGTTGCCGTGTTGGCCCAAGCGCCGAAGTGTCTCCTTGCCGGCCAGCGCGCCGGAGGTGTTGGTGTGGTCGAAGGAGTCGGCCACCAGCCGGTTGCCGGTGCCCGGCTCGTGGGTAGGATACCAGCCGCCCTCGTAGTGTTTGGCCGCATAGGCCCGCTCCCGGCCGACCACCACCAGGGTGCCGGCCCGCGCCGCCCAGCCCGATCCGCCGCCGTAGCCGGGCCACACCTCGTCGTACATCCAGTAGGAGCGATGGAACATCGTGTCGTCGAGGAAGCCGAAATTGGCCATCAGGTGCTTGCCACCCATGGGCCTGAGTCCCGTGTGCCAGATGCGCTGCAGGGCCACCGGTTCCAGCGCCGGTGTGAACTTCTGCTTCATCATGTACAGATCGGTCCCGTCGCTGACCAGCAGATCGGCCCGTGCGCCCTCCATGTCGTATCCGGTGGCGTACTGGGACTTGATACTCCGGAGCACTGCTTCACGCTGCGAGGCGCCTTCGGTCTCTCTCAAACTGCGCTCGGTCACGACTCCTTGGCGCAGTGTCTCCAAGTCGGGCCAGGGGCCTTCGAGCCAGCGGTAATGCCTGACCTCGCCCGTGGCCGGATCGAGCGCGCAGAGGTGCAGGCCGCCATCAAGGTAGCTGTTGCGCCCGGCCACGGCATAGATCAGCCCCTGGTGGTAGAGCACACTCGAGCTGACCGGCCAGACGTTTTCCAGCTTCTCACCGCTGAGTATCAATCGCTCCTGGGGCGCGGCCAGCAGGCGCCACGCCCATGCGCCGTCGCTGGTGCGCAGGCTGTAAACGTGACCGTCGCGGCAGCCGATGAACAACCGCTGGCCGACGACCGTGGGCGGGCCGTCCAGCGCACCCGGGAACGACCGTCGCCATTGGATGTCGCCCTTACGCATCTCCAGGCAAATCAACTCATAGGTGTCCTTTCTGGCAAGATACGCATGGTTGCCGGCTACGGTGGCCTGGGTGAACTCTCCACCCAATGACCGCTTCCACTGGGAGGCCAGGCGGCAGGAAAGCGCCCCGCTTGCCCGGCCCGTGCGCCGCGGGTCGTGGCGGTGCACGGGCCAGTCGCCGGGCGCCATGAGCGGCCGGCCGTCGAGCGTCAATGGTTCGGCATAGGCCGGCCCTCTTTCCAGGCGTTCGGGTGCCGAGGGCGCCGGCGCGTGGTCGAGCTGCGGGGGCACGGTCGGTGAGAGTGCCATCAGTCCGTTGACCCGCACGCCCACATAGCAGGAGCACGGGTCCGGGGTGACGTAGACCAGGCCGTTGGCAGGCATCAACCCGTAGGAGCACGCCCCGCGAATCCAGTCGTTGGCCATGTGGCGGTCGCCCTCGAGGTCGACGAACTCGGCCCCGCGGTGCGGCAGGATGAGGAACCGCTCGGTAGCCTTGCCGGCGAAACAGCGGATGTGATGGCCGCGTGTGAGCATCTTGCCGATGCCCGGGACCGATGCGTTGCTGCCGTCGGCCAGTCGAAATGTATTCCAGCCCCACAGCGAATCGGAATAGACGACGCCGTGGACCACGCGTCTGCCGGTGGGAAAGGCGAAGCCGCCGGTCTGCCCCAGCCCGGGGTTCTTCCACAGCTCCGTGCCCTCGGCCAAATCCAGGCACACGCCGCCGCCGGTCGCGCTGCTGGTCCACAGCAGTTTGCCGTCGGCGATCAGCAGGTTGCCGAGCAAGTTGCGCGCGCCGAACCGCAACCGGTTGACTACCGGGGCTGCATACTGCCACGCGGGTCGGCCGGTGGCGGCATCGAGCGCCACCAGGGCCTCGTAATTGTGGAACACCACTTTGCCGCGGGCCATGGCCAGGCTCTGTGCGGCCACCAGCGGGCCGTCGTGGCGCCAAAGCACCCTGCCGGCGGCGGCATCCACGGCGACCACCTGCTCGCGGCCTTGTTGCATCAACCTATCGAGCAGCCGTGCGTTCAGCTCGGCACGCGCTTCTTCATGGGGCAGGCCCTGGGCGGCGAGTCTCTGTTGGGTCTCCCCGCGGCGTTCGCGCATCAAGGCCGGATCGGGCATGGGGATTTCGGTCCTCACGCGGCAGACCACACGCTCCCGGTCGGCAACGATTTCGTCCACCACGCCGCCCAAATCCACATCGTGCAGCGTGCGGCCGGTGGCGCCGTCCAAGATGCTGAGCGGCCCCTCGCGGTAGTGCAGGGCCGCATACACCCGCTCGCCCTGGGCGACCAGGCGCCGGTTGAGGCTCAGCGGGGTGCGCCAGACGTAGTCGGGCACGGCCTGGCCGCTCACGTCCTCGAAATAGGGCTGGCCGTAGCCCTTTAGCGCCCGCTTCCACAGCAGCGCGCCGTTGAAGGCGTCGCGGCCCACGAGCGACCAGCGCTCGCTCGCGCCGCCCTGATCGAACAGGTAGGTCCCTTCGTCCAGGAAATGAAACACCCGGCCGCGGGCCGTCACCAATCCCGTGAAACCGGCCCCGTAATTGTGGCTGCGCAAATGAGCAGGTTGGGCCCACCAGCGCAATGACCGGGGCGGTGCGACCTCCCGGTCCTTCGAGACCGCGTTGCCGCCCGCGTCGTAAAGATAGTGGGTCCACTCGTCGATGGTCTCGGGCACGGGCATCGCCGTGGTGCCCCGGGGCGTGATGAGCAAACCGCGCGGCGCCAGCACGCGCTGCGCCTCTTGCTGGGCGATCAGCCCGTCGCCGGCCAGGACCAGCGCGTTGAGCACGCGGTCGGCAAAGGGGAGTCTGCCTCCGTCCCAGACCGCAACAGTGAAGCGTCCCTGCAAGCCGGACCGGTCGATGCCGGCCTGGGCTGTGGCAACCGCCGCGGTGTCGGGCAGCAGCAGGCGCACGTGGAACCGCTCGCCGAGCGCTCGAAGCGCGAGGTCACCTGAGCCGACCTGCGCGACCAGCCCACCGGTCACCCGGCTGTCCTGGATCAACCGGGCCGCCTCGGCCGTCAACTCGCCCGGCTCGGCCGCGGCGCCGTTTGTCGCAGACAAGAGCGCCAGCAGCACGACGATGGTGGGTCTTAGAACTCGTGATGTAAACATCTTTCCGCAGTCCTGGTTTGCAGGCCCCCGGTTAATACTTGGTTCACGCCGGGCCGACCGAGTCAACGCCGAAGGCGTTCCATTCCAAAGCCCGGGGTCAGCGGCCTTGGCCGCGCCACCCCGGGCGGCGGTGGGCCTCCCGCCGACCGTACCCCGCGAATCACCGTTTTCCTCGGCGTTTTAGCCACACGAAGACGTTTACAGCAGTAGCCTTCGAACTCGTAATGGAATAACTTTCCGGGGTTTCGCTCCGCTCCGGTCCCGGCCACCCATCCGTGAGGCCACGATTGCGGAAACAATTCGCTTGGGAGTCCTTAGGTTCATTTTCGCGCTCCAGCGAAGGGCGCATCCCTTCAACGACCCGCTTGGGTGCCCATGCCCGTGTACGGGTGCTGGGGCACCACTTCCCAGATCGTTTCGTTCACCACTCGGGCGCGCTCGGGGGTGATTTCCAGCAGTTCGCCCAGGTCGGGCTGGTGGACGTAGGCCGAGCCTTTGTGTCCCGGCAGTTTGACGACGTTTTCGGTGCGATAGTTTTCGAGGTCATTGTAGATCGACCAATCCAGCGCCTGGGGATGCCGGCGAAACATCACGGCGAAGCAGGTGGCTCCCAAGGTGTAGCGCGGCAGGCCCGCGCGCACGTGGCCGCCGTCGCGCGAGAAGAACCCGATGTTCTCGATCCCCGGCACCCGGCCGGCCCGCATCTGCTTGTCGAGCGCGAGCAGCACGTCGCCATGGGGGATCAGTGCGAGGCGCTCGTGGGCCCACAGCTTGGGGTACTTCGCCTTGAGCAGCTCCATGAGCTGCCAGACGTAGTCGCGGCTGTGGGAGTGTTTGCTCGCGTGCGGCGTTTGGGGGTCCGGCTCGTAGTCGGCCAGCCACTCGGACTCGAAGTTGTAGCGGCGCATGAGCGGCGTCATTTCGGCGAGCGTCGGTTTGCGCTCTTTGATCTTCTGGAGAACCTGCTCGCGCGGCAGGCCCCGGGCCTCCAGCAATTGCCGGGTTTCCTCGCGCAGGCGCGTGCGCAACTCCGCGGCGCCGGTCACACCCGGCCAGGAGTTGTAGATGAACACCCTGCCGCGGTCAGGGTGCCGCGAGAGAAAGGCATCGATGATGGCACAGGCGCTGCCGAAATCGCTCACGTCGCGCGGCTCGGGAAACGGCTCTTGATTGTGGAAGACGCTGGTGCGCACATTATCCTTCAGCAGTGGGTGTGCGCCGAAGTGCTGGATCACGACCGCGTCCCAATCGCCCTCGATCAGGCTCTCCTTCGCCCTCTCCGGGTTCGTGTGGAAGGTGTCGACGTGCATCCAGATCTGCCAGCCCGGCCCCAGATGGGCTTCCACGACCATCTCATGACCCGCGGACCGGGCCAGTACGGGATGGAACCAGGGCACCGAATTGCCGAGAAAGCTGTTGCCGAAGTAGATCGCGCTCAGCTTGCCGTCGCCTTCGGCAGCCGGGAGCGAAAGCGGCCACGCCAGACACAGGACGACCAGGAGGGTCTTGGCCCCGTTTTTCACGGCACTGCCGTACATGCTCCCGTTGTTCAAAGTCTTGCCGTACACGCTCCCGTTTTTCAGAGTCTTGCCGCGCATGGTTCGGTCCTCGCTTCAATCGGGTTGGCGTTCCACCAGGTAGTACGGCGTCTGGTACCGTGCGCCGTCGAGCTTGAAACGGCAGCCGTCGGCCGTTTGCTTCACGGGAACCTCGACCGCCGGATCAGTCTTGCGGCCGCCGTGGTCCAGGGCGAACACGCGGCACGGCCGCTCGCCTTTCAGCCCGATCGTCGCTACCACCGGCTCCAGCACCAGCGGGCCGGTGCGGTGCGGCGCGGCCACCAGCGGTCGGTCGGAGAAATCGTCGCACCGCGTGTCGCGGTCGACCATCCGGGCCGTTGCCGTGATCAGCAGCGACTGCGCGGTGGCAACCGTCTCGTCTTTGCCGGGAGCGCTCAGGTAGATGACCGAGAAGGCAGTGGCCGGCTCGATGACGACCTCACCCAACACCTGGGCCCGCTCACCGCAGTGGCCGACGACAGCCTTGGTGCCGGGCGTGTTCACTGTGAAAAAACCCCGGCCGGAGTGATCCCAAACCAGTTGGCCCGTGGTCGAACGGATCGTTTGGGATTGCATGCTGACGTACGGCGCGCTTCGGTCGATGACCGGATCGTCCACCGGGCCGTCGACGTACTGGAGCACCACCCGGCCGGCCGCCAGGGCCGCGGAAGGCACCGCGGCGTTGAAGCTCTTGTTGTTTGCCCCGCCCAGGAGGCTGAACTGTTCGATGAAACCCACGTAGCCGGTGTCTTTCAAGGCCGGGAGACTGATTCGGCGAGCGCCGACAATCGCACCTTCCTCGACGTCGCCGCGGCGCACCAGTCGGGCCAGTGCCGGATACTGCGAGACCGCCCCGAAGTCGTTGCACGTGTCGTTCACGCCGGTGTGCTTGTAAGGCAGCGCGCCGGGATAGTCCCAGGCGAATTGCATGGAGCCGTCCCATCCCTGCAAACCTAAACCGTAGACGGCCACCAGCGGCACGTCCAGCGTCTCGCCCACGCGCGCCCCGCCGGCCCACTCGGAGAACGTGAACGGGCGATCGGCCACCTGCTGGAAAGAGGCGCTGAGCAACCCCACGCCCGGCCGCTTGATATTGGCCCGGTTGTAGTTGTGCCGATCGACAAACCCGATGTCGCGATCGGAGAGCACATTGTACAGGTGCCCCACCCAATCGGCCGCCTGCCAGCAAGAGCCGATGATACACCCTCTGTAGCCGGTTCCCCGCACCGCGGCCTCGAAGCGCCTGTAATAGTCGCGCTGGGTGGTGTAGAGGAAGTACATCTGGTCGGCAATGCGCTGGTTCGGCTTGCCCTGGTACCACGCGGGAAAGGGCGTGAGATTGGCCGCCTCGATGCTCTCGCCCGGCCTCAAAGCTCCGCCCCACGCCGCGGCCAGCGCTTCCTGGCGGCCGTATTTGGCCTTGAGCCACTCGGCGAAGCGGCGGTAGAGCTGCTTGCGGTAGGTGGGCGCGTCTTCCAGCAGCTTTTCGTAGTTCCTCACGCCCAGAAAGATGTTCTCCTCGTTCTGCAGCTCGATGTAGGCCAGCGCCGGCTCGTCGGCATAGCGCCGGCCCGTGTGGGGATTCACGTGATTGAGCAGTTCGACATGGAACTGAATGATCAAGTCCTGCACGTCCGGCAACACGCCGGTCGCTGCGTAAAAGCTGTTCTCACAGGGAAAGCTCTGCCGCAGCATCGTTTGCAGTTCCTCCCAGTTGATCACGCGGTGCCTGTCGGCCGCGGTGGGATACCAGCCATAGACGACCGACCAAGCCATGTAAACGCCGTGTTCTTTCATCCTGGCGAAGCCGTAGTCGAACAACGGCATATGCACCGGGTCGAACCTCAGCCCGTCGTCGACGTGCTGGATCTTGAACATGTGGGCCCACTTTCGCGGCACGTTCGGCCTGCCAAAGGCATGGAAGCGGACCAGGTTGACGCCCAGGCGTTCCAGCATCGCCGCGGAGCGCGCAAGGTACTCTTCGTTGACCTGCTGATCCACCTTCAGCACGTTGACGCCCCAGAACTTCACCGGCGTGCCGTCCTCGAAGACAAAGCGGTCTCCCTTCATCTGCAGAAAGCCGTGCCCTCCGGCCGGCTTCTCCTGCCAGTCTTCCATGCCCAAAAGGCTCGGCCGCGCCAGATCATTCGCCTCGTCGGCCCTGAGCGCGTACCAGCCAGAGGTGTCCACCATGCGGCCGGCAGGCTCGAAGGCGGCCGCCTGAGGCAGGTGAAGCGTCACGTCCTGGGTCATCGTCTGGCCAGCCTCCGTCTCTTGCCGGGCGAAACAGCGCAGCTCGTCGTTGTCCAGGTGGAGCACCGCGGGCGGGTCGAAAACCAGGCGGGTCGTCTCGCCCGCCGCGGTCCGCAGCGCGACAGAAGCCACGGCCGGCTTGTGCCCGCGTGGTGGCGGCAACGGCATTTCCTCGGTCGTGCCGTCGGCAAAGCTGAGCACGCAGCTCCCGCGGTCGAACCAGGCCGTCGGCCCCAGGACCGGGCCGATGGCAATGCTCTTCTGGTCCATGCCCCGGGGAATTCCAAAGGCCGTGTCGAACTCCGGGGTGCAAATGTAGCGCGCGCGGAAGGTCTTGGCGTCGATCTGGGTGAGCTCATACCGCAGGTCAAAGCGCCCCTCCATCGGTTCCCGGTCCCACCAGTTGACAAAAAACCCGACCTGCTCCTGCCGGTAGACCCGCGTCTTGCCGCCCTCGACCTCGGCCAACCGATCGAGCCGGGCATGTTTCCAGCCCGGGCCGAGCAGTATGTTTTGCAGCGCAAAAAGCGGCACGTCGCCGTCGAGCACGACTACGTCCATGCGATCCGCGCCGACCACGGTCCACTGTTTCTCGCTCGCACCTTCCGCGGCGCGGAGAGCGTCGTTTACGGGGGCTACCAACCCGCTCAAGCAAACCAGCCAGCAAAGCTGCCTCATGGTCCTTCTCCTGCCAGTCCCGCGGTGGGCTCGGTGGTCAGCACCTCCCAGATGGTTTCATTCACGACCTTCGCCGCCTCCGGCGTGATCTCGAGGAACTCGCCCGAGTCGTGGTGCGGGTCCTGGGCGTGCCGGCTGCGGTCGTTGTAGAGCCGCCAGTCGAGCTTGCCCGGATGTTCGCCGAACAGCGCTGCAAAGAACGAAGCGGCCACCGCATAGCGGGGCAAACCGGCGCGCAGGTGCTGGACGTCGGTGTAGAAGTCTTCGATGTCCCTGCAACCGGGGAACTGTCCCGACTTCATCCGGCGATGGAGTGCCAGGAACACGTCACCCACGGGAATCGTACGCAGGCGCCCGGCCTTGTGCAAATCGGGATAACGGGCCACCAGCGCGGCGAACAGGCGCTGGTGGTAGTCCTTCGAGCGGGCGTTTTCCTGGAGCCAGAATCGTTCGGGATCGGGCGAAGGTTTGTACCTGGCGTCGGCCCAGGCCGCTGCGTAGTCGAATGCTTCCCGATCAGGGAACTCCGCGGTGCGAATCCTGCCGAGCCGCTTCTTCATTTCCAGGGCCCAGGCCGGCAGTTGCTCGTCCGGCGGAATCTTGCCGGCGGGCATCGCCGGCCAATCCTGGTAGATGAAGACCTTGCCCTGCGGGTTCAAGCAAAGATAGACGTCGATCAAGTCGCCGGCGCTGGCGATATCGCCCACGTCGATCTCCTTGCCGAAATCGACGCCCCACATCTCGGTACACTTCCAGCTCAGCCCCATGCTGAACGGCTGCAGCACCACGGCGTCCCATTTCTCGGTGAAGAACCGGCGAAGCCTTCCCCGGGCGTTTCCGATCCCTTCAGGTCCAATAGTCAGATCGCCGCCGGCGCCGCGCTTGAGCGCCACGCCGCTGTTGCGCAGCTCGTGGCGGTGCTGCCAGAGCTGCCAGCCCGCGCCGAGACTGGCTTCGGCGATCCACTGCCTTCCCGCGCTGTGGCCGAGCTCTTGGTGCCATTTCGGATCGGAGCTGCCCGTCAGGCTGTTGCCGAAGTAGAAAGCCCGCACGTGCCGGGTCTCCTCGGCCTCAGCGAGGCAAGCCGCTGCGCCTGTCAGCACGAAAATGCCCGCCAACCAACCCATGCCGATTCGCCGCACGCTCATTATTGTCCCCATGATTGTCCTCACCGTTTTCATGGTCGTCCTCACTCAGCAATCGTCTCATACACGCCCAGTTCGAAGACCGTGTACGCCTGCCAGTCGACCGCGGGCCGCGTGCAGTGAAGTCGCACGTAGCGGGCCGCGACCGGCTCGAAACGGAAGACGTCCATGTCGCCGAAATAATTGCGTTTGTCGTCAATCGCGCCCACCTCGCGCCACGTCTTGCCATCGGTCGAGACCTGCACCGTGTACGCCCGGGCATACGCCTTCCACCAACTAACCGCCACGCCGCCCAACCTGCGCTCGGAGCCGAGGTCCACCATCAACCACTGCGGGTCGGCTTGCTCCTTGTCGGCCCACCACATCGAGTTGGGATCGCCGTCGACCGCAGCCTCGACAGGATCGCCGTGTTGGCTGGTGGACGAGGCCGTGACCGGCTTTGCACGGGCCAAGTTCTCCAGGCCCACGGTCACTCGGACGACGTTCGAGCAGGCCACCAACCCCTCGGCGTCCTCAGCCAGGGCCACGACATTATAGATTCCCGCGGGCGCGCCCTTCCAGGTGAAGCTCCAGGGCCCGTCCGGGGCCAGCCGCGCTTCGCCCAGTAGTGTCGAATCGGAGAAGACTTCGATCACGTCTGCGTCGCTGCGCAGGAACCAATTCCGCCACGGACCGCGCAGGGCGTGAATTGTCACCCGCTTGAGATTCGCGTTTCGATCGCCGGCAACACCCGAGAGCAGCACATCCGGGCCGCGCAGCTCCGCGCCGTCACCCGGCTCGACGATCCGTACGTTCGGCATCACGTTGCCCTCGACCAGCAGCGGCAGTTCGTCGAGGGTGAGCATGTGCTGGTGGTTGAAGCTCGTGCGCATCCACTCGACCGGATTGCTCTTGCCGCCGGTCCACCACGCCAGGCAGTAAAGCCATGCGGGGCCGTCCTGCCGCGCCATGTCGGCGTTCAGCAAGGCCGAGTCCTCGGCAACGGCCAGCATCTTGCCCGGGGCCACCTGTTGCATCAGCTCGTAGGCCCGGCGCCGCGCGTCTTCCCGGGGCGCGCCCCAGCCGAGCTTCGGATTGGCATAGGTGTCGATGCTGGCGATGTCGACGTATTGCGGCCCGGGATAGAAGCGCTTTCGATAAGCCGCCTCGTCCTCGAACGCGGCGTCGCGTTTCTTCAAGCCGTGGCTGACGTGCGCCGCGTTGTAAACCCAGATCAGATTGTGCAGCTCCCGCTCGTTGACGAAATAATCGAACATCAGGCGCCACAGGGCCGCGGTGTTCTCCGGCGTCTCGTGGTCGGTCCACCAGAACCAGCCGCCGTCGATCTCGTGCAGCGGACGCCACAAGACCGGCACCCGCGCGTCGGCAAGCTGCTCCAGGTAGTCGGCGGTCACTTTGAGGTCGGCCATCACCGCCCGGTGTTCCGCAGTGCCCGGGGTGACGGCTTTGGCCAAATCCACTGGTCCGGTGCCCCGGGCACCACTGACCCAGGCCGAACCTTCCGGATCGCCGGGCTTCATCCAGTGGTAGTGGAGCGTGACAATGCCGCCCTTCTGACGCCACCAGCGGATGGCCCGGTCCACGGTGCCCTGGAGCACGTTGCGATACGTCTCGCCCCACTTGCGGTGGAAACCGGCCACATCGTCGCCCGAGACGGCCGGCTCGCGACCGGTCATATGCAGCACCGCGCGCGGCCGCGAGTCCAGGCAGCCCGAAATCCCCGTCAGGATTTTCTTCCCTTGCACGGACTCCAGGTAATCCAGGACCTTGCGGGCCTCGGGAATCAAGTGGGGGTCGGCCGGCTCGATGGCCTTGGCTGTCGAAAACGCAATCACGGCCATCAGGCTCCCGGCGATCACCACCAGGCACGGGCTCGCGCGGGACGGACGCATCATGGCGAATCTCCTTATGCTTGGTGAGGTTCCAGATCGGCGGGCAGTCGGCCATCTGGGGCGGGAGAGCAGCCAGGGCTCCGCAGGTAAATGTCGCACGCGGCCCGATTTCGGACATCCCCCGCGACGAATCTCCGCAACTCGTTTCACACCAAAGCCTTGCGTCCTCCGCTTTCAAAGCGAAACGGCGTTCCTGTCAGCCAGCGGTGCGCTTGCCAGATCGGGGCCTTCTCGGGGTTGTCCAAAAGCCGTCCCCCGAGGACATTAAACTGAAGGAGAGCACCGCACCTTTTGTCGGCTCGGCGGTCTGCTTCGGGTGGAATCAGGAAGACCCCGATGAGTCGGTCGCACAGCGACAAGCGAAACGCCCATCAGGCTTCTGCGACGGACCGGCACGCGCAGTTTCTGCGCCTCTGGACCAGGCACCAGCACCGAATTCTGGCGTACATCTTCACGCTGGTGCCCAACCGTGCGGATGCCGAGGACCTCTGGCAGGAATCGTCAGTCATCCTGTGGGAGAAATTCGACCAGTTCGAGCCGGACACCGATTTCGCGGCCTGGGCGTGCCGCGTGGCCTTCTTGAAGGTCTGTAACCACCGCAAGCGGTTCGCCCGCTCCAAGCTGCTGCTGAGCGACGACTTGCTGCAAACCGTGGCCCAGCGGGCCGTGGAACTGGCGCCGCAGTTGGACTATCGCCGCAAGGCGCTGGACGAATGTCTGAAACGATTGGAACAGCGCGACCGACAACTGATCCTGGCACGCTATGAGCCCGGCGCAAGTGTGCAGCGCGCTGCAAGCGCGTCGGGACGCACGCTCCAGGCCGCGTACAAAGCGCTCTACCGCATCCGGAGAGCCTTGTTCGACTGCGTAACACTACGAATCGCGGAGGCCCGCGCCCGATGAGTCTCACCTTGCAGCAGCTTGCTGATCTGGATGCTCGGATGTCCGATCTGGCCGACGAGCGGCTTTCTGACGAAGGCCGCACGGCGCTCGCGGAACTGCTGCGAGCCGATCCGGGGGCCTGCGATCATTACATCCGCTACATGGCGCTGTGCAGCGATCTGCACGATGCCGCTGCCACTGCGCTCAGCGCCCGGGACGCCGACGAACCCGAAAATGGTCCGGCTATCGCCTCGTTTCTTTCCCTGCCGGCGAAGCCCAAACCGCGCGCGGCCCGCGGCCCGTTCCGCCGACGGTGGCTGGCTGGGACCGCCGCGGCAACGGCGCTGTTGGCGCTGGCCATCGTACTGGTTGCCACGTTGCGCCCGCCGGGGCGCGACGACGGTGGACCCGGCGCAGCCGGCGCGATCCTCGGCCGGCTGGACAGCGTCGCTGGGCAGCTCGAAGTGGCCGGCGGAGGAGCAGGCGCCTGCACTGCGGAAAACCAGCAGCCGGTACGTTCGGGACAGACGTTTCTTACCCGTGGGCAGGCCGCCGGGGCGACCATCCGGCTGGAAGACGGCACGTTGATCTTCATGGCGGGCGATACGCGAATCGTGTTTCCCGCCGAAACACGGGATCGCATCGACGTCGCGTATGGGAACGTAACCGCGGTTGTTCGGCGTCGCCCCGACGATCGTCCGCTGTTCGTCTGCACTGCCGAAGCACGCGTCGAGGTGCTTGGCACGCGGATTTCCATCTCCCGCACCCCCGGGCGCACGCACGTGGCCGTGCTCGAAGGCGAGATTCGCGTCGAGCGACTTTCCGACCAGCGCACGGTGCATCTGGCTGAGGGCCAGGTTGCCGAGGTTTCGCCGCAGGCCGATCTTCGGCCCGCGCCGCTGCGCGTAACGCCCGACCACTGGTTGCTCGATTTCGGCGGCGGCCTGCCCAGCGGCTGGCAGACCGGGCAGCTCGTCTTCGGCGATCTTCCCGAAGGCTCCAAGGCCGCGGTTCGCGCCGCCGCAATCATGGAACATGGTCAGCAGCGTTATCAAATCCGCAGCCATAATGCCTGGTCCGACGGACTGTTTGCGCTCCATGACGACAGTTGGATTCACATCCGCTACCGCCTGGAGAAACCGGGCACGTTCCTGTTGTACGTCGTCTGCCGGCAGCACGACTTCGGCGAGCCGGTGGCCACGGTGCTCACGCCCGGCAATCTGAGACAAACCGAGGCCGGCCGCTGGCACACGCTCACGCTGTCGACGAACCGGTTTCGCCGGGCCAGGACGCGAAGCGCCGTACCGCTCGACGGCCGGTTGGTCGCATTTCTCCTCGTCTTTGATTCGCCAGCACACAATCCGGGCCTCACGGTGGATCGCGTCTGGGTCACCCGGGGAAAGCCCGCCCAGCCACGATCACCCATTTGGCCCGATGAGCATGAACCGATGTCCGGCCTGCATTTGGGACGCCGCAGCGAGGGTGAGGTGTTGTGTGCGTGGCCTGTCGTAGCCCTGTCGCCCTGTGTGCTGAACTTGCCGTGACGAAGTCCACTGATTCCGGCCGAAGGAGACAAGGAAATGAAGCCTCCAGCGTTGTTCCGCATCGCAGGGTGCCTGCTGGGTGCCGTGGGCCTTGCCGCAGGGGTTTGCGGCGCGGCCGAGCCGAATGCGCCGACGGGTCAACCAAATGCGCCGACGTGGCAAATCGTGCGGCAGGTTGCGGGCTATGTTGGGTTTCACTCCGCCGGAATGGGCATATGTGACAACGGAGCGAGGACAGGTGGAAGTGAATCAAGGGGCTGTGCGTTCGATCGACCGACGAATTCGCATGAATCCACTCGCCCCTCTCAGCCCGACGCCTCTTCTGGAAGAGCGAATTCGTGCGCTCGTAACGACCGCGTGTGAGCTATTGACGGAAGGGGCGCCGCGCACGGAGGCACACTCGATTCACCGACTACAGAAAGCGGACCCCGGCCGACGATGCGCTAATCCCGATGGCCTTTCGGCGGTTGGGCCCGGCAGGCTCTTGGTCTGAGGCGGGCCGGTCGGCCTTCGGCCGGCATGGCCCCGGCTGTGAGCAGTCCAAAGCCGCGGCGGCGGATTTCAATGACTGTCTCGCGGGTGGCCCGGGCCACCGCACGGTCGAGATCACGTTGGGTCATGGAAGGGCTCCTGTGGCAGGAGAACGTGCGACAGCTTGAAGCAGGCAAGGGGAATTGAATGCAAGGCTGGGCGGTCTCAAAGTCGGCAGTCGGAACGCAGAAGTCTCTCAAAGTCGGAAGTCGGAAGTCGGAGGTCGGAAGTCGGCGCATGGCGAGCCGGGAGGCGAGCTCGGAAAAACGACGCCCACACGAATGCTCCAGGAAGCGGGAATCCCCGTGCGCTATGATGAGGCAAATGGCGCGTACACT
>CAYXPN010000070.1:0-18716 GCA_964467075.1 uncultured Planctomycetaceae bacterium
GTTTTGCCGACCCCCGCCGGGTGCCACTGCTGGCTCGTCCAGCAGTGCTGACTGAACCGCAGGCTGACGGCAAGCGGCTCGCCCGCCGCCCGCCCCGCCGTGCCTGCCGAAGCTTGGCCGCCCCAGCCCAGGAGACCCCCCCACGGTGACCCAGGTGCCGGACGAACATCGCCGCCACGCCCCGCGCACGGTCGGCTGCGCGGTTGTCACGATCAGTGACACGCGCACCCTGGAGACCGACGTGGGCGGGCGCACCGCGGTGGAGCTGATCGAGCAGGCCGGCCACCAGGTGCTCGAGCGCCGCATCGTGCCCGACGAGCCCGAGACGCTGCGCCGGTTGCTCGTCGAACTGGGCGCGCGGGCCGAGATCGACGCGGTGCTGCTCACGGGCGGCACCGGGCTGGGCCGGCGCGACCAGACGTTCGAGACCCTCAGCGCGCTAATGGACAAGCCGCTGCCCGGCTACGGCGAGTTGTTCCGCATGCTCAGCTTCCAGGAGATCGGGCCGGCGGCCATGCTCAGTCGGGCCACGGGCGGGGTGATCGGACAGAAGGTGGTCTTGAGCATGCCCGGCTCGCCCGCGGCCGTGCGCCTGGCGCTGGAGAGACTCATCCTGCCCGAGCTGGGCCACCTGGTGCGCGAGGCCCGGCGCTAAGACAAACCGGAGCGGCAAGACCCCGCCGCAGTCGCGCAGACACGCGGCAGCACGCCGGGGATAATCATCAAGCAAGTAGCCACGGGAAATGAACGTCGAGGAGTGGTCCAGCGTGAACCAGCCGTGCAGCCAACCGAGCCAGCAAGAACAGACCGCCCCGGGGGACCGCGCGGGCGGCACCAGCGCGACCGGCTATCGCGACCGCCCGTGGATTCCCCGCTTCTGGACCGGCATGTCGGCCCGGGGCTGGTGGTCGCTCTTGTGGCGCAACCGGTTCGCCATGCACCCGGCCCGCTGGGGTATGGCCGCGATCCTCAGCTTCGCCAGCCTGGTCAACTGCCTGCTGGCCGCGGTGCAGCGGCTCTGGCTTGGGCGCCGCATCCGGCGCACCGAAGTGACCGACGAGCCGATCTTCATCATCGGCCATTGGCGCAGCGGCACCACATTGCTGCACGAGCTGCTCGTGCTCGACCCGCGCCACACGTTTCCCGATACGTTCTCCTGCTTCTGTCCCAACCATTTCCTTTTGTTCGGCTGGCTGTTTCGGCCGCTTCTTGGGCTGCTCCTGCCCAAGCGGCGTCCGATGGACAACATGGCGGCGGGCTGGAACCATCCGCAGGAGGACGAGTTCGCCTTGTGCAACATGGGGCTGCCCTCGCCGTATCTGATGCTCTTGTTTCCCAACCGGCCGCGGCCGTTTGAGGAGTATTACGAGCTGGCCGAGGTGCCCGCCCGGGCGCGCGAGCACTGGAAGCGCAAGCTCCGGTGGTTTGTGCAATGCCTCACCCTGCGGCGGCCCGGGCGCGTAATACTCAAGTCGCCCACCCACACGTTCCGCATCCGCGTGCTCCTGGAGATGTTTCCCAAGGCGCGGTTCGTCCACATCGTGCGCGCTCCGCTGGTGGTGTTTCCCTCGACGATCAAGCTCTGGAAGCGGCTTTCGGCCGACCAGGGCTTGCAACTGCCCCGCCACGAGGGCCTCGAAGAACACGTGTTGCGCACGTTCGTGCGCATGTACGAGGTCTTCGAGCGCGATCGCGGTCTGATCCCGCCGGGGCAGTTCTGCGAAGTGCGGTTCGAAGAGCTGGTGGCCGACCCCGTAGGGCAGATGCGGCGAATCTACCAAGAGCTGCAACTGGGCGGGTTCGACGAGGTCCTGCCGGCCCTGGAGGCCTACGCCCAAAGGCAAAAGGACTATCGCCCGAACCGCTACCAACTCTCAGCCGAGAAGCGGGCCGAAATCCAGCGCCGCTGGAGCCGCTTCGTCGAGCAGTACGGCTATTCGGCCGACCGAGCGGGCGGCTGAGGTCGGAGATCGGAGGTCGGAATCTCGAATTTGAGATCGCAGATTGGCGCGTGGCGAGCCGGGAGCGTGAGCTCCCGGTTCGGACGGAATCGCCAATAACCTCCATCGCCGCAGCGGGCAAACCGCCGGCTCACGCCGGCGGCGCGCCGGCTCTGCGCGTGGCGCGCCGGCCTTCTACTGCGATGAATCCACCACCTGTCGCCGGCAGCCCCCCGCAGTTCCCGCGCAGCCGATCGGCCCGCTGGGATCAATAGGTCAAAATGAGATCGAATCCGCCCGAGAACTGGTGCGACGCGGCGCCGCTGTTAAAGGGCAAGTCGCCGGCGGCGTACCAGCCGTCGAACCAGTCGTAGCGGATCTCGGGCCGCAGCACCAGGTTGGCATGGGGCCGCCAGTTCAGACCCCAGGTCAACTCCCAGTAATCGCCCCGGCGCCCGTAGTTCGACGGTATGCGCGCGCCATCGTCGTCGTGGAACCACTCCACGCGCATGCCCGCGGCCCAGCAGTCGTTGAGCTCGTACTGGAAGTACTGGTTGACGCCGTACCACTGGCTGTCGCCCGCGGCATTGCCCCGGTTGTTGCCCAGGTCGTTCTGCAGCACGTAGGTGAAGCGTTCGGTCAGCCTCCATTCCCAGATGAGGCTGTGCATGTAGAAATCGCCGGCCGCTACGTTGGCGCCCAAGTTGCCGAACGTGGTGGCGTAAATAATGTCCATTCTCTCTGTAAGCGCCACACCAAAGCCGCCCAGGAACATATCCGTCCCGGGCGTATTGTCGAAGCCCGTGTCCCAGCCCTGGACCCAGCCGCCGTAGAGGGTGATGTGTTCGCCGAAGGGGTGCTCGGCCAGCACGCCGGTGTGGGTAAACGGTTCGCCGTAGAAGTGTGTGTAAGCGTGGGAGTAGAAGAAATTGCCCGTCGCCGGGACGACTTCGTAGCCAATGAGCGTAAAGAAGTGGCCGAATTTGACCCTCAGGCTGTGGAAGGCCACTTCCCCGTAGAGCTGCGGCAGGGCGAAGCCGTAGTCGCGCGCGGTGTCCCAGGGATTGTCCCAGCTATCGGGATGGCCGCCGAAGGCCTGGGTGTCTGGTGCGTCCACACCAAAGACGAAGTCCACGCGAAGGCCCCAGTCGATGGGCCGCTCTTCGGTGTTGGCCACCCTCTCGGCGTAGGTCCACCACTGGTTGAAGGTGAAACCATCGCCCACATCGTTCATTGCCAGCGGCCCATTGGAACGGGCCCCATAGGTGTTGGCATAGATGCCGGCCGAAACCCAGCCGCCCCAAGTCGCTCCCAGGCTCTGCAGCAGGCGTGGGTCGGGCAACTCCCAGGGATCGCCCGCGATCGTGCCCCCCTGACACCAGAGGCACGCCGGCGGATCGCAGGCGCAGCCGGCAGAGCAGGATGGCTCGCATTGCTCCGCAGGGTCGCAGCAAGCCGCGCCCGGGTCACCGCAGACGGCCACACCGCCCTCGGGGGCGCGATAGGCGGTCTGCCGAGCGCCAAGCTGGGCAGGCCCGAGGGCCGACACGGCAGGCTCCTGCGCCAACTGCTGTGCCGACACCGCTTGCGCGCACACCGTGGCCATGACCACTGTCATGGTAATGATAATGAATCGTTGGGTGATCATGTTCTTGTCACCTCCGACCTTGCGTTATCGAGTCTCCGGCTCAACCGCGAATGGCCGGCCTGTGCGCCGTGATTTCCATCTCCGCGGTGCGCGGGCAAGCCGCCACCAGGGCGGCTCGACACGACGGCCTAAAGGGTCTATCGCTCGCCGACTCTTTCTGAATGACCGAAATTGGCCGCACAAGCCCGAGAAACGGCGTGCGCAATGCGATGGTGCGCACGGTTGTAGGGGTCAGGTAAACTTTGCGTGCTTTGGGGCTGGCGGCGCTTCTCGATGAGCGGAAATGCCGGCGATATATTGTGCTTCAAGTGCCTAATCAATTTTCAGGACAGCGAGCCGTGGAGTGTATCGCTTTCAATAGCCGCCGCGGAGAGCCGAGGTGTGCGATCGGATGTCGAGGGAGGACCGTGGGTGCCGAGAAATGAGGCATAAGATGCCTTCTTAACGGGCTTCTGGTATCGCCGAGTTGCCAAGCCTGTTTACTTTTTAATGGCCCGCAACCCCAGGATTTTCGGCGAATTCTCGGCTTTTGGTCGCCTAGGGCCTTGCCGTGCAGGGCCGGCAGCGGGCTTCGGCACAGGAATTGCAGCCGGTCGGCTGCGGGGACCCGAGCCCCACCAGCGTTGGTCCACCGGTTCCGCGCGTGGGATTCCTCACGCGTGGACGCGCGCCGAGTGCAACGTCCCGACCGACGAGGAGTCAACAGGATGGCAATCCAGCGAGGCACGATTCTCGGCAGTTTGCTGCTGGCGGTGCTTTTCGCGCTAACTGGCGCCATCGGCGCCTTCGCGGCCGAGGAGGGCACCGCGCCGGCCGGGCCGGCAGACGCGGAGCAGGCCGAAGGCAGCGAGGCTGCCGGCAGTGAACCCGCGCCGCCGACGGTGGCCGAGAACTCCTATGCGATCGACAACCTCATCCTCTTCATCACTGCCGTCCTGGTGCTGTTCATGCAGCCCGGGTTCGCCCTGCTGGAGTGCGGTTTCAACGAGTCGAAGAACGCCGTGAACATCATGTTCAAGAACCTCATGGACCTGAGTGTCGGGGTGCTGCTGTTCTACATCATCGGCTACAACCTGATGTACGGCACCGATATGGCGGCGGGATGGTTCGCCTGGGGTGGTTTCGGCATCAGCGAGAGGCTCGCCGAAGATGCTTCCGTTGGAGCGGGCACTTTGCACCCGCAGGCGGACTGGCTCTTCCAGGTCGCTTTTGCGGCGACTGCCGCGACGATCGTCTCCGGTTCGGTCGCCGGAAGGATTCAGTTTCGTGCCTACCTGATTTACAGCGCGGTTATTACCGGATTGATCTACCCCATAAGCGGGTTCTGGAAGTGGGGCGGCGGGTGGCTCGACGCGCTGGGGTTCCACGATTTCGCCGGCTCGCTGGTCGTCCACGCCGTGGGAGGCTTTGCCGGCCTGGCCGGTGCGATCGCCCTGGGCCCGCGGATCGGCCGCTATTCGCCCACCGGAAAATCCCAGCCCATCTTGGGCCACAACCTGCCGCTGGCCGCCTTGGGCGTGCTCATCCTCTGGGTGGGGTGGTATGGGTTCAACCCCGGCAGCCAGTTGGCGTTCACCGGTGCCCTGAACACCGCGGCCACCGTGACGATCGCCGCCAACACCACCCTGGCCGCCGCGGCCGGCGCCGTGCTGGCAATGCTCTCCGCCTGGGTGGTCTTCAAGAAGCCTGACCTCTCGATGGCGCTTAACGGCGCGCTGGGAGGCTTGGTGGGCATCACGGCCAATTGCGACTGTGTGTCGAATGTCGAGGCCATCATCATCGGCGCGGTGGCCGGCGTGCTGGTGCTCGCCGGCATCGTGCTGCTCGACAAACTGCGGATCGACGACCCGGTCGGCGCGTGGCCGGTACACGGTCTGTGCGGCGTCTGGGGCGGGATCGCCACGGGGGTTTTCGGCGCGGAGAAGGCGCTCAGCAGCCAGATCATCGGCTCGCTGGCCATCCCCGCCTGGGCGTTTCTGACCATGTTCGCCCTGTTCATGTCCCTTAAGGCGTGCGGGATGCTCCGCGTTTCCAAGGAGGAAGAGATCGAAGGCCTCGATATCGGCGAACACCGCATGCACGCCTATGGACTGCCCGAAAGGCTGAGGTGACCCGTGAAGAAAATCGAAGCCATTATCCGGCACCACAAACTCGACGCGGTCAAAGACGCCCTCGTCGAACAGGGAATCCACGGGATGACGGTTACCGAGGTCCAAGGTTTCGGCCGGCAGAAAGGTCACACGGAAACCTACCGCGGGACCGAATACGAGGTGGACTTCATTCCCAAGCTGAAGATCGAGGCCGTCGTTACCGACGCCCAGTTCGAACAGGCCGTGGCAGTGATCGTCCAAACGGCCAAGACGGGCCAGGTCGGCGACGGCAAGCTCTTTATCTCCGAGCTGCTCGACGCCGTTCGCATCCGAACCGGCGAGTCCGGCGAGCAGGCGCTGCGCTGAACTGCCGCCCCCGACGCCCCACGGGCCAGATCAGAAGCCAGGGGCGGCATTGCCCGGGGTTGCCGGGTCTGCTTGCTGCTGGTCGGCCGGCTCGCTGTTCGCCTGCCCGCGCACCAGGCGCGCGTCGAGCCAGTCGGCCCGGTCCAGCTCGTCGGCCCGCTCGCCGAAGCCCACGATCAGGTCCAGTCTCCGCGCCCCGCGGATATCCAGCGAAAGGGGCACGGGGGCAGAGAAGCCGCGCACCGGCGGGCTCTGAAACTGCTCCTTGCCGTCCACGTAGACGCGGAATTGCACGCTGCCGCGGCCCTGGGCCGCGTCGTCCAGCGCCAGCTCGGCCTCGAAGCGATCGAACTCGCCGTCGAGCTCATAGCTCAAGCGCGACGCGCTGTGCACGCCCAGCCCCTTCAGATACAGGCGATCGCCCGCGCGCAGCAGTCCGCCCAGCACATTGCGGTCGCGCTTGCTAGGCCAGGAGATGTCCAGATAGGGCACGTGGCGATAGCCCGACGGCTCAAGGTCCGAGAGATACACCACGCGGCCGCCCAGCGGCTGAAGCGCCTTTAGCACGCCGGCCTTGCCTTGCCAGGCCTGATCGAGCACGGCAGGGGTCAGCTCCAGGCGGTCTTCGTCAAGCTGCAAGCGGCGGGCGAGCACACGGCTGCCGTCCGTCAGTCCCACCCAGGCGCGCAAGCCTTCGCTCAGCGGCTTTTGTCGCAGCAAGGGATTGAACGCCAGCCAGGCCACGCGCTGGATTTCGATGTCCAGCTCCCCGGTGCGGCCGCGGAAGCGAATCTGCTCCGAACTGAGCGCGTCGGCGCCGGTTTCAAGCCCCACGAACAGCCCTTCGAGCCGGTCGCCGTTGTCCAGCACCAGCCGATCCGTGTTGCCCTGGGCCCGCAGCACCTCGTCGAGCAGCCGATCGCTCTGGGCACGCGAGGCAGGCAGTCGCAGCACCAGGCCGGCCACCGCTTCGAGCGGCAGCCTCAGCGTGCCCACCAGCAGCGAGTCCACGCTGAGCGTCTCGCCGTCGGCCTCCAGCAGGTCGGCCACCAGCAGGCTGCCGTCGGCCAGCACCACCACCGGCCCCTGGTCCAGCTCGGCAAACTCCCCCCAGCGCACCAGCTCGCCCGCCTCCACAGTCCGCCTGGCGCCCCCGGCCAGGAAGTCGAAGCGCCACTGCTCGCCGGCGCCCTCGGCGCCCACCAGCCGCGCGGCAAACGGTTCGCCCGCGGCAGGCACTGCCAGGGGCGACTCCTTGTTCTCGGGCTCGGCGCTCTCAGGCTCGGCGCCCGGGCAAATGCCCGGCCAGACTGCCAGCCAAACGGCCGCCAGCCACGCGATCGCCGGCACCAGCACAATTCGCGGCGTCAAGCAGCCCGGCAGCACCAAATGAAGTCGGCTCATCTTCTCTTCAGCTCATCTTCGGCTCAGCGCAGCAGGATCGGCAGGCACTGGTTGGGCACCTGGAGGATGATACAGGCCATGGCAGTCGAGTAGTCCAGGTCGATCGGCGAAGTCCAGGAACCATCGGCCAACTGGCGTGTGACCAGCTCGTCGCGCACCGCGGGATACCAATCGCTCCAATAATCGCCGCCGGCCAGCCACATCGCCTGCACCGCGTAATAATGGCCGTAGTAGTAATACGCTTCCCGGCGCACTTCACCCGGGGCAGGCTTGAACTGCACCAGATACTCCAGCGCCTTGTCGATCTCCGGGCCTTCATACACGCCCGCGCTATACAGGGTCACCAGTCCCGCGGCCGATCGGGCGAACGCGCTCTCGCCGCCCTGCAGCATGTAGCGAAACCCGCCGTCGGCGTTCTGGCTCCGCCGCACGTATTCGATGCAGCGGTCGATCGTCTCGTTGGGCACGTAGAGGCCGGCATTGCGCGCCGCGCGCAGGGCCATCACCTCACAGATGGTCACCGAGATGTCGGCGTCCGCGCGCTCGGGCCGATAGCGCCAGCCGCCCTCGTCGTTCTGCGTGTTGACGATCAGGCGCACGGCGCGGGCGAGCTTCTCGCGCAGCTCCGCGCGCCGCGACATGCCGTAGGTCTCGGCCAGAAAAAGCGTGGCAAATCCGTGGCCATACATCGGCCCGTGGCTGGCCGCCTCGGGCGCGATGATGAACCCGCTCGGCTGGCTGTGGGCCAGCAGATAGTCCACGATGCGGTCGATCTCGTCGCCGTAGGGACCGCGCCCCGGCGTGCTGCTCGCGGAGAGAAACGCCAGCCCGGCCAGCGCCGTGACCGCCACATTGCCCCGATAGGCCCCGGCGCCGAACGAGCCGTCCTCGTGCTGGTGTGCGAGCAGCGAAGCCAGCCCGCGCCCGATCGCCCGATCGGCCGCGGGCGTGATCCATTCGGCGGCCGAGGTCTCCGCCGCGGACGGCTCCGCGGCCGTACACACCGCGGAGCCCAGCGCCGCACCCCCGGCTGCCGCCAGCGCCGTGAAGCGCATCACCCTGCCGACGACTGCCGCAAGGTGTGCCATATTCCGGGCCTCCCTGTACACCCTCAACGATGGCCCCACACGCTGCTGCCGCGAGTCTCGCGCGGGTTACGGTCCCAGGCCATCCGGCCCTCGGGCCTCTGCCAGCCGGCGGAAGTACTGCTCAATCAGCAGCCGATATTTGGGCACAAAGGCCTCGTCGAAGGTCTCCAACATCTGCTCTCGCGCACGCGGCGGCAGCTCGCCCCACAGGTCCTTGACCAGCTCGCGCAACTGGCCGGCATCCGCTCCGGCCGCGCCCGGCTCCGCCTCACCCTGGCGCGGCGCGCTGGTGGTGCCCGGACGCTCAGCCGGCTGCTGACCGCCGGACGACTGGGGGTCGGGCTGGCCCACCGGTGTGCGCCCCGCCACCTGCTGCGGCTGGCCGGCTGCCGGACCACCCTGCTTGCACGCCTTGCGCGCCTGAGCGATCAGCCGCTCCAGGTCGGCCACGATCTGCTGTTGCATACCCTGGGTGGTGCTGCCCGAGTCGTACTGCTCGATCCGCTTCTCCACCACGCGCATCTGCCGGGCGATTTCCAGCAGCGGCTCCTGCTGCTCGCTCACCGCGGCCCGACCCAGTTCGTGTTTGAGACGCTGCTCAAGACCCTCTTGTTGCGCCGGTGGGCCGGATGGTTGCGCGCCGGGACCGCGCTGGCCGGGGCCCTGCTCGCCAGGACCGATTGGCTCTTCTTCGGGCTGCCCAGCTTCTCCGGGCTGCCGGGCCTCTCGGGGCTGGGGCTGTTCGGCTGGCTCGGGCGGGGCGTCGCCGGAGCGGCTTTCGAGGTCTCTGAGCAGTTCCCGGTCCAATGGATCGGGCAGTGGCGCCGTGCGGGCGGCGGGGTCGCCGGGCGGGCTTTCCGCGCCCCAAGCACACGCGGCGAGCACCGCGGCGAGTAGAGCCGTACAGATCGCTGTGCATTTCATGGCGCTGTTTCCTGAAGCAAGTTTCCGTCCGGGCCTTCGATCTTCACGTCCGGCAGCCCGTCGGGCACTTCCTCCGGGCCGGGGCGCCATTGCATCAGCTCGATGACCAGGTCGGCCAGGTGGGCCTGCTCGAGGCTGAGGCGTTCGTATTCCCGCTGCTGGTCGTCCGACGGCTCGCCGCCGCGCTGGGCAACCTCCGCGTCCAACTCCCGCGTGCGCCAGTTGATCTCCTCCTGCAACAGCCGCAGCAGCTTCAGCTCTGCCAGGCGCTGGACCGCCCCGGGCTGGCCACCCGGCGATCCCGGGTCCGCGCCTGAACTGTTCGACTGGCCGTCGGGCGGCTCGCGCTCTTCGGGTTCCAAGGCGGCGAGCACCATCTCGAAGCGCTCCAGTGCGCGCCCTTCCCATTGCTGGGTCTCGGGCCCGGTCTGCTGCCCGGCGAGCAGCCCGATCGCGCGCCCCAGGAAATCGCCCGCCTCGCTCAGCGCGAGATGAAAGACCCCGGAGCCGGCCAGGCCCTGGGCCAGTCGCCGCGTGTCGCTTTGCAGCAGCTCTTCGAGGCGCACGAGGTCGCTGAGGCTCATGGCTTGGCTGCGCGTCAGCCGGCCTTGCTGCTGGCGCAGGGCCTCGAGCCGGCGCGTCTCTTCGAGCGCGCGGTGCTGCTGGTCGCGAAGCTGGCCGAGCGCGTCCTCAAGGCGCGAGAGTTGCTCGCGGGCCAACTCGGCCTGGGCCCGCAGGCGCCGGGCCGCCAGCTCTTGCCGGGCCTGGGCCAGGGCCTGTTCGGCCTGTTGGGCCCCGCGCGCTGCGCCGGGCCCATCGCCTCCCGCCGCCGCCCGGGCGCCGTCGGCCATGGCCTCGGCGGCCTGCTCCACCGCAGCCGAAGCCCGATCGGCCATCAAGCGTTGCAGCCGTCGGGCCATCAGCTCGGCGCGCCGGCGCAGCTCGTCCTGTTGCGTGCCGAGCCGGCGCAGGGATTCGTTTCGCTGCGCACCGGGCGCCTGGGCGCGGTTTTGCTCGATGCTCTGGTAGAGACCGAGCTGTCGGCTGTAGAGATCGGCCAGATCGGCTTCGGACTGGCGCAGCTTGCCGAGCAGCCGATCCAGCTCGTGCTCCCGCCGGTTGGCCAGGATGTCGAGCAGCTCGCGCAAATCTTCGATGATCTGCTGCTGCGCGCCGGTGGCCCGGGCAAGCCGGTTCTCCTGGATGTCGCTCGCGCAGGAACGCATCAAGGCGCTGATGGCCAGTCGCCGGGCTTCGTCCAGGGCGTCGGCAATGGTCTGGGCCGCCAGCGGATCCGCGGCTTCGAGTTCTGCCTGCGCCTGGTCCATCTGCTGCTGGAGGATTTCCAGTCTCAGGGCCAGCCCGATTTGCTCTTCCGCGGCGATCCTCAGGTCCGCACGCTCCTGCGGCATGAGATCGTGCAGCTCCCGGGCCAGCGTGCGCGCGCCCAGCGTGGCGGTGCGCTCGGCCAGGGCCTGTTCCGCCCGCAACAGGTGGGCCACTTCGCGGTGGAACCGCCGGTAGCTGTCCCACTGGCGCAACTGGTCCAGGATCGCGGTGAGCCGTTCGATCACCACGTCCTGGTGGGCACTGGCCGTGGCGAGCGAGCGCGGCAGTGCGTCCGGCAGCGTGGCCGAATCCTGTTCGAGCGCAACCTGGGCGGTCTTCACCGCGGCGGTCAACTCTTGATCCGCGGGCAGAAGCTCGGCGCGGTCGAGGTCGGCAAGCTGCCGGCCCAACTGCTCCATGTGGCGCCGGATGTCCGGACTGTCGATGCGGTTGTTGTCCAGGTCGGCCAGCAGGGCCCTGATCTCGACGGGAACGCCTTCGTCGGGACTGGTCAGACTGCGGTGGACCTGGCGCTGGTTCAACGCCGCGGCCCGGAGCCGGTCCAGCTCGGCCGTATCCAGCCGGTGTGTCTCCTCCAGACGAATAGCCAGCGAGGCGACCTCGGCCCGGGCCGTGCGCTGGGCTTCGACGACACGGCCCAGCAGCGCCAGGAGGCGCGCCTGGCGCGCGGCCATGCGATCCTGGAGTTCCTGGGGCGTGATGATGATCAGCCGGCGCGACTGGCTGCGCCCTTCCTGGGGCGAATAGTCGGTGGCGCGGACCTGGAATTCGAGCTGGCTGCCCGGCGCAAGCTCCAGCCCGGCCAGCTCCCAGCGGTAGTCGACCGGCTGCTGCACGCCGGGCCAGCTTGTGCGCGCGGTCCAGTCCTGGGCGGTCTCGCGCGCGGGAGCCGGCGGCTCGCCGGGCGCGCGGTAGAGCAACACCCGCACCAGGCTTTTTTCAGGGCTTTTCTCAGGCGGCTCCGCTGGGGCCGGTTGGGCATCGTTTCGCGGTGCGTCCGGCTGGCTATCTGGCGCATCGGCCGATAGTGGGGCCGGCTGGCCGGCCGCGGCCGGCCGTGAGCCGGTTGGGTCGATCGCGGTAGCGGCCGGCGGTGCGACGGGCGGCTGAAAGACCAGCTCGATCCGCTGGATAGCCAGGTCGTCTTTGACCAGCGCGCGCAGGGGCACGACGGCCTGGGGGGTGACGAACAGGTCTTCGCCGGGCTGTTCGAGCACCACGACCGGCGCATGGTCTTCGATGGCCTGCAACTGCCAGCGGAGCTCTCCGCCGCGCAGACCCTGGCGGTCAACGAGTTCGAACCAGCAGGCCGCGGACTGTTCGACCACCACCGGCGCCTGTCCCGCGGCCGGCACGCTGAGCGACAGGCCGTCGGCGCTCAGCGTAGCGGCGATGCGCCGGTCGTCGTCCAGGCACAGCCACGCCTCTTTAAGCGGCTTGCTGGCCCGGCCGGCAAGTTCCATGCGCGTGCCCACCAGCGCGCAGGTCTCGCCGCCGCCCGGCTCGACCGTACGTGCGCTGAAGCCCGAATAGGCAGGCGGCAGCAAACGTGCGCTAAGCGCGGTGATGCGCGGCGGCTCGACCACCTCCACGCTGATCCAAGGCATCGAGTCGTCGTCTCCGCCGGTCACCCTGTAGTCGAACGGCTGGGTGACGTTTACCCGTTCGGCGACCATCACGCCCCCGACGAGTTTCATTGGTTCCTTTTGTTCCGTGAGTCCTCCGTCCGCGGCAGTGAAGCGGTAGTGGATGAATACCTCACGCGGCAAGGGTTTGTCCTCGGCATCGATCACTTCCACTTCGAAGGTCTGGCCTCGGGCCACGCGCGTGACCACCTGCCGGAGCTGGAGGTGGTTCTGCTGGGGCCAGACCGTGGCGCTGAGCGGGTTGAGCAGTCGGGCCGCGGCGATGCGCGAGGAGACCGGATCGAGCACCACCAGGATCGCCGCCAGCAGACACGCGGCCGCCCCCCACGTGGCCGCGCGCCAGGTGGGACGCGGATCAATCGCTTCGCTGAAGCGGAGCGGCTCGGCCTGTCCCGCGGCCTCGGCAATCACCAGCCGGCGCAACGCCGCGGAACCGGCCAGGGGATCGTCTTCGCGCTGGCCGAGGAACTCCAGCGCGCTAACCAGACAATCGGCCGGGATGCCGAAGCGCCGCTGTACGTGGGCGGCCAGATCTACGTCGCTCAGCCGCCGTGCCAGTGGCCGGTAGAGGGCGCGCCATGCGGTCCAGCCGGCCACTCCCAGCAGCACCAGCCAGCAGATGATGCGCAGCCCGGGATCGCGGAACTGGCGCAGGTAGTCGATCAGTCCCAGGGCCACGATCGTCGCCACCACCGCGGCCAGCACGCGGTTGATGCCGTAGAAAAACAGCACGCGCCGCAAGCGCCGCCGCAGTGCGTCGACCTTTTGCTGCAATGGATGGGCCACGGGTCTGCTCGCTGCGGGGAAATCGGCCACACAAGTCGGCGGGTCTGCGCTTCCGGCTGGACTTACCCTGCGCCGTTAGCTCGGTGTGTGCCACTGCTTGCCCGCCGGGCAAGCAGTGCTCAGAGCGCCGACGCACTGCTTCTGGCGAAGCAGTGGCACACTCAAATTGCCCGACACGCTCATCGATTCATTGGACGCCATTGCCTCCGGCAATGCAAGTCTCGTGCCGCTGCGCTCGTTTGCCAAGCGGCCTGGACGGCGTTGTGGGATCGGGCTGTCGAAGGGACCGACAGCGATGTCCACTTCTTCGACGCACGGACCACGCCGTGTGTTCCCGGCAATTGGCCGTGGGACTGCTCGGCGGGATGAACCCCCCGGCTCCCCGTGTTCGCGTTGCCACAATGGCATGGATGTTCAGGCCATGCCGCCGGCCTTGCGCAGAATCCACTCGCCGATCAGCAGCGCCAGCACCGCCAGCAGCACGGGCCAGCGGTTCCAAAGCGGCGCGGCGGGCAGGGTCTCGATGGGCACCTGGCGCCCGGGGGGCAGCTCGCTGAGCAACCGGTCGGCCGTCGACAGATCGTAGTAGCGGCCTTTGGTCGATTCCGCGGCATCGCGCATAGCCGCCGCGTCCATGGCCACGCGCTCGAACTCGCCGGCCGGGGCGCGCATCACAAAGTCCACGGCCGGGGCCCGGCCCGTGACCGCAGGCACCGCCAGCCAGGCATGGTAGCGCCCGGGCGGCAGATTGCTCAACACGGTCTCGAACGTGCCCCGACCGAGCCCCGTTCGGCGCAACACGATGCGCCGGGTCTGCTGGCCCTGGCATTCGACCACCACCAGCACGCCGTCGTCGGCCTCCGGGGCCAGGCGCTCGTCGACAAACTGCACGCGCAGGCGCACGGGCTCTCCCGGGCGATAGTCGGGCTGGTCGGTGCTGAGCACGGCCATTTGCCGGCCTTCGGTCAGTTTGGAGCGGGCCAGGAAGCGGATCGTCTGAATCCAATAGCGGGCCCACAGCACGTCGCCCAGCCGGTAGCGCCAGCGCCAGGTTTCGTCCGTGGCATGGAAGAGCACCTTGCCCGAGCCCACGTATTGCAGGCACACCAGCGGCAGGGCCTGCCCGTCCGGCCCGGTGCGCGTGGGGTGCTCGGCCAGCACGCGCACGCCGGGCTTCAGCTCGGGGATTTCCACGTACCAATGCAATGGCGGCAATCGCTCCCAGATCGCCCGGTTCTCTTGCGGATCGTCGCCGAGCTGCATGCCCGGACTGACCAGGCCCAGGTCGGTCGGACGTAACCGATATCCTTCGCCCCGCAGCTCCGCGGGTTCCGGCAGGCGCACGGCCGCGGGGTCCAACGGCATCAAGCGCGCCAGGGGCGTGCCGGCATAAGCCGCGGGCATGTAGCGCGGGCCGGCCACCAGGATCAAGGCCCCGCCTTTGCCCGGCTGGTCCACAAAGTCGACCAGGTTCTGCATCATCGAAGCGCTGAACATGCCCGGGTCGGCATCTGCCAGGATCACCACGTCGTAGGCAAACAGCTCGTCGCGCCCGCCGGGAAACACGCGCAAGGCCGCAGCGTCCTGCTCGGCGTATTCCAGGTCGGCCGCTTGCAGCACGGTGCTAAGCTCGATCGTCTCGTCGCGGCCCAACATGGCCCGCAGGAAACGAAACTCGTAGTTCGGCTCGCCCTGGACCAGGAGCAGGCGGACGCGGTCTTTGCGCACCTCGACGGTGCGAGGCTCGGTGCGGTTGTTTTCGGTTTGCAGCTCGCCGGGCAAGGGTTCGACTTCGAGCAGGAAGCGGAAACGGCCTTCGCGCGGCGGCCGATAGGCCACGCGCACGGCCTGCGACTCGCCGTCCGGGCCCGCGGTCACGCGGCGCTGGGCCAGCACCTCGGGCTGGTCTTCCTCGCGCAGGCGCACGGTCACCTGGCGTCCTTCGAGCCCCGAGGCCGACAGCCGGGCCTCGAAGTGTACCAGATCGTTCAGAAACACCACGTCGTCGACCAGCAGATCGGCCAGTTGCAGGTCTTCGGCTGCGCGCTCGGACCCCAGGCCCACGAAAAACAGCGGCACCCCGCGGCGCCGGGCCAGTGCGGCCGCCTCGCCAAGCGGCGGCCCTTCGGTCACAATGCCGTCGCTCAGCACGATCACGGCCGCGGGCGTGGTGCCGCGCAACTGGTCCAGCACGCTGCGAATGCCCGCGCCCAGGCGCGTGGTCTGGCCGCGCGCCTGGAATTGGGCCAGTTCGGCGAGCAGCTCCTCGCCGGTCGATCCTTCGATCACGCGCAGGTCTGTGAGCAGATAGAGACGCAGCTTGTAATCGCGCTGCAAACGCTCGACGAGCACCCCGCGGCGCTCGGCCAGCAGGCAGCGGGCCAGGTTCCAGCGGCTGGGCTCCGGGGGCAGCTTGGCCTCGTGGAGCCGGGCCGCCAGCCGCTCTTGCACCGACGGCTCGTAGCGGTCCACCACGGTCATGCTCAGCGAGTCGTCGACTACCACGGCCATATAGGGCAACCCGGTGCGCTGCAAGATCACCGAGACCTGGGCGATCATCAGCAACACCAGCACCACCGCGGCCAGACGCATGGCAGCCAGCAGCAGCCGATAGCGCACCCCGCGCTCGCGACCCTCGTGCAGATAGACGGCCACCACCGCCACCACGGCCGCGGCCACGAGCAACAGCGTGACCCAAGGCGGCCAGCGCCAGGTGTGCTCCAGGCTCCAGACCGTGCCCTCGCCCGCTCCGGTCTCGATACCCAGCAGGCGCTCGAGCCAGTTTGGCAGTGTGCCGCTCATGGCGTGTGGTGTCCTGTGGGACGGCTACGGACTTCGGCTTTCCGCTTTCCGCTCTTGGTGGGGAGACAGGATGACAGGATCGGCAGGATGATAAGCTGCCTTTCGGCTTTTCGGTTTCCGACCTCCGACATCCGACGTTATGCCGCCCGAACCGGGAGCTGACGCTCCCGGCTCGCCGAGCGCCGATTTGTGATTTCAGCTTTGCGATCTCAAATTTCCGACCTCCGACATCCGACTTTGTTCCCCCTGAACCGCCGGCTCACACCCGCGGCTCGCCATGGCCATTCCCCTCAGGGCCGCGCTAACTGTGATACCCGAATCGCCACCCCAGGAACAGTTCCACAAACAACATGCCTAACACCACATAGAGCAACTGCGCCGGCAGGCGGGCCCGGGAGACCAGCGGGGCCGCACTCTCGGCCGGGCCGCCTTGCCAGGTGCTCACCAACTCGAAATTCACCCCCTGCCAGACCCGGGTGCGCAGCTCCTCCTGGTCCAATCGCGCCAGGTCGCTCTGCCGTGTGTCCAGATTGAAGGCGTAGTACCTCGTCTCCCGGCCCTCTCCCTCCGGGCCCAGTTGTACCCGGTACAACCCGCTGAGCATCGTCTGGTCGTAGCTGAACGTGGCGAAGTTGCCTTCGGTTTGCGTGCGCACGCTGTGGCGCCGTTCGGCCGGGTCTTCCACCTCGACGGGCAGTTCGCGCGCCCGGGCAGGCACGGTTGCTTCGAGCACCTCGCCCACCGCGAGATTGCGCTGGCGCTGCCATCCGGCCGCACAATACGCCAGCATCTCCTGCACCAGCGGCACAAAGCTGGGCCACAACGGCAGTCCGGTCCACGAGGGATCGGCCGACGTGGCCACCAGCACCACGCGCCCCCGGCCGAGTGGCTCTTCGACGATCAGCGGATTGCCGCTGGGCAGCGCCAGGACCACCTGGGCCAGGCTGTCTTGCACCGGCTCGAGTTCGAAATGCTTCAGCACCGGCGCAGTCAACAGGCTGGCCCGGCCTTCGCCCCGGAACGAGCGGACCAGGGGGTGGTCGTAGCCGAGCGGGTCGATGCGGAACTCCGGCTCGTCGATCACCGGGCCGATGCGCGCGGGCAGGATGCGCGCCGGTCCCGGGCCGGCGAGCTGCTGGTTGTAGCGGTCGGCCAGCACTCCCTCGCCGAGAAAGAACACCAGGCTGCCGCCGTGGTCCAGGTGGTTTCGCAACAGGCGTGCCTCGCGCGCGGTGAATTGGGCCACCCGGCAGAGAAACACCACGTCATAGGTGCTCAACTGGCGTTCCATTAGCGCGCTTTCGCCGGCCACTTCCACGCGCACCGGCGTCACATCACCGGGCTGGTCCGCGGGTGAGAGGGCCAGTGCCAGGTGGCCCGTCGCACCGCCCATGGGCCCGCCGGCCGGCTGTCCGTCGATGCACAACACGCGGATCGCCTCGGGCACGGGCACGGAGAGCCAGCGATGGTTGTCCACCCCTACCGGATCGGGGCCCGTGCGCACTTCCAGGTGGTGTTCGCCCGGCGTGTCGAATCGCCAGGAGAACAACACGGCTCGTTCGTCGCCCGGGGACAGGTCGATCATCTGGCGGGCGGCGGCGCGCCCGTCGACGAGCAGCTCGACGGGCCGGCTGTTGAGCGACTGGGAGCCGAAATTCCTCACTGCCGCCTCCACCGAGACGGTGCGCCCCAAGCCGGCCAGCGGTTCGAGCACGCGCAGACTGGTCACCGCGGCATTGGGCGGCAGGCTGCGGCCCAGGTCCACCACGACCAGCCGGGCGCTGCGGGCCAGTTGCTCGGCGCGGCGGCGCAGCTCGGCCTGCGCGGCCTCGGGCAGGGCGCCGCCGAAGTCCACGCGCTGCAAATCCGTCAGCAAGTACACCTCGTGGCCCGCCAGCCCCGTATCTTCGCGCCCGGCCGACTGCACGAGGCGATCGACCAGGGCGAGCGTGGCCGGCAGATCGGCGCCGGTGTGGGCCGGGCGCAGCGCGTCGATTTCGGTGAGAATCTGGCTGGGCTCCAGGGCCGGCCGGCCCACGACCGCCTGGGGCGGGGCGGCCAAGAGCACCAGGCTCAGCGCGTCGCCCTGCCGGCTTTGATCGACGATCTGCCGGGCCAGCTCCTTGGCCTGCTCGAAACACGTCTTGTCGGCTGCGCGCGCGGCCATGGAGTATGAGGCGTCGATGACCAGCACGCGGTGGATACGACCCGCGGCCGGTCGGCCTGTGCTGGTGCGTTCGAAGTAGGGCTCGGCCACGGCCACTACCAGGAGCACGATGAGCAGCGTGCGCAGCAGCAGCAGCAGCCACTGCTCGAAACGCACCCGCCGCGCCCGGCGCCGCACCGCGGCCAGCAGGTATTCCATGGCGGCCCAGGACACCTGCTGGTAGCGCCGGCGCGTGAGCAGGTGGATCAGCAACGGTGCGACCGCGGCCACCAGCCAGCCGAGCATCGGCCAGTAAATGTGGAAGGCCAGCAGCAACCCGACACCTGTCATTGCCTTGTCCAGAACCTTAGAAATTGTAAAGGACTTGTTTCCGCAATTGCGGGGAAAAGGTGACAGGCACCATTTGTGCGAAGCCGGGCACCGGCCGAAGGCTGGTCGTGGGCCGTTGAGGGCAAATGGTGCCTGTCACCTTTTCCCGGGAAGTTATACCCTTACAAGTGCTTAG
>CAYXPN010000071.1:0-18686 GCA_964467075.1 uncultured Planctomycetaceae bacterium
GGGCTTCGCTGCGCTCCAGCCCCGGCCACCCGACCTCCGATTTCCGACTTTGGGCTTGCCGGGGCTTCGCTGCGCTCCAGCCCCGGCCACCCGACTTCCGACTTCCGAGTTTGGTTGCGGCCGCAAGGCCGCGGTAGGCCACGGCCACCCAAACTGCGTTTTCGGACAGTCTCTCAATACCTGTACCAGTTCTTGGTGGCGGCCCAGGGCGCCGGGTTCGGTCGCCCGCGGCGCAGGCCGCGCAACCGTGATCCCTGCAATCGGCACAGCCGGAAACCCTGCTTGAATCTCTTATTTCTACTAAAGCCCCAAACTGTCGCAACTTTGCCATATACCCCAGATGAAGTAAGTTTGTTGTGGAGACCCGCGGGCCTGATCCTCAGGCAGGGAGGCCGGGGCAATTTCGAGTAAGCGGCCGGAGAGTGCTGGGAGGAGTGGAGCTGTCCGGCCGGCAGGCGATTTGGACGCTCCCGGTATGTCGCAACTGCCTCCGCTCGTTGATTCCACCGGCGCTGGGCCGTTTGCCCCGGGGGCGGATCGTCTCCTGGCGGATGCAGTCAGCTTGCTTCGCGAGACCTTCGACAGCGCGCTGGAGCTCTGGGTTCGCGCCGGTACGTGGATGCGCTGGAGCGCGGACGGCCCGTCGACCACCGGGCATGTCGAAGCAGCGGCGGAGCGGTTCGGATCAGGGGTACGGCGCGTCGAGGCGGAGGCCCACCGGACCGAGCCGGATGCGGCGGGCGGGTTGAGCGAGATACTCGAGGCCGCGGTTTCCCGCTCTATCCCGGTCTTGGAACCGCGCGGTGACGGCCGCTACCTGCTGGCGGTGCCGTGTCCGGCAGTGGGCGGATGTCCGCTGGTGGCAGTGGGTCTGGTGGACTCCACGCCCGAAGAGACGTTGCGTCGTCTGGGCGCGTTGCTGGTCGGCCGGATGTCTGATCGGCGCGAGCTGGTGGAGCGTCGGTCCGAGCTGGACGGCTGTCTGCGTCAGTTTAACGAGGATTTCGAGGAGATTCACTGCCCGCTCGATTTGAGCCGGCATTTGGAGTATTGCGAGTTGTCGCGCTCGGTGCGCGGGGGATTCACACTGGTCGAGATGTCCATCGTGGTGTTGATCGTCGGCATCTTCGCTGCGCTGGCCGTGCCGAAGTTCGTCGGTTCGCTCTGCTTCCATCGAGTGCGCGCCGCAGCAGAGCGAATCCAGGCCGACCTGGAACTGGCCCGACACCAGGCCCGCATGACCGGCTCTTCCCAGACCGTGGAATTCGACGTGGCCGACAGCTCCTACACCATCCCGGGCCTGGCGCCGCTGGAGCCGGGCAATTCCGACTACTCGGTGCAGCTCCAGGACTCTCTCTATGGCGTGACCATCGTCTCAGCCGATTTCGGGGGCCTGACGGATGTGGAATACGATGGGTTCGGCATGCCGACCTCCGGCGGCAGCGTAGTGATTCAGTGCAGCTCTTACCAGCGCACCGTGCTGGTCGACGGGGAGACCGGCCGGGCCTCGATCCAGTGAGTTACACGGCCGGGGCGGTGGTGCGCCGGCCTTCGAGAGCCCGCCTTTTCCCTCCCCAATCTGGGTGGCTGCTTCTGCCACGCTCCCCTGCGCCGCGCGGTTTTTGGCAACATGTAGGGCTTTGTAAATACCTGGCGCACGGTTAACTTATAGGGGTTGGCTGGTCCGCGCAGACCTTCGGCAGCGACACCTGTTCGGGGGGAAGAGCTTCAGCCCCGGCTTCGGACACAAGGGCGGCAGTCGGTGGTCGGCTGCGTTGGGGGCTTGTCCGGGATGCGGTGGAGCCGGCCGCTTTGTCGCGAGACCGCCGGAAGCAAGTCGGCGCGATCCATCGTCCGCAATCCGCACAGCTTCGGGCAACAGAACATGCAAATGGACGTTCCAAACCGCGGCGATGCCCGCAAAGCGGCTGAGCCATCGGCCGTTGGGGCGGGCCCGGGGCCCGGCGATCCCTCGACTCGACCCCGCAGCCCGGAGGAAGTCCAGGACTGGATGGTCGCCTACCTGGCCCGCCTCCTGGAGACCTCCCCTGCCGAGATCGACGTGGACGCTTCGTTTGAGCAGTTTGCCCTCGATTCGGTCACCGCGATCGGCATGACGGGCGAGTTGGAAGAGTGGCTGGGGGTCCAAGTCGACCCGATGGCTGCCTACGACTACCCCACGATCCGCTCCCTTTCCCAATACCTGGCCGAACAGTCCGGCGCGCAGAAACCGTCGTAGTCACCCGCAGATCGAAGGGCCGAGCCGAGCGGCGCGCCTCCAGCGGGTCTGCGTGCCGGCGGCCGGCTCTCGGCGACTTGGTCGGGCCGCCGTTTTCGAGCACCATAGCGACCCGGGCCGCGAGCGGCGCTGCGGCGCGGGCAACGCTTTCCCCATTCAGAGAGTAGCCTGGTCATGGACGCTGTTGCCATCATTGGTGCCGGTTGCCGGTTTCCCGGGGCGAACGACCTGGAGCAGTTCTGGCGATTGCTCGATCAGGGCGTGGATGCGATCTCGGAGGTGCCGCCCGATCGCTGGTCGGCCGACGCCTACTACGACCCCAATCCGGCCACTCCGGAGAAGACGACTACGCGCTGGGGGGGATTTTTGAAGGATGTCGACAAGTTCGATCCCACGTTCTTCGGCATCTCCGGGCGCGAAGCCGACCAGATGGACCCCCAGCAGCGCCTGTTGCTGGAATGCACCTGGGAGGCCCTGGAGGACGCGGGGCTGCCTGCGGACCAGCTTGCCGGATCGCGCACCGGGGTATTTGTGGGGATCAGCAACAGCGACTACGCGCGGCTCTGTTACCGCGATCTGTCGGATATTACGGCCTATAGCGCCACGGGCACGTGTTTGTGTGTGGCGGCCAATCGGATTTCCTACGTGCTGAATTTCCGCGGTCCAAGTATCTCGGTGGATACGGCCTGTTCGTCCTCGCTGGTGGCCGTCCACCTGGCGCGGGAAAGCCTGTTGCGCGGGGAAAGCGAGGTGTGTGTGGCCGGTGGCGTGAACCTGATCCTCACGCCCGAGGCGATGATCGTGTTCTCCCACGCGCGCATGATGGCCGCGGACGGGCGCTGCAAGACCTTTGACGCGCGGGCCGACGGCTATGTGCGCGGCGAGGGCTGCGGGATGATCGTGCTGAAGCGCCTGAGCGACGCGCTCCGCGACGGCGATCGGGTGCTGGCCGTGATCCGAGGTTCTGCGGTCAACCAGGACGGGCTGACCAACGGCCTGACCGCGCCCAACGGGCCGGCCCAGCAGGACGTGATTCGGCGCGCGCTGGAAGATGCGGGGGTGGAGCCCGCGGCGATCGGCTACGTGGAGGCCCACGGCACGGGCACGGCCCTGGGCGACCCGATCGAGGTCCAGGCGCTCAAAGCCGTGTTGCTGCCCGGGCGCAAGGCCGACCAGCCCTGCTGGCTCGGTTCGGTGAAAACCAACATCGGCCATTTGGAGTCGGCCGCGGGGATCGCCAGCCTGTTGAAAGCGGTGCTGGCCTTGCAGCACGGGCGGATTCCCGAGAACCTGCACTTCCAGGAGCTGAACCCTTACATTCGGCTGGACGGCACACCGATGACCGTGGCCGACCGGGGTGTGGAGTGGCCGGCCGGCTCGGCGGGGCGCCTGGCGGGCGTCAGCGCGTTCGGTTTCGGCGGCACGAACTGCCATCTGATCCTCGGCGAGGCTCCCCGCGCCGAGCCCAATCCGCCACCGCAGTTTCAGCGGCCGCGCCACCTGCTGGTGCTCTCGGCCAAGTCGGGTGAGGCACTCGGCGAACTGGCCGGGCGCTACGCCGCAGCGCTGCAGGCCCGGCCGGACCTCTCGCTGGCGGACGTCTGCCACACGGCCAACACGGGGAAGGTCAAGTTCCCGTATCGTCTGGCGCTGATTGCCGAGTCCACCTCGGAGATGCAGCGCCTGCTGGCCGAGCAGGCGGCCGAACTGGAACAGGGCGCCGAGCCGGCTCAGGCCCCGCGCGCCCACCGGCCCAAGCTCGCCTGGCTGTTCACCGGCCAGGGATCGCAATTCGTGGGCATGGGGCGCGGGCTGTTTGAAACCCAAGCGACTTTTCGCGGCGCGCTGGAGCGCTGCGACGAGATTCTCGGCGAGTATCTGCCCGAGCGATTGCTCCGTGTGCTCTACCCCTCAGAATCGCAAGAGGGCCAGTCGCCGATTAACGAGACGGCCTACACCCAGCCGGTGCTCTTCGCGCTGGAATACGCCCTGGCCGAGTTGTGGAGCAGTTGGGGGATCGAGCCGGACGTGGCCCTGGGACACAGCCTGGGGGAATACGTGGCGGCTTGCCGGGCGGGTGTGTTCGGCCTGGAGGACGCGCTGAAGCTTACCGCCCGGCGCGCCCAACTGATGCAGGCCCTGCCGCGAGACGGCAAGATGGTGGCCGTCTTTGCCGACGAGGCGCGCGTGGCCGAGGCCCTGCGGCCCGATGCCGACCGCGTGACCATGGCCGCGGTCAATGCGCCGAACCAGGTGGTCATCTCCGGACACGCTGCCGCAGTCGATCGGCTGGTCGAGCAGTTCGCTGCCGAGGCAGTGCGCACCACGCCGCTTGCCGTCTCCCATGCGTTCCACTCGCCCCTGATGGAGCCGATGCTCGATGAATATCGGCGGGTATTGGCGGAGGTGCAGTTCGGCAAGCCGAAGTTCCCGGTCGTCTCCAACGTTACAGGCCAGGTGGCGGGCGAGGAGCTTTGCACGCCGGATTACTGGTGCCGCCACGTGATGCAGGCGGTGCGGTTCGCCGATTCGATCCGCACGGTGGCCGAGCTGGGCTGCGAGGTGTTTCTGGAAATCGGACCCAAGCCCGTGCTCTTGGGGCTGGCGCGCAACTGCCTGCCGGACGACGAGAAGCTCTGCCTGCCCAGCCTGCGCGAAGGGCGCGACGACTGGAACATCATGCTGCGCAGCCTGGGTGAGATGTTCCTGCGGGGGGTGGCCGTAGATTTCAAGGGGTTCGACCGCGACTATCCGCGCCGCCGGGTCGCCCTGCCCACCTATCCCTTCCAGCGGCGGCGCTGCTGGGTGCTCGAAGAAGGCGAGACCTATCAGCCGCGCCGCAAAACCGCGGCCGAGGCCCCCGGCCGGCGTGTCCACCCGCTCTTGGGCATGCGCCTGGAGACTGCCGGCCGCGAAGTGGTGTTCGTCACCCGCCTCGGTCCACGCTCGCCGTCTTTCCTGAACGATCATCGCATCTTTGAATCGCCCGTCTTTCCGGCCGCGGGCTATCTGGAAATGGCCCTGGCCGCGGGCGCGGAGATTTTCGGCTGCGGCCGGCTGGCCCTGGAGCAGGTGGCGATCGAACAGGTGCTCGCACTGGACGACCAGCAACCGCGCACGGTCCAGTTGGTCGCCACCCCCGAGGATGCCGACTGCTGCCGGTTCCAGATCTTCAGCCTGCAGGAAGGCCCGGACGGGCAACCCGCCGGCGGCCCGCGCTGGATTCTGCACGCCTCGGGCCGGATCGTGGCCGAAGACGAAGCTCCGACGCCGGAGACCTGCGAACTGGAGCCTGCCCGGCAGCGCTGTGCGCAGCAGTGGGACGCGCAGACGTTCTATCAGGCCTTTCATCGCCGGGGGATGGACTACGGGCCGGCCTTTCAAGGGGTGCAGCGGTTGCGTTGCCGCGCGGGCGAGGCGATCGGCGCGATCGGGCTGGACGAGTCGCTTCGCCCCGCGGCCCAGCAGTATCTGCTCCATCCCGTGCTGATCGACAGCGCGTTCCAGGTGGTGGCTGCGGCGCTGGCCGAGGCCTCGGGACGCGAGATGTTCCTGCCCGTGGGAATCGAGCGATTGGAGCTCATCCAGCGCGGTCTTGCGGAGGGTGTGAGCCACGGGCGCTTGGAGACCGGCAAAGGCGAGAAGCCCGGCGTGCTGGTCGCTGCGCTGGACTACTGCACGGCCGAGGGCGAGCCGATCGCGCGCGTGAGCGGTTTGCGACTGAGGAAGATCAGCCGCCGATTGCTGCGGCGGCGCATGCGCCGCGACCTGGGCGAGTGGTTCTACCACATGCGCTGGGAGGAACAGGTGCGGTCCGCCGGCGTGCCGACCATCCCTGAGCCGGGCACGTGGCTCGTGTTCTGCGACGAGCAGGGTGTGGGCCGCGCGCTGGCCGACCACCTGCGCGCCCAGGAGCAGCGCTGTGTGCTGGTCCATTGCGGCGAGCAGTTCGAGCGCATGGGCCCGGAGCAATATCGCGTGGCGCCTTGCCGGATGGACCAGTACGGAGACCTGCTCGAAGACGCCCTGACCGAGGACGAGCCGCACTGCCGGGGCATTGTGTATCTTTGGGGCCTGGACAGCCCCGGCGCCGAGGCGATCGAAGAGAATTCACTGCTGGGTGTGCAGGAGCGGATTTGCGGGGGCGTGTTGCCGCTGTTGCAGGCCCTGGCCGGGCTGCGCGGCGAAGAGAGCCCCAGGCTGTGGCTGGTCACGCGCGGGGCCCAGGCCACTCCGGGCCAACAAGACCCGCCCGATGTGCTGCAAGCCCCGCTGTGGGGCATGGCCCGGGTGATCGCCCTGGAGTCGCCGCGTCTGCATTGCACACGCGTGGACCTCGATCCCGCGGCCCAGCGCGCCGAGGCACGCGATCAGGCCGAGGCGCTGTTCGAAGAAATCCAGCAGGCGGACCGCGAAGACCAGGTGGCCCTGCGCGCAGGCAAACGCCTGGTGGCCCGGCTGGCCCGGCTGGACGAGGAAAAACCAGGGGCCCTGAAGATTCCGGCGGGCCGGCCGTTCCAGCTCAAGCTCTCCGAGTATGGATCGCTGGGCAATCTGGCCATCGAGCCCGGTGAGCGCCGCGATCCCGGGCCCGGCGAGGTGGAAATCGCCGTGCGCGCCGCGGGGCTCAATTTCCGGGACGTGCTGCGCGCGCTGGGCATGCTCCAGGAGTTCGAGCGCCCGCTGGGTATCCGCTCGGCCGCGGACGTGACCTTCGGGTTCGAATGCGCCGGCACGATCGTGGCCGTGGGCTCGGACGTGGAGCAGTTCCAGGTGGGCGACCCGGTGGTCGCCCTCTCGCTCGGTTGCATGGCGAGTCATGTGACCATCTCCGCGCAGTACGTGGTGCCGAAGCCGGATCATCTGGGCTTTGAAGAGGCGGCCACGATTCCCCTGGCCTACTTGACGGCGTATTACGGCCTGCTGCGCCTGGCCGGCTTGCGCTCGGGCGAACGGGTGTTGATCCATGCCGCGGCCGGCGGCGTGGGCCAGGCCGCAGTCAAACTCGCCCAGAAGCTCGGCGCCGAGGTCTTCGCCACGGCCAGCGAGCCGAAGTGGGATTTCCTCAAATCCATGGGCGTGCGCCACGTGATGAACTCGCGCAGCCTGGAGTTCTCCCAGCAGGTGCTCGAAGCCACCGCGGGCCGGGGCGTGGACGTGGTGTTCAACAGCCTCAACGGCGAATACATCCCCAAGAGCCTGGCTGCGCTGGGCCAGGGCGGCCGGTTCGTGGAAATCGGCAAGATCGGCATCTGGGACGCCCAGCGCATGGCCCAGGAGCGCCCCGACGTTGCCTATTTCCCCTTCGACCTCGGCGAGGAGGAACGGCGCCGGCCCGGGCTGATCGCCGGGATGCTCGGCGAACTGGCCGAGGGCTTCCGCCGGCGCGCACTCGAGCCCCTGCCGCACCAGGTCTACGAAATGGCCGAGGTGGCCGGCGCCTTCCGGCTGATGGCCCAGGCCAAACACCGCGGCAAGCTCGTCATCCGCCTGCCCGAGACCACCGCGATGAGACCCGGCGAATTCAAGATTCGCAGCGATGCCGCATACCTGATCACCGGCGGACTGGGCGGCCTGGGACTGGAAATCTCACGCTGGCTGTTCGACAAGGGGGCCCGGCACCTGGCCCTTTTGGGGCGCAGCAAGCCGTCGGCCCAGGCCCAGGCCACGATCGCCGAGCTGCGCGACGAAGGGGCCGAGGTTCGGGTGGTGCGCGCCGACGTGGCCCGGCGCGAGAGTCTCCGGGCCGCGCTGGATGAAATCCGCGAGGAGCTGCCGCGGCTGGCCGGCGTGATCCATGCGGCCGGCGTGCTCGACGACGGGGTGCTGGCCCAGCAGAGCTGGCAGCGCTTCGAGAAGGTCATGGCGCCGAAGCTGGACGGCGCCTGGAACCTGCACGCGGAAACGCAGGGCGAGCCGCTCGATTTCTTCGTCACCTTCTCGTCGCTGGCGGCCCTGCTCGGCTCGCCCGGCCAGGGCAACTATGCGGCAGGCAACGCCTTCATGGACGCGTTGGCCCACTATCGCACGCGCCTCGGCCGGCCGGCCTTGAGTGTGAACTTCGGTCCGTTCTCCGGGGTGGGCATGGCCGCCCGACAGACCGCGCGCGACCAGGCCCGGTGGGCCGCCGGCGGCTTGCAGGCGCTGGCCGTGGAAGATGGGCTGGCGGCGCTCGAGCGCCTGCTCAAGGAGGGGGTGGCGCAGGTCGGGGCGTTCCAGGTGGACTGGTCGCGCTTCCTGCAGCAGTTTCCCGCAGACCGCCAGCCGCCGCTCTTGGCCAGTTGGGCGGGCGTGGTCGAGAAGCGCCGTCCCTCGAGCGCCCGGCATCGCGAGCTGCTGCGCAAGTTCCAGGCGGCCACCGCACAGCAACGCGCGGCCCTACTCGCCCAGTTCATCCAGGAACAGGTGGCACGCACGCTCGGCGTCGACACCGCGCAGCTCGATGCGCACGGCCCGCTGCGCGAGGTGGGGCTTGATTCGCTGATGGCGATTGAACTGAAGAACGAGATCGAGTCGGGGCTGGGCGTGGAGGTGCCCCTGGAGGGGTTCGGTGAGGATACGAGCATCGCCTCACTGGCGGGCCTGGTGGCCCGACGCCTGGCCGAATCGCTCCAGGAAGGTCCCCAGCCGGGTAAGCCGGGCCCACCCAGCGCCGCGGCCCAACCGTCCGTGGAGCCGCCTGGCGAAGCCCCAACTGCGACCCCGCCGCTTCGGCCCGCGCCAGCCGCGCCGCCGCAGCCGGCCCCCCCCAGCGCGGCACCGGCCGCACAGCCCGAGCAGATGCCCTCAGAGGCCGCGGCACCCGCCCAAACCGAGGCCGAAGCGCCCGAACAGCCCGCGGCCGGCGCTGCTCGGCAACGCGTAGCCGACAGCCTGGAGGAGATTCCCGCAGGCTACTACGTGTTCGCCGAATCGGACGAATACCGCCAATTGGAGCAGCGCCTGGGCTACTTCGACCTGTTGGGCATTCCCAACCCGTTCTTTGCCGTGCACGAGGGCATTACCGCGGATACGGCCATGATCCAAGGCCGGCAGATGATCAACTTTTCGACCTACAACTACCTGGCCATGTCGGGCGATCCGGCCGTGGCCCAGGCCGCCAAGGAGGCCATCGACCGCTACGGCACCAGTGCGTCGGCCAGCCGGCTGGTCTCCGGCGAGAAGACCATCCACGGCGAGCTGGAACGCGAGATCGCCCGCTTTGTCGGCGCCGAGGACTCGATCGTCTTCTCGGCCGGGCACCATACCAACGAAACCACCATCGGCCACCTGATGAGGGCGG
Source organism: uncultured Planctomycetaceae bacterium (assembly GCA_964467075.1). Taxonomy (GTDB): domain Bacteria; phylum Planctomycetota; class Planctomycetia; order Pirellulales; family Thermoguttaceae; genus CAYXPN01. The sequence continues at coordinate 9,522 of CAYXPN010000071.1, forward strand.
GCGATTTGATCCTCCACGACGAGCTGGCCCACAACAGCATCGTCCAGGGTTGCCTGCTTTCCGGCGCGCGACGGCGCTCGTTTCCCCACAACGACTGGGGGGCGTGTGATCGGATCTTGCGCGAGTCGCGTTTGAACTACAAGCGGGTGCTGGTCGTGATTGAGGGTGTGTACAGCATGGACGGCGACTTCCCCGACCTGCCCCGCTTCCTGGAGGTCACGCGCCGCCACAAGGCCCTGCTGATGATCGACGAAGCCCATGCGGTGGGCACCATGGGCGCGCGCGGCCGGGGAATCGCCGAACACTTCGGCGTCGACCCGGGCGAGGTGGACATCCTGATGGGCACGTTGAGCAAGTCGTTCGGCAGTTGCGGCGGATATATCGCGGGGAGCAAGGAGCTGGTAACCTACCTGAAATACACCGCGCCGGGGTTTGTGTTCAGCAACGGGATCACGCCGGGTAATGCCGCGGCCGCCCTGGTGGCGATCCGTTTGGCCGCGGAGCAGCCCGAGCGCGTGGCCCGCTGCCAGGCCCGCTCCCGGCAGTTCCTCGAGTTGGCCCGCGGGCGCAATCTGAATACGGGCACCAGTTGCGGCACGCCCGTCGTACCGGTGATCATCGGCAGTTCGTTGCACGCCTTGCAGATATCGCACCACTTGTTCCAGCGGGGGATCAATGTCCACCCGATCCTCTATCCCGCGGTGGAAGAGAGCAAGGCGCGGCTGCGCTTCTTTATTACCGCGGCCCATACCGAGGAGCAGGTCCAAGAGACGGTGGAGGCCACCAGCGAAGAGCTCGCCGCGGTGCACGGCGGCCGGCGGTAGTCCTGCTGCGGACCACCGGGGGTGTGTAAGCCACCCTGCCGGCCGGTGCCATGTTTGGCGCCGAATGGGCGGCCGCAACGCTCCAGACAGGCCATGTTAAAGGCCGGCGGCGGGCGATTTCGGCCGTCTGGGCCCGAATTTCCCGAACATCCAGAGATTACGCAGATTGCCGAAGCTGCGGGGTCGCCCTGGGTGGGCATTCTGGTTGACATGGGAAATTGGGCGAAGTTATACTACGAGGACGGCGTAGTAAGTCTATTCGTAGCTTGCGCATAGCGGTTTTCGTCAGGCCGTGTGGCGTGGCCACGCGCGCGGCCGACAAGGCCGGCAGGAAGAGGTCTTTTCCCCGATCGGCTAGGGCAGGCAGCCCACCGTTGCCGCACCAAGAGTGTCAAAAGGGTCGTCGATGAACCTGGTCGGAAAGATACTCACCGTGCTGATCCTGGTCATGGCGGTCTTCTTCTCGGCCCTGGCTGTGATGAACTATGCCGCCAAGCGCAATTGGATGCTGATTGTCACCAACCCTCCGGAGAAGGCGACACCGGAGCTGCCGAAAGGATTGAAATACCGGCTCGATGACGCGCTGGCAGACAACCAGGAACTCCGCGATCAACTGGACAATCTTACGCGCCGGTTGGACAACGAGCGGGAGTTCGCCCTTCAGACCCGCGCCAAGCTGGAGACCGCCAACCAGATCCTGGCGACCCAGAACAAGCAGTTTCAGGTTGATCTGGACCAGCGCAGCACCCAGCTCAACGAGGCCGTGGCCGATGTGAAGGTCACCCACGAGGCCCTGGCCCGGCTGCGCAACGACGTGGATACCCTGCGGGCCGATATCCGCACGACCCGGCAAGACAAGGAGGTCCATTTCAAGGAGGTGGTCCGCCTGACCGCGGAACTCCACAATGCGGCCAACGAGTTGGCCCGCGTGCGCGAGATTCACCAGTCGCTCTCAGAGGACCTGGCCAAGGCCATGGAGGTGTTGCGCAAGTTCGGGCTCAAGCCGGAACCGGAAGTCTATACCGGCCAGGCACCCCAGGTGGACGGCGTGGTGCTGGCCGTGCTTAGCGACGGGCTGGTGGAGATTTCCATCGGTGCTGACGACGGGCTGCTCGAAGGACATCAACTGGACGTCTATCGGACCGTGGGCGGGGTGAGCACCTATGTCGGCCGGATCGAAGTGGTGCGTACCGCGCCGGACAAGTGCGTTTGCAAGGTCGATCCCAAATACCTCAAGAGCCCTGTCGTGAGGGGTGACCGTGTCGCCTCGAAGATCCAGTAGCACGGCCGGCGGTCCCTACCGCAAGCCTCGCGCCGACCTTTACACAGCCCTGCTGGCCATCGCGCTGGTGGCGCTGTTGTTGGGCGTCTTCTGTCTGTATCTGGAGATGAAGGCGTATCAGTTCAAATACAAAGATGGGCCGCGGGTCCCCCAGGTGCCCCAGGCCGCCGCGTCGCCGGGCCTCCAAGGGCTGTGGCCGCCTGTGGCAAGAGCGGCAAGGGCGTATGCAGGCACGGCGCCTTGGGAGCTTGCTGCGTTTTGCCCCTCTTTGGGCGGCAGCAACGAACCGCGCCTGTGGCCGGCTGATTGCTGAACAAGACCAGCGCCGGTTTTCACAACCGAGGAAGCTTTAGCGCACGGACTGCGAACGAAGGCATTGTTCCAAAACGGTAGCCACGCTCGCCAGAGCGTGGCGCGCCGCGAGCAAAAGCCTTCAAAGAGGTGCATTCCCACCGTCTGGCTTTCGGTGGCTACCCTGATTAGACAGCAATTCGTAGGGTGCGTGCTTGCACGCACGCGCGTGCGGCAGCGACAGGCTGCGGTCACGTGCGGGGCTTTGATTCGGACGGCCGAACAGTTGCCCTTACCTTATTAGACAGCGAGCAAGGATGCTCCACCGACTGCGTCGATTCTTCAATGCCGATCTGGCGGTCGATCTGGGCACGGCCCACTGCCGAGTCGCCGTGCCCGGCGAGGGCGTCGTGGTCAACGAGCCCTCCGTGGTCGCCGTGGGCACGGGCAACGGACATGCCCCCTCGTCGCCCGTTGCAGTCGGCCGGTTGGCCAGGCTCATCGAGGGCCGCACGCCCGATTCGATCGCCGTGGTCCGGCCGCTCCGCGAGGGCGTGATCGCCGACTTCGAGCTCTGCGAGGCCATGCTGCGCTATCTGCTGGCCAAGGCCCGGCCCTCGGGCCTGCGCCGGCGGCCCCAAGTGCTCGTGGCCGTGCCCCAGGCCATCACCAAGGTGGAAAAACGGGCTGTGCTGAACAGTTTCCAGCGCGCCGGGGCCCGAGCCGTGTGGCTCTTGAGCAAAGCCAAGGCCGCGGCCCTGGGGGCCGGGCTGCCGGTGGCCGAACCGCTGGCCAGCATGGTCTGCGACATCGGCAGCGGCACGACCGAGACCGCGGTGCTCAGCCTGGGCGACACGGTGGCCGCCCGCTCGGTGCGCATCGCCGGCGACCAGATGGACCAGGCCCTGGCCGACTATTTGCGCCGCCATTACAGCCTGCGCGTCGGGCTATCCGCGGCCGAGCAGTTGAAGATCGAGCTGGGCAGCGCATGGCCCCTGGAAGAAGAGCGCAGCCAGCAGATCAGCGGGCTGGACACGATCAGCGGCTTGCCGCGGCGGGCCACCATCACCAGCGAGGAAGTGCGCCAGGCCCTGGCCGAGCCCCTGGCCGATCTGGTCGACGCGCTCCGATCGACCATGGACCGGCTCAGCCCCGAATTGGCCGCCGATTTGGTGGACCATGGCGTGTTGCTCTGCGGCGGCGGGGCCCTGCTGCCGGGCATCGACCGTCTTTTGAGCGAACAGACCGGCCTGCCCGTGCGCATCGCCCCCGAGCCGCAGACCGTGGTGGCCGAAGGACTGCTCAGTTGCCTCGAACACCTCGAGCAGTGGAGACCCGCCCTGGAGTCGGACCAGTACGACCTGTAAACCTGCACCCGACCGATCCTGCGGCCGGCCCGCCGCCGCCATCACGCAAACCCATCACGCAAAACCGCCTTTCGACATCCCTCTCGCGGTCATTCCAAACACACTGCCCACTCCTGCTTCGTCGTGGCCATGAGACCCTGGAACCTCACCCCCAAGCCAGGCGCCTGGCGCCCTCGACTCGATGGGCCGGCGCGCGCCTTGTGCGCCGCGCTGGTGGCGGCCGCGCTGACGGCCTGCCTGCCGCAGCAGTGGACGATGGCCTTGAAGGATTGGGCCGCGGTGGCCCGGCAGCCAAGTTGCCGCGCCGTGTCCGCCCTGGAGCAAGCCGGTCGGCGTGCAGCCCGGTCGATCCGCGCCCAGTTCGACACCGCGGCCCGGCTCGCCGCTGCCGAGCAGCAGCTCGAGCAGCTCCAACAGCAAAACGCCCGCCTGCGCCGCGAGCTGGCAGCACGAGAGGTTTTCAAAGGTGCGGCAGCGGACTCCACAGGTGCCACGTCGATTGCCCTCCCGGAGAGCACCGGCGCGAACGAGCCGGCGCCCGAGGAGTCGCCCGGCGCAGAGGCGCTCTTGCGGGCCGCGGCCGTTCCGGCCCGCGTGCTGGGCGCTCAGGGGCGCGCCTTCCTCGCGCGCCGCAGCCTCTTGGACGTAGGCTCGCTCGCGGGCGTCGAGCCGGGGGCCCTGGTGCTCGACGATCCCGCCCTGCTCGACCGCGGACGCGACGCCCAACTGGTGCCCGGCCAACTGGTCCTCAGTGGTGCTTGCGTGTGGGGGCGGGTGGTGGAAGTCGGGCGCCACGTGAGCACGGTGCGCACCGTGACCGAGCCGGGTTACCGCGACGTGGTGCAACTGGTCGATCCGCAGGCCGCTGGGCGCTTGGGTGCGCATTGCCCCCGCGGATTGCTCGAAGGCACGGGCGAGCGGCTGGCGCGCATCCGCTCGATCGACGTGACTGAGCCGGTGGCTGCGGGCGATCTGGTCTTCTCGGCGAGCCTTCGCGGGGTGGTGGCCGAGCCGCTGCTCTACGGGCGCGTGGTGCGCGTGGATCGGCCCGCGGGGGCGTCGTCCTGGGAGATTTGGATGGAGCCGGCCGTGCCTGCTGCAACTCCGAGCGAGGTGCTGGTGTTGCGCACGGAAGTGAACCCCCAGCGCTTGGCGGGTCGCCAGATTATTTCCGACCGGTAGCAGTCCGACACGGCTAAACTGTGGGGTGGCACGGGTGGCTTGTCCACCCGTGCTTGGTTGCTTTGAGTTCGTAAACTGCCGCACTGCTGGACAAGCCAGCAGTGGCACCCAACTCGACAGTTTACGTGTGTCGGACTAGTAGCCGCGCTCGCCAGAGCGTGGACCAGCCAGTAGTGGACCGGCCGGTAGCCGCGCTCGCCAGAGCGTGGACCGGCAGGCGTGAACATCGGGTCAGGAGCACATTGTCCACCGTCCGGCTCTCGGTGGCTACCATGGCGAGCCGGGGGCGTCAGCTCCCGGTTCGGCCGGAAGGAAACCATGGCATGGCGATCCTGCTGCTGGTGATTCTCGTCTACCTGGCCGCGGTGGCCGAGACCGCGCTGGTCCCGCTGTTGCGCGTGGGCCATACGACGCCCGACCTGATGGCCCTGCTGGCGGTAGTCTTGGCGCTGCGCTGGCGCAACCGCTACGGGTTTCTCGGCTCGGGGGCGATCGCCCTGGTGGGCGACCTGATTTCGCCGGGCCGAGTGGGGCTGGGCGCCGCGTGGATGCTGCTCCTGGCGTTCGGCTTGGGCCGTTTCCAGCGACGTGCGCGCCTGCGCCATCCGGCTGGGCAGACCGCGGCCGTGCTCCTGAGCGTGGCCTGTTGGGCGGGCGCGTTGGGGCTGAGTTGCCGGCTGCTCGGACCGGTGGAGGCCGGCATCGCGACGATCCTCTGCCGGGCAGTGTATACAGGGGCCTATACGGCCGCGGTGGGTTTGCCGGCACTGATGGTGCTCGGTTGGTGGGACGAACGAACGGCGCCGGCGCCCTTGGAAAGATATCCCGGGGCAAGCCGGGGCAAACACCTGCACCTGGAAACGTGAAGCACGGTTTGTCGATGGACGACTTCGACTGGCAGCAGTTCGAGCACGGGCGCGCGGACCGGCGGGCGATCGTCGATTCGCGGCGCCGGCTGCGCCTCTGCGGGGTGGTCTTGCTGGCGTTGCTGGGCGTGGTATTCCTGCGGGCCGTGCAACTGGAGACAAGCCACGGCGAGGCCTATCGCGCCGAAGCGGCCAGCCCGTTGCGCCGGGAGAGGAGCCTCCCCGGCGTGCGCGGCCGGATTCTGGGGGCCGACGGGACCGTGCTGGCGGTGGACCGCGAAATCCACTCGCTGGCCGTCCACTATCGCTACCTGCAAGAGCCCGCGGACGAAAGCTGGCTGCGCTACACGGCCCGGCAACGCCTTGCTCCCGCGGAGCGCAAAGACCCGCAGCGCCTGGAAGCCGAGCAACAACTTGTGCTGGCCGAGCGCCGGGAGATTGCGCGCCGGCTCTGCGAGCTCTGCGAGCTGCGCACCGAGCAATGGGCGGCGCGGGCCCGCGCAATCCAGGTCCGCGTGGAACACATCGCCGAGACGGTCGATCGCCGCTTTCGCCGGCGCTGGGAAACAGGCGGGCACGAGCCGCCCGGGCTACAGACCGATTCCCTGCGCCTGGGCCGGTTGGTCCATGAAGCCCTGCAATCCTCGCTGGGCGGAAGCGAGCCGCGCCGGATTACCGTGGCCGAGGAGCTGGACTACCATGTGATGATCGACGACGTGCCGCTGAGTGTGGCGGCCGAGATCGAGGGCCATACCCAAGACTATCCCGGGGTGAAGATCGTCTCCCGCACACGCCGGTTCTACCCCCAGGGCTCCCTGGGCGCCCACGTGCTGGGCTACCTGGCACAGGTCAGCGCGGAGCAACTCGCCCGCGGCGACTATCACCCCGAAGACTACGCCGGCCGCTGCGGGGTGGAAGCGAGCTATGAGCACCCGCTGCGCGGCCGACGCGGCCTGGCCGTGGAGATGGTCGATCGCACGGGCCGGCTGCTGGTCGGCTATCCGGAGCGCGAGCCCGGCGTGGGGCGCGACGTGGTGCTCACGATCCATCCGCAGCTTCAGCGCGCGGCCGAGGCGCTGCTCGACAGCGCCGTCGAGCGGCGGGAGATTCTCTGCCCCGACTCACCCGCGGGCGGAGGCGCCGTGGTGGTCATGGACGTGGAAACCGGGGCCATCCGCGCAGCGGCTTCCACGCCGCGCTTCGATCCGAACCTGTTCCTGGCCGGCGACGACCAGCAGCTCGGCCGATGGATGCAATCGCCGGGCAAACCGCTGTTCGACCGCGCCGTGCAAATGGCCTTGCCGCCCGGCTCGGTCTTCAAAACGGTCTCGGCGGTCGCCCTGCTGGAGTCCGGCCGCGTCGAGCCCGCCGAGCCGCTCTTGTGCCGGGGCTATCTGCACGAGCCCGACCAGTGGCGCTGCGCACTGTTTGTGCGCCACGGGCTCGCCCACGGCGACGTGGGCCTGGCCCGCGCCCTGGCCGTAAGCTGCAACGTGTATTTCTTTCACCATGCCGAACAGCTCGGGCCCGGGCCGTTGGTCGACTGGGCGCGGCGGTTCGGGCTCGCGCGGCGGACCGGCGTGGACCTGCCGGGCGAGGCACGGGGGCGAGTGCCCGACCCCTCGACGATCGAGGCGCTCGAGGGCCATGGCTGGCGCACGGGCGACACACTGTCGTTGGCCATCGGGCAGGGCTCGCTGACGGCCACGCCGTTGCAGATCGCCCGGCTGACCGCGGCCGTGGCCAACGGCGGCAGACTCGTCCGTCCCCACGTGGTCAGCCATCTGGGCATGATCGCGGCAGAAGGCGCGGCAAGCACGGAGCCAGCGGACGATTTCATTCCCGCGCCGTCGTCCCAGCCCGTGCCCGGCCTGCACGCGCACACGCTGCGGATCGTGCGCGCGGGACTGCGCCGCGTGGTGGCCGACCCCGAGGGCACGGCCCACCGCACGGTGTTCATCGAGCAGTTGCCCGTGGCGGGAAAGACGGGCACGGCCGAGACCACAGCAGATCGGCCGGCCCATGCCTGGTTTGCCGGCTATGTGCCCGCGGATCGTCCGCGCCTGGCCGTGGTCGTGGTGCTCGAATACGGGGGCGAGGCCGCGCAGTCCGTCGGGCCGGTGGTCAAGCGGCTGGTGCTGCGCATGGACGAGCTGCGCATGCTCGATCCTAGACGCGCCAGCGCATGGTCTGAGCCGGACCGCAAACGGGTAGGGTGGGTCAAGCCGTAGGCGCAGACCCACCGCCCCACCTGCTCCTCGGCGGTGGGTCTCGCTTTCTGCTCGACCCACCCTACACGCCTGAGCCGGACCGCAAACGGGTAGGGTGGGTCAAGCCGTAGGCGCAGACCCACCGCCCCACCTGCTCCTCGGCGGTGGGTCTCGCTTTCTGCTCGACCCACCCTACACGCCACTAAGGCTCAGGCGTCTCAACCGGCGGCTCGGGCTGCTCGACGCTCGGCTCGAACCCGAACGGATCCGGCTGCGGCTCGACCGGCGTCAACCCGGGTGCGGTCTCGCCAGTGTCCGGCTGCTCCGGAATCAGCACCGGCGGTTCCGGCTGTTCGGGCGTCTCCGCCGGCGGTTCGGGCTGCTCGGTGGTCGGCGGCAGACCAAAGGGGTCCGGCTGCGGCTCGACCGGCGGGAGACCCGGCAATGTCTCCGCCTCGAAGTCCTGCGGCTGCTCGGCACCCGAGCCAGGGGCCGGGGTCTCGGGCTGCTCCGGAAGCGGCAGCGGGGCCGGGGTCTCAGGCTGCTCGACCGGGGTCTCCGGCGTCTCGGGTTGCCCGGGAGCGGGCAACTCCACGCCAGGCAAGGTCGGCGGGGTGATCGGGCTGCCGAACGGATCGTCGGTCGGTTCGACGGTCGCGCCGCCAAACGGGTCTTCCGACGTACCGCCCGCCGGGTCGGTGGTCGAGCCGCCAAGGGGATCCTCCGACGTACCGCCCGCCGGGTCGGTGGTCCCGCTGCCGGCCTCAGGGGGCTCCGGCGTGAGCCCGCTACCCTCCGGCGTGGTCGGCGTCTCGCCGGGCTGCTCGGGGGTCTCGCCCGGGGGCTGAGCAGCCGGCTGTTCGCCGCTGGGCGCGGGCGTGCCGGCGTCCCGGCCGCAGCCAAACATGTAAACGCACAGACCTGCTACCATCAGCAGGCACACAAATCGCCGCATGGTCGATCTCCTTCCGGCTCGAGGAAAAAAACGACAGTCCTAGGCTTTGTCTCAAGACGAATCCATACGTGTAGCCACCAAAAGCCAGACGGCGGTGGAAAGGCCCCATTTTTGAGGGCGTTTGCACGCGGCGGTCCACGCTCTGGCGAGCGTGGCTATTGTGTCCTGTTTAACTTGGGGGAGGGGGA
>CAYXPN010000072.1:0-8578 GCA_964467075.1 uncultured Planctomycetaceae bacterium
CCAGGATGCCCAGGATCATCACCACCACCACCAGCTCGATCAGAGTCAGACCCTTGCGATGCTTCATCGAAATCCTCCATTGCAACGCGGCCTACAACTGGCTGTAAGTCAAGCCGCTGCCGTCTTTCAACACGTCCGTGCAATTGAGAATGACCTCGCCGGTGCTCTGGTTATACATCCAGCCGGTCGTGTCGTCGGCCGCGGGCGCGAGCGGATCGCTGTTGTCCGCCTTGACGGTGGCGTCTTTCGTGCCTACCGGGCTGTTGGGCAACCCGCCGCGCAAATAGTCCTCCAGGTCGGTCGAAAGGCTGGCGGCCGGGGGAAAGCTGCCCCCGTTTTCCGTGGCGTAGCGGTCGATCGCGTCGCGCATCACGCTCAGCGTCTGCCGGGCGCTGTTGTCGGTGGCGTTGCCCACCACGCCCACCATCCTGGGCGCGGCGATAGCCACCAGGATGCCCAGGATCATCACCACCACCACCAGCTCGATCAGAGTCAGACCCTTACGCTGTTTCATCGGAATCCTCCACCGCAACACGGCAACAAGGGTTTACGGGAATCTGCGGCACGTCCCCTCCCTGGCCGTAGCCGCCATGGGATTCCTGGCTTGGCGGACACGCATACGCCGTCGCGCATGCCCCAAGTGCCCGCACAGTTCCTGCTATGGGAAACTTAGGTCACGCCGCGTGACGGTCAAACGGCGGGGCGAGCGGGGATCTCAGCCCCGGCCGGCCGTCGATCGCCGCTTGGCCGCGCCGTGGCCCGCCCACCCGGAATCCGCGCTTTTCTCGGCCGCCTCGCGCCGTGGCACGGCGACGCCACGCAGACCGCCGTTGCCGATCGGGTCGTGGGGATCGTGCGGGCTGTGTCTGCGCGCCGTGGCTCAGTGCAAAGGCGGGGCCAAGGGCCGGCCTGCCGGCGCGGTATGCCCGGCTTGCCGGCGATTTGCCCCCCACCACGCCCATCGCCCGGGCTTTGGGCGTGCCATCCGGTCCTCGCCGAATCCAGGGGCAACCTACACTTGCGAGACACATATGGCGCATCGAGTTGAGGGCGTCCGCGAGTCCGGTGTGCCGCTGCTTCGCCAGAAGCAGTGCCTCGCCGGCCGAATCACTGCTTGCCCGCCGGGCAAGCAGTGGCACACGGCCATTTTCCAGCGAAATCCGGGGGCAATTCCCCGACACCTCCATACAAGCCGTGCGGCCAGCGGATACGCAGACCGCTATTCGCTTTGCCGCGCGCAAGGCAGGAGAACGGCCGGGCACGACCGATGGACGACTTCCTGCACGCATTCGACCTTGTGTTCGACGACCAGGCGGTCGGCGACGAGAGCGGCTCTCTGGCGGCAATCGCCGGGTTGCTTCCCGAACGGCCGCTCATGCTGCTGGGCGCCGAGGCGGACGGCAAGCTGCTGGGCGTCGAGTCGTTCGGTGTGGCGTCGCCCTCGTCGGTTGCCCACAGCCTGGCACAGCAGGCAGCCGAACGGCTCGCCGGTGTAGAGTCCTGCGAGTTCACGTTCGAGGCGGCCGGCCGTTCGTTGCCGGCGTTTGCACTGCGCCTGGGAGAAGAGCCCGCACGGTGCCTGCTGGCGGGGCTGCTCTCTGCGCCCGGCCCGGCCGAGCGGCAATCGGTGCAAGCGCACGGCGTGCTGCGCGTTTGCGGGCGCATGGCCTGTGGCGCGCTGCGCCAGCAGGAGAGGATCAGGTCGCTCTCCACCCAGGCACAGCATCTCCGCCGCGAGCTCGACACGCTCAAGGCCGCCCACACCGAGGCCATTGCCGCGGCCATCGACGAGCAGCACAAGCGCATGCTGGAGGAACAGAACAAGCTGGCCATGGAGGCCGCCAGCCGGGCCAAGAGCGAGTTCCTGGCCAATATGAGCCACGAAATCCGCACGCCGCTCAACGCCATTATGGGATTCACCGACCTGTTGCGCCGGGGGGCCGACGGCGGCGACGAACAGGAACGCCAGGACTATCTCGATACCATCTACAACAGCGGCCGGCACCTGCTGGAGCTGATCAACGACATCCTCGACCTGTCCAAGATCGAAGCCGGGCGCATGACCATCGAAAGGATCGACTGCTCGCCGGCCGAAGTGATCGCCGCGGTCGTCTCGGTGCTCCGCGTGCGCGCCCAGGAAAAGGGGCTGGAGTTCTGCGCCCAGTGGCCCGACGGTGTGCCCGTCAGAATCCGCTCCGATCCCGTGCGCCTGAAGCAGTTGCTGATGAACCTGGTGGGCAACGCGCTGAAGTTCACCTCCTCGGGAAGCGTACGCGTGGTGGGGCGCCTGGTCGAGTCCGACTCGAAGACCCTGCTGGCCTTCGACATGATCGACACCGGCGTGGGAATTTCCAAAGACAAGCTCGAACGCATCTTCGAGGCCTTTGTCCAGGCCGACAGCTCCGTGACCCGCGAGTTCGGCGGCACCGGCCTGGGGCTGGCCATCAGCCGGCGCATCGCCCGCGCTTTGGGCGGCGAACTGACCGTGCGCAGCCAAGTGGGCCAGGGCAGCACGTTCACCGCCACGATCGACCCGGGGCCGCTCGACGGGGTGCCCATCCAAAAGGGCCCCTACGCGGGCGAACTGAGACCCAAGGAGCGCCGCGAGGCGACTGCCACCGCCACCAGACTACCCCGCGCGCGGGTGCTGGTGGTCGACGACGGGGCCACCAACCGCAAGCTCGTGAGCCTGATCCTCCGCCGGGCCGGGGCCGAAGTGGCCACCGCGGAAAACGGCCGGGTCGGCGTGGAACTGGCCGGCCGCGAGCACTTCGACGTGATCGTGATGGACATGCAAATGCCGGTGCTCGACGGCTACTCGGCCACGCGCCGGCTCCGCCAGCAGGGCATCCAGGTGCCCATCGTGGCCCTGACCGCCCACGCCATGGTGGGCGACGAGGAGAAATGCCGCGCCGCGGGCTGCTCGGCCTATTTGAGCAAGCCGCTCGACGCCGACCGGTTGGTGCAACTGCTTGCTGAGCTGCTGACCGACAAGCAAATCCCCGAGGCAGACAAGGCCGCGCCACGCCCCCAGCGCGCCCGGGTACAACTCAGTGCCGCGAAGAGCAACGAACAGTACGACACAGCACCTGCCGCGTCGGCTCCCCAGCCCGCGGACCTGTCCGACATGTCCGCCGAGGAGGCGGGGCCGTTGCTTTCGAGCCTGCCGCTGGACGACCCCGACTTCCGCGAGGTCGTCGAGGAGTTCGTCGAGCGCCTGTATGAGCGGCTCGATGCGATGCAACAGTCCCTCAGATCCGGGGACTTGGAAGAGCTGGCCCGGCTGGCCCACTGGCTCAAAGGCTCCGGTGGAACCGCGGGCTTCGACGCCTTTACCACACCTGCCCGAGAACTGGAACAACTGGCCAAACAAGGTCGAAAGGACCAACTCCCCTACGCATTGCAGATCATTGAGCGGCTGGCCGCCCGAATCGTCGTGGGCGCACCCGGGGCTTGACCTCGGCGGGGATGATCGGCTAGCGCGCCTGGTCCTTGCGTCGGCCACGCGCCGTGCCAAGAGCGGCCCCAGGGCTCGAGCAAAAGGTCCCCTGGGGCAGACGCCTTTCCGAAGCACTTCCGGCCGCAGTCGCCCCGAGAAAGAAAGGAGACCATTCGATGGACCCCTCACCCGCCCCCTTTGCCGATGCCGTCCCCGGGCCGAGCGACTGGCTGCCTGCGGACGAAACCGAAGCCCAGGTGCAGGCGTTGCGCAGCATGTTCGGGGCCCCTCAGCTCGAAGCGGCCCCGGTGCTCGACGGCGACGCAGCCGACCGCGTGCTGAGCGACCCGCAGATCGCCATCATCGACGACGAGCCGATCAACATCAAAGTGGTGCAGAAATACCTGAAGCTGGCCGGCTACGAGCGGTTTTGCACCACGAGCGACGCCACCCAGGCCGTGGAGCTGATCCAGAGCGAGCAGCCCGACGTGGTGCTGCTGGACATCATGATGCCGCAGGTGAGCGGCCTGGAGATCCTCGACCAGCTACGCGCCGACTCGCAGTTCGAGGACCTGCCGGTGATCATTCTCACCGCGTCCTGCGATCGGCAGACGAAGCTCGACGCCCTGAGGCGGGGGGCCAACGAATTCCTGGGCAAGCCGGTGGATGCCGTGGAGCTGGAAGCCCGCTTGCGCAACGTGCTGGTGCTCAAGGCCCACCAGGACCGCGTCAAACACCATGCGTGGCAACTCGAACTCGAGGTGGCCCGGCGCTCCGCGGAGCTCGCCATGGCCCACCAGCAGGTGCTCGACTGTCTGGCCCGGGTGGGTGAATATCGCGACAACGAGACCGGGCAACACGTGGTGCGCGTGGGTTGCTATGCGGCGATCGTGGCCCAGCGCCTGGGGATCGACGCCGAATATTGCCACCGTCTGCGCCAGGCCGCGGCGTTGCACGATATCGGCAAGGTGGGCGTTCCCGACGCCATCCTGCTCAAACCCGGCAAGCTCGACGAGCAGGAGTTCCGGCACATGCAGGACCACTGCGTCTGCGGCAAGGACATCTGCTGCGGACATTTCTGCGATCCCGAGCAGCCGGACGACCTTTGCGGCCAGGCGCACGGCATGTCGCCCCTGTTGCGCATGGCCGCGGTGGTCAGCTATACGCACCACGAGCGCTGGGACGGGGCCGGCTATCCGCGCGGCCTGAAGGGCGAGGCCATCCCGCTGGAAGGCCGCATCACCGCGGTGGCCGACGTGTTCGACGCCTTGACCAGCGAGCGGCCCTACAAGCCGGCCTTTCCCGTAGAAAAGGCCCTGGAGATCATCCGCAGCGAGCGCGGCACCCACTTCGACCCCGCGGTGGTGGACGCCTTCTTCGACGCCCTGGACGAGATTCTCTACGTTCACCAGGAGTGTGCCGACGAGCCGGCTACCGCCAGCCGTTGAAGTGAATCCGATCCTCCCGAAAACGCTCCTGCGCAGCCGGCTCTTCCGCGGGAAAGCCCACCACCATGAAGCTGTGGGGCTCGATCTCGCCGGGCAGCCCCAACAGCCGGCGAAAACCGTCCATGCGCTCCCCGCGCGGATAGACCCCCGTCCAAACCGCGCCCAGTCCCAGCCCGTGGGCCGCCAGCAGCAGGTTCTCGGCAGCCGCGGCACAATCGACCGGCCAATAGCCCGGCGATTTCTCCAGCCCCGGGTCGCCGCAGATCAGGATTCCCAGCGGCGCATGGCGGGCCATCCGCGCGTTGGGGTTGATCCGCGCCGCTTCTTGGAGCAGCTCCCGCTCGGTGACCACCACGAACTGCCAGGGCTGGCTGTTGCGCGCGCTGGGGGCCGCCATGGCCGCGGCCAGCAGTTTGCGCACCAGGTCCTCCGGCACGGGCCGGTCCTCGTATTTGCGCACACTGCGGCGTGAATGGATCGCTTCGAGCACGTCCATCAGTGTTTCCTTTCGCTCCTTGTCCATTTGCAGGGCAGCACAGCGCCAGGACAAAACCGCCGGCTCACGCCGGCGGCTCGCCGGGGGGAACAATTCGCAGTTTGGCGAGCCGGGCACGTGAGTGCGCGGTTCGGGGCAACCTGCCGGTTCGGGTCGGGGCAAACAGCATATGGAAACGGCAGCCGCGGGCTGTTTCCAGGCACCCATGCCCCGAGTATAATCTGCGGGGCCTGGCGTTGGGAGGCACTGCCGCGCCTTGCGGCGATAACCCGACCGTGGGGATCGTGCCTGCGAGCGGCCCGGCCCCGCGTGCCGATCGGACTCAACCGGCAGGGCGGCCGGTTCCGAAGAAGATGATGAGATGCCCCCTGCGCTCGGCCGGCTGCCTCTTGCCGGGCCGCGGCAGGCCCGGAGGGCCGGGCCGCGATTGATTTTTCCGGGCGCAGGTGGTAAAATTGCACCGCACGGCCAATGAATTGGGCGAAAACCTCTTGATCGGTCCACAAGATCGGCCTGGAACCGCGTCGATGAGCCTGCCCGCCTTTACCTTCTGTGCTGTTGGGGGCCGCGGCTGCACGTGTTGCCGTCCGGTCTGACGGCCGGACGGTTTTGCCGATTGCCCGATTCTGGTTCGCTTCCTGACTGTCTGTCGTGGAGTCTGTTCGTTTTGGGTCACTGCGCCGAAAGACTGCGCCGCGGGGCCGCGTTTTCGCGGCCGCGTCGCAGCGCAGGCACGCATGTTGCGTTGGTGAATTGTGCGCGTCGCTCCAAACCTCAGTCGCCGGCTTCATATGACCAGGTCGTTCAGATCTTTTTGCAGGAGGCCTTGCCATGGCCACCGACATCCGACTCAAAGAACGATTGCCCGCCCTGACCGAGCGGATCGTTGATACCTATGCCGAAGTCGGTAGCCTGGACCACCTGGGCTATTGCCCGTTGCCCAACTACGACACCGTGATCGAGATCGCCCAGGATTTGAAGGAGGTGCTCTACCCGGGCTATCGGCGCCGGGACCGGCTCCACCTGGGCAACGTGACTTTCTACGTGGGCGATCTGATCGACCGGCTCCACGACCGCTTGACCGAGCAGATCGCCCGCGCCCTGAGACACGAGGCCGGCAAACGGGCCGACAGCGATGCGCAACCCGCAGACGACGGCTTCGAGGCCCAGGGCCAGGCCAAGGCCGTGGCCTACCTCGAAAAGCTGCCCGGCCTGCGCCACATCCTGGCCCTGGACGTGCAGGCCGCTTACGACGGTGATCCGGCCTGCAAGTCGCTCGACGAGGTGATCTTCTGCTATCCCGGGCTGGAGGCGGTGACCGTCTATCGGCTGGCCCATGCGCTCCACGAGTTGGGTGTGCCCTTGATCCCGCGCATGATCACCGAATGGGCCCACAGCCGCACGGGGATCGACATCCATCCGGGCGCAAAGATCGGGCGTCATTTCTTCATCGACCACGGCACCGGCGTGGTGATCGGCGAGACTACGGAGATCGGCGAGCACGTGAAGATTTATCAGGGCGTGACCCTCGGCGCCTTGAGTTTCCCCACCGACGCCGAGGGCAAGCTGGTGCGCGGGCGCAAACGCCATCCCACGCTGGAAGACCGCGTGGTAATCTACGCCAACGCGACCCTGCTGGGCGGCCAGACGATCGTGGGCCACGATTCGGTGATCGGCTCGAACGTGTGGCTGACCCACTCCGTGGCCCCGCACACCACGGTGATGCTCGAAAAACCGACGCTCAAGATCCGCGAGCCGCGCGAGACCATCAATTGGGTGATCTGAGCACACGTAGGGTGGGTCAAGCCGTAGGCGCAGACCCACCGGGAATGAAAACGGAAAGCCGAGAACGGAAAGCGGATAACTGTAGCCGGTGGGTCTCGCTACCGCTCGATGCGTCGTGGGGCTCTTACGTCCACCCCTTGAGTTCGGCTGATCATCCGCCACACAAGCGCAGGGTGCCACTGCTGGCTTGTCCAGCAGTGCTGAATGCACGGTTGGGCAAGCCAACCGTGGCACCCCACAGTTCAGCTCGTAGGGCGCGTGCTTGCACGCACGCAGCCCCGACCACTTCGTGGTGCCCGCCGCAAGCGGGAGAGGGGAGGCAAGCGGCGAGCCGGGAGCGTCAGCTCCCGGTTCGGGCGGAATCGCTAATAGCGTCAATCGTTGTATCGCAAAACCCGCGGCTTACGCCGCTCACCTCGCCGCTTTGTGGCGATTGAACCGTTGTCGGCGGTGCCCGGAAAACCCGCTGCTTGTCCCGCCGCCAAAGACCAATCACCACCAGCCCTCCCGCGATCAACCACCCAAGGGCGCTCAACACCCCGCCGACCAGCACGCTCGCCGGCCGGTAGACGTAGACCAGCCGGTGCTCCCCCGGCCCCAGCCACACCCCGCGCAACAGCCCGCCTGCCGGCACGATCTGTGCCTCGTACGGCGCGCGCCCGTCGCTCTCGACGCGCACGCGCCAGCCCGGGTAGTGCTGGTCAGCGAGCACCACGAGCCCGGGCTCCGTCAGTCGCGCTTTCAGCTCCACGCGCTCAGCGGCATGGTCCACCACGCCGCACCACTCGCCCGGCAGTGCCTGGGACGCAAACGCACCCGGCACTGCTGCGTCCGGCGTCTGTTGCGTGGGGCCGTCGCGCGCACGGTCGCTGGGGTGCTCGATCCACGCGCGCGCCAAGTGATGCGGATTGAACCAGAGCGACACATCCGGCACGTCGGTCTCCACGCGCTGGGCGCCGGGCACGGAGCGGTCCTCGGGCAGGATCACATAGCTTGCCAGGGGCACGACCACGGGGCTGACCAGCAGCTTCCGTGTCGGTTCCAGCCCAAACGCGCCATACACGCCCAACACCCTGATCCGGCTGGCCAGGTGGTGCTTGGGAAACAAGGTGGCGCGGTCCCAGGCCACCTCCTGGGCCACGCGGTCGGGCGAGCTGCTCTGCCTCCAATCGTCGGGCAGGAAGATCGGCTGGCGCCAGACGGTCAACAGCTCGCGGCCTTCGGAATCGCTGTTCGCCGCGGGCGCTGCGCGCCGGTCGTCCGAGCCGGCAGTCTCACCGGGCATCGCGTGCTGGGGCGTGGGTTCACCGGGGCTTCGCTTGCGCTCCAGCCCCGGCCACCCAGTGGAATCCGCAGGCGTGGGTTCACCGGGGCTTCGCTTGCGCTCCAGCCCCGGCCACCCAGTGGAAT
>CAYXPN010000072.1:8678-18611 GCA_964467075.1 uncultured Planctomycetaceae bacterium
CCGCAGCCCGGCGGGTCGCCTCACGCTGGGCGATCACTCGGCCGAGCCGCGGCTTCTCATGCCACAGAGCAGCCGGCGCGCCGACCACCAGCCAGCCGTTGGCCACCGCCAGGTCGGCGGCCAGCACCACCAAAGTGAGGCGCGAAATCCACGCAACCGCGCCGCCGGGAGCATGCGGCGCATTGCCGCTGTTGGTTTGTGCGAGAAGGCGCGCAGGCCTGCGCGCACACCAGGTCATCATGCGCCAGCAGAGCGCACAGACCAGCGCCGTTTGCACGAACGCACCAAACAAATCCTGCCACGCGCCCGCGGCGTCCAACGGCCCAAATAGCGGATCGGGCCCAACCCCTGCCAGCCAGCCGGCCCAGAACGGCCGCACCAGCAGGGCCGCCACAGCCAGCAGCAGGCTTATGACCGCGATGCGCTTCAGACGCCGGAGCGTGCGCGCGTGTGGCTGCTGCACCATTCGGTCCCAGCCCAGTGCCGCCAACATGCTCAAGCCCAGGGCGGCCACCACCAGCAGCTTGGCCGGATAGCGAAACCGCGCATAGCCCGGCAGCACCAGTGTCATCAGCCAATACAGCCCGCCAAACGGGGCCCCCACCAGCCAGTCCTTCGCATCCGCCCCGCAGGCCACGCGAATTTCGTGGACGATCCAACCCAGCCCATACCATCCCAGGCCGGCTGCCAGAGCAAGCAGGGCCATCCAGGAGAGCCATCGCCGCCGCGCCGCGGCCCTCAAGTCCGCAGGTTCTTCGCGTGCCCCTCGCGTGCGCCGCCAGCGCAAGGCCCCCCATGCCAGGACCAGCGGCACGATGCCAAGGTAAAGCGACGGAGTCCATATGCGCCCCTCCGCGGGGACGGCCTCGAACCAGCGGCGGTGGACGGGCAGTTGCCGGCCGCCCACATTGGGCCAGACCAGCTCGGCCAATCGCCACGGACCCACGCTGAAATGATAGATGTGCTCCGCGTGGGTATCGGGCTCCCACCGGGCCAACAGCCGGTCGGCCCACGCGCCGGGGTCGCGCGCCGAAAGGGCGCTGAGTTCCATGGCGGGCAGGATTTGCACCGCGGCCAACAGCCCGGCCAGTGCCACCGCGCCGACCAGGGGCACCATCAGGCGCAGGCGCCCGGGCGTGTCGCCCTCCAGCGGCGTTTGGTTGTGCGCGGCCGAGCGCGCGGCCCGGCTGGGCCCGGGCAGGAAGACCAGATAGAGCACCGCCAGCAGCACCGCGTGGTAGGCGATCTGCGGATCGCCGCCCAGGACCATCATGCCGAGCGCCACGGCCAGCAGGAGCGCGGGCGCGAGCGTGCTGTGCCAGGACCAACAGGCCGGTTCAGTCGCCGCGCGCTGCGGCCCAGTTGCCGATGAGCGCGGGGCAGGCACACGCTGCGGCGAGAGGCCCCAGCACATCCGATCCACGGCCCACAGCCCCAGCGGCAGCCACGCGGCGCCGACCAGGCAGGCCACATTGCAATACTGAAACAGCACGCTGCCGGAGAAGGCGTAGCTCAGCGCCCCTGCGCCGGCCGCTTCCGCGCCTGCGCCCAGGCGCCGGGCCAGCACGTAGGCCCCCAGAAGCGCGAGCCCCAGGTGGCCCAGCACGTATACGCGCCACGCCCAGTCCCACGAGGGCAGCACGGCAAAGACCAGCTTGCCGGGATAGAAGACCGCGGCCGTGGGGTCGGCGGCCAACGGCTGGCCCAGGTTCTCATAGGGGTTCCACAGCGGCACCTGGCCCGCCGACCATTGCTCGTGGACCAGGCGATAGAGCGGCGGATAGTAGTGACCGGCATCGCGGAAAGCGAACAGCTCGCCGCGAAAGAGCACCCCTCGAAAACACCAGCCCGCCAGTGCCAAGGCGCAGACCAGCACCACCACGCCCGGGCGTGTCGCTGCGTTGAAGCATCGGGCCGTGCGCTTTGCAGAACCCACTGGCGATCCCAGGAGTGGCGCTGGTTCGGGGCTTGTCTCAGAATCGGATTTCCCGCCGTAGCCACCGAAAGCCAGACGGTGGAGGAAGGGCCTCGTCGAGGTCTTTGACCATCCACTCTGACCATCCACGCTCTGGC
Source organism: uncultured Planctomycetaceae bacterium (assembly GCA_964467075.1). Taxonomy (GTDB): domain Bacteria; phylum Planctomycetota; class Planctomycetia; order Pirellulales; family Thermoguttaceae; genus CAYXPN01. The sequence continues at coordinate 10,752 of CAYXPN010000072.1, forward strand.
GAGCGTGGCTACGTGAATCCAGGCTCTGGCGAGCGTGGCTACGTGAATCCAGGCTCTGGCGAGCGTGGCTACCATTGTCGGACACACCCTACTCAGCCGCGCGCCAGCGCACCTCAACGCCCTGGGCGCGCAGGCCCTCCGCCACCTCGGTCGGCAGGCGGTGGTCGGCCACCGGGAACTGCTGGCCCGGTCGCCGCGCGCCTTGAACGCCATGCTCCGCGCCTGCCGGCGCGGGCGCCGGGGCCAACTGGCACGCCGAGCCGCCGTCTTCATAGCCGCCGGGCAAGGTCGAGCTGCCCGCGCTTAGCTGCGTAATGCAGATTCCGGCCAGCCGATCGCGCAGCTCCGCGGGCTCGCGCGTGGAGAGCACCAACTCCGCTTCGGGCAGCGCGATGCGCAGCGCGCAATACAAGCGCACAAACGTCTCGTCGTCCACCGGATAGGGCGGCTCAAAGCCCTCGGGCGCCTCGTGGATGCGCGGCAGACTGAAGGCGATCTTCCGATCGGGAAACCGCCGGCGCAGATAGCAGGCGTGGCGGATCATGGCCACCAGATCGCGACTCGCGTCGGCCAGCCCCAGCAGGATGCCCAACCCCAGACGCGGGATGCCCGCCTCGGCCGCGCGTTCCAGGCCCTCCAGGCGCCAGTGGAACGACCTCTTGGTGCCCCGCGCATGGTAGAGCGAGTAGAGGCGCGGGTCGTAAGTCTCTTGATACAGCGTCACGCCGCAGACCCCAACTGCGGCCAGCTCTGCATAGGCCGCGGTGCTCTGTGGGGCGATCTCCACGCACACCTCGCGCCCCCGCTCGACCAGCGCGCCGACCACCTGCCGAAAATAGTCCAGGCGCAGCAGGCGCGGATAGTCGCCGGCCACCAGCAGCAGGTGCTCCAGCCCGCGGCGGGCCAGGACGTCGGCCTGCTCGACGGCCTGTTGCGGGCTGAGGTGGCGCCGCTCGATCTGGTGGGGATAGCGGAACCCGCAGTACGCACAGAAGTTAGTGCAATGGCTCGACAGATAGAGCGGTGCATAGAGGAGGATACGGTGGTGCGGCTCGTGTTGGGCCGGGAAACCGCGGCGCGTGATCTCGCCGGCGCGCCGGGCAGCTTCTGCGAGCGGAAAGCCCGGGTCGAGCACTCTGAGGGCCTGTTCCACGTCCGGCGGATCATAAGCCGGCTCGCGCACGGCATCAGCCGGCCATCGAGGGCACCGCTGGCCGAATCCCCACAGCCGGCCCGCGGCCAGATCGAGCACGTCGGCCAGGCGCCGGGCCAGCGGATCGAGATGACCGCTTTGGCGCTGCAGGTGCCAGTAGCGCCAGCGCTCGAGCCGGTGGGCCAGTCTTTGCCGCTGCTCCAAAGACGCTTGGCGCCGGCCGTCCAGCACCTCCTGCGCCTCGGCCAAGAGCGCCAAATGACGGCGGGCCGCGGGATCGGTCGCGCGAATCCATTCCTCCAGCGGCGAGAGCGGCGGTTGCAATTGGACACTCATTCCCACCACCTCCAAACACGTGCAGAAAACTCCGCAAAAATCAGCCCCGCTCCAGCGAGGGGGATTCGCTCCGTCCGGAAGACTCGACTATTTTCTTATTTTACGCACGACCCTCAGGCTTTGTGAAGGCAGTGCCCGGGCAACCGGGCCCAAGTCCGGCTGATTGACGGGTTGAAGCGCACCTCGCAACTGCACTTCGGCCGGGCCGCACGCCCGGAGGGCCGGCGACGGGCGCGGGTGGGCCAACCCGTAGGGGCGACGCGTGCGTCGCCCCTACCAGTTCACCCCATTCCCCGGGCTGTCACCTTTTTCGCCGACACCTTTCCCCGTCCCAGAATCGTGCAAGGCCATTTGCGCAGCGATCCTTGTATCCGCGGGCCCGGGCCGGTATGGTGCGCGTAGGCGCGCGCCCGGCTTGGGGCTGAGCGCCGGGAGGGCGAGGCTCCTGCCGAGCCGCGAACATTGGGCCACGTACGGCTCGCCGGGAGGCTCGCCCTCCCAGAGATCGGCTCGCCCTCCCAGAGATCGGCCGCGATTCCTAAGACTGTTCGGCCTTGCGAATACAGCTCCGCAGCAGCTCCCCCTCCCGGTAAACAACCCCTGTTGGCTTTTCCTCCCGCCCCCAATCCCCCAGGATCGGCGTTGCTCGATCGAGGTCGATGTGTACCATGCGATTGTCAATCAGACACGTGGGACTTGTGAAAGTATTGCCTTCCGGGGCTTCGCTTCGCTCCAGCCCCGGCCACCCCGGCCTGCGCACGGCATTGCACGCTGGGAGATTTCACCTACAAGCCGTGGCACGCTCCAGCCCCGGCCACCCCGGCCTGCGCACGGCATTGCACGCTGGGAGATTTCACCTACAAGCCGTGGCACGCTCCAGCCCCGGCCACCCCGGCCTGCGCACGGCATTGCGGAAACAACTCGTTTGCAGGTTCTTCGTGTGTGTGCTGGTCGTCCTGCTTTTGACCGGCCTGATGATCTGCCCCAGCCCGGCTAGGGCCCAATTGGGAGCCCGGTTGGGCGTGGCCGGCTTGGGCGGCGAGGGCTACTCGGGCAAGCCGTTCGGCGTGGGGCGCATCACACTCAGTCTGCCCGAGGCCGCCCTGCCCGAGCCGCTGGGAGCCGAGGGCCTGCGCATAAGCGATACGCAAGGCCGGGTGCTCTACCCGGCGGCGCGCGTGCCGCTGGTGGGCAATCTGCTGCGCGACGTGGTCGGGCAAACGCCGCTCCTAAGCGGCGGTCCGGTGCGCGAAGAGGTCGGCGGGCTGCTGCGCGAGCTGCTCAAAGAGCCGCCCCCCACGACGATCTACTTCCTCTTTCGCGGCGAGGGGCCGCTGGAGGTGACCATCGAGGGCCGGCAGCAGTTCCGCACCACGCTCGTGCCGCGCGACGATTCCATGCGCCACGAGCGCCTGCTCGACGCCTGGTGGCGCGAGTACAGCGGCGGAGTGCGCCTGCTGGAGCTGGGCGCCGAGCAGAGCAAGACCCTCTCGCCGGTCGAGAACTTCCTGCAAAGCACCCTGGCGCGGCGTTTGGACCTGCGCCTGCCCGAAAGACAGCAGACCGAAGACCCCCGCGAGATGCTCAAGCAGGAGATCGGCCTGCTTACCGGCAGCCAGTCGGTGCGCCTGGCCATGGCCCAGAACCGGCTGTTGATGCTCCACGAGTGGAGCCTGCCCGCAGAGGAGCCGCTTCCAGTGCCGCAGGTGCCCGCGCCGCTGGAGCTGCCGCCCGTGCCCGAAGAAGTCGAGATCGAGCCGATCGCCCTGCGCGTGCCGCCGGAGTGTTTCTACGTGCGGTTTGCCAGCTTTGCCAACTTCATCTGGCTCCAGGACCGGCTGCAGACGTTCGGCTCGCTCGGCGACCTGGTGGCGGTGCGCGGCGTGGACTACAGCCTCTCGCGGCGCATCGAGGGGCAGCTCGTGCTGCGCCAGACCGAATTGAGCCGGGTCATGGGCGACGCAATAGTGGCCGACGTGGCGTTGATCGGCACCGACACGTTCTTCTACGAGGGCGCCGCCTTCGGACTGCTCTTCCACGCCCGAAACAACACCATCCTGGCCGCGGAGATCGCACGCCAGCGCCAAGAGCAGATCGACACAGGAAGAGCCGAGGAGCAGGAGATCGAGATCGCCGGCCGGCCGGTGCGCTATCTCAGCTCGCCCGACGGGCGCATCCGTTCCTACTACGTGGCCGACGGCGATTATCATTTGGTCACCACCTCTCGCCACCTGGCCCGGCGGTTTCTGGAAGTCGGCGCCGGGGCCGAAAGCCTGGGCAGCCTGGCCGAGTTTGGCCACGCGCGTTCGCGCTGGCCCCTGGAACGGCACGACACCGTGTGGATTTATCTCTCGGATGCGTTTTTCCAGAACCTGACCGGGCCGCGATATCGCGTGGAGATGATCCGCCGGCTGCAGGCCGCGGTGGACGTCGAGATCGTGCAACTGGCCATCCTCGCCGCCCGCGCCGAGGGCAAGCCCGCGGAGACCATCGAGCGGTTGATCGCCGGCAGCCTCCTGCCGCCCGACTTCGGCCCGCGCTGCGACGGCAGCCGCGCGGTGCTAAGAGACGGTCGGGTGTTCGATAGTCTGCGCGGCCGGCGTGGCGCGTTCATACCCGTGCCCGACGTGCCGGTCGAGGGGCTGAGCACCGCGGAGTTGGCACAGTACCAGCGCTTCGAGCGGTTCTATCGGGAGCAATGGGGGCGCATGGACCCGACGACCATTGCCCTGAGTCGCCATGCGCAGGCCGGGGGCCGGGAGCAGATCGTGGTGGACATGCAGCTTAGCCCGTTTGCGGCCCGGCACTTTGAGCTCCTGAGCCGCATCGCCGGCCCGCCGCAGATGACTCAACTGGCGACAATCCAGGGCGACTTGGCCCGCTTCGAGCTGGTCATGCCCGGCCAGCGCGTGTTCGGCGGGCTGCGCGATCGGGCCCCCGGGGCCCAGGCGGAGACGGCCGGGCCGATGCGCGGCGCGCTGGAAAAAGCGCCGGCAGCCTACCTGGGCACGACCAGCGAGGAGGGGCTTTTGGGGCTGTTGGACCTCTTGGGCGTGCGCGTGGGCGTTGCCGGTCCGTGGCAGGATGAGCTGGCCGGGGCGCTCCAGCCGGTCCTGCGCCGCAGTGGAGAGTTTACGGTCTTCTCGCCCGACGCTTCGGTGCTCGATGAGGTGGTGCCGCAACTGCGCCTGGAAGAGGGGCCCACGCCCGCGCAGTTGCGCGTCAACGTGGCCGACCTTTCCCGCGCGCGGGCAGCGCCGCTGTTGGGTGTCTTGGGCACGGCGCTGGCGCAGGAGACCTCGCTGGGCAACCTGCGCCTGCTCAACGCGCTGGAGCAGCAAATGCGCGTGGCGCCGGAGGACTGCCGGCGCGAGGCCGAGACGATCCTGGACGGTCGGCTGCGGTGTCCGTTGGGTGGAGAGTATGTGTATCGGCGGCCCTCGGAGCAAGCACAATCGGAAGCCGGCGCATCGGGCGACACCCCGGCTCTCGCCGCGGCGCCGGATGCCGCTTCATCGGCGCCGTCCGCCGGCGAAACTCCGCAAGCTGCCGCGAACGGAGCGAGTGTGCACGATTCAGGTTCCTGGACCTCCACGGTCCTGGAAGGCCCGCCCACCATGCAGCTTGGCAGTCTGTCGCTGCACGTCCCGCCCGGCTATCAGCCGCCGCCCTTAAGCTGGTTTCGCGGGCTTGACCTGCACGCGCGCATGACTGAGCGTGTGCTGGAGGCCCACGCCGAGGTGCTCATGCAACTGCCGCCCCAGCGGGCCGGCGCTCAATGCGCAACCGCGCAGTGAGTGGATAGCCAGCCGGCTTACTTTATCCCGCCGGGATAGGCAAAACGGTAGGCCCGAACGAGTCGCGCATGTGACGACGTTCCGGCGGCACGACTGGACAGCAGGACTGGACGGGATGTTGCCGGAACGGCGCTGCGCTTGTTCCGGCCTACGATACTTTGGCAGGCCCAGGTTGGCGAGCAACCTGGGCTGCCCTGCCACGTGAGGGGCCGTGACATCCCAGCAACCGCCCGCTATAATTGTTAAGATCGAGACTGATCGGTTGCGCACCCGCCTGTGCGGTAGCGGTGTTCAAGTGATATACTGAGGCCGCGTATAAGAAGTTGTCTACCAGAGGGGAGACGTGTTCCAATGGCGACAATCGCAGAACCAAGACGTTCAGATGAACCGCCCCCTGCTGCGCAGCGAATTGAGAAGTGGGCTGCGATTTCGGGCCGCTGGGAATTCACTTCGAGCAGTGCGAGATACGATGGTCCGGACGAACCTGGTTCCCGCGTTCCGCTGGGAATCGCGCTAGGGTCAATTCGCTTCCGCGACGGGAAAGTGACAACGCATGTCAAACTTAGCCGTACGCAACACACGACGGCGGGAGTCCTATTGGGGTTCCAATCGATGAACTCGGCCTATGTGGTCGCAGCGATCGGCGCATACAATAAGGCATACGCGATTTCTGAGTACCGTCCAGGATACGGGTGGGTGTCACAGGCGGATGCTGGATCACTTAGCAACATTGACGTAGAGAGACCACACCAATTGGAGGTAGAGGTAAGTGGCCAAACCATTCGCATGACCGTTGACGATGTGGATGTACTCTCGGTTGTCCTCAATCGGCCAATCGAAGGCACTGGAACTGGCGTTTATGCGTGGGGCGACGCCGAGGTCGAGTTTACCGAGACTACTGTGCAAGGCGTCGCACCTCGCATCTTCGTCATAATGCCGTTCTCCGAGCCATTTGATTCGCTCTACCGCGATGTGATCGCCCCTGTCGCACATAAGCTTGGGTTCGAGATCATACGCGTTGACGAAATCCCTGGACCTGGCATAATCCTCGACGACATCCAAGCCCAAATCGAGCAGGCGCACGCAGTCGTTGCAGAAATCACCACGCACAACCCAAACGTTTTCTATGAACTCGGATACGCGCACGCGCTTAGAAAGCCAGCGGTTTTGCTTGTGCGCCGAGACGAGAGCGGCAAGATGCCATTCGACGTGCGTGGCTATCGAGCGATTTTCTACGATGACTCAATCGGCGGTAAGAAGAACGTTGAAAGAACGCTTGATCAGCACCTGCGGGCGATTACAAAGGATTCGTAACCGCGGTAGGGTAGCACGCCCAGAGCTTGAGCGATGGGCGTGGTGGGCCGTGCAAGGCGCAGCCACGCCCTTTCAGGGCATGCCACCCGACGGCTACTCCACGCGCCATTCCAGGATGCCCGCGGAGAACTCCGGCTTGAGCTCGACCACCAGGCGCATTTCCCTGGTGGTGACCGGCTGGAAGTCCACCCGATTGAAACGGTCCGGCTCCACGCCATAAGGGCCCGTCGCGCTCACCGCGCGCCACTGGTCGCCGTCTTTCCATTCCACGTGCCAGGCCCGGGGCACGCGGCAGAAGCCGCGGCCGGTGTCGTCGAACCAATAGACCTCCACGCGACGGACCGTGCGCGCCTCGGGAAACGTGTAGGCCGCCCACTCGGTCGTGCCCCGGTGGTCCCACCAGGTGAAGCGCGGCAGGCTCTGGTCGCTGGAGCTTTGCGGCACGCGCCCGTCGTTTAGCGCGCGCACCGTATCGTTCGGCCAGCAATGCGACGCGCTGGTGCGCCCGTCCTCGTCGGGCGACTTCCACTCGTGGGCGTCCGGGCCTGTGCCGATCACCGGAAAGGCCGAGATCCGCAACCGCGCCGCACCCATGGGGATCAGGGGGATCCGTTCGAGCGGCTCATCGGACTCGACCGGGCTGGGCTGCAACGGCCCGACCAGATTCAGCTCGTCGAGCTGCCACGCCGGGATGCGCCGGCCCTGGGCGCGCAGCTCGATGGGCACGCCCGCAAGCGTAAACGGCATGTTGTCGGCCGGCCAGGGCCGCTCGACCACCTGGAACGACTGGACCGGATCGTCTTCGAGCACCAGGCCGTAGTTCCACGGCGTGGTGGGCCAGATTTCCAGGGCGGGCCACTTTTCGTCGCCGCCGACGCTCACGTACTTTTCGCCGATCTTGAGCGACCAGGCCAGCGGCCCGCGATAGACAGAGACGCTATTGTGGTTCTTGGCCCAGGTGACCAGCTTGATCTGCATAGGCAATTCCAGCACCAGCCGATCGCCCGACTGCCAGGTGCGTTCCAGGAGCAGGTAGCCCGGCGGGTCGAGCGCTGCGCCCGGCAGGGCGCCGGCAATCGCGACCGGCTGGCCGTTTAGCTGCAGCCGAGGCGAACGGCACCAGCCGGGAACGCGCAGGTAGAGCGGGAACCGCACCGGCTCGGGCAGCTCGAAGCTCAGTTCAACCGTCTCGTCGAAAGGGTAGTTGGTCTTCTCGGTGATGCACACTTCCGTGCCGTGGCCCACCTTGGCCTTCACCTG
>CAYXPN010000073.1:0-8617 GCA_964467075.1 uncultured Planctomycetaceae bacterium
GGCGGCCGCGGCCGCAGGTGCGTCTGAGGCAGCCAAGTCACCCGCCCCACCAGCATCCCGACCCGCCCCTGAGCACCCGGCAGACGCCCCGGCCTCGTCACAAGCCGCGGCCAAGTCCGGCAAGGTCTCTCACCGCGGCATTCCCACCTGGGAGCAGGCCGTCGGGCTGATCGTCACCAAGAACCTGGAAGCCCGGCCCAAGCCCAAGCGCACAAACGGCCCTTCGCGCGGGCGCGGAAAAAAAAGGTGACAGGTACATATATTGGGGAACAAAGGGAAGATGGGGAGGCTACGCGCGTCTTGCAGAGGCGCACATTCCACATAGTGGTCCGACACGGCTAAACTGTGGGGTGCCACGGTTGGCTTGCCCAACCGTGTATTCGGCACTGCTGGACAAGCCAGCAATGGCACCTAACTCGACACTTCAGGTGTGTCGGACTACTAGACTCACCATTATATGCGCCTGTCACCTTTTGGGTTCCCCACCTTTTTGGGCTCAGCCCGGCGCTCCCATGGCCTTGGCCGTGTTGACCTTCTCGCTCAGCCGCTCGTGCGGGCGCCGCAGTCGGCCGCGCTCCACCTCCCAAACGTAGCCGTGGACAGCCACCTCATCAGGGATCAACGGGCAGGCCCGCAGCAATTCGACCTGTTTGAGGCAGGTCTGGTCAACGTCCTCGAACATGCGAAGCCACTTGGCGAAGCTCCCCGGAGCCAGCGACAGCTCGGGCAGCGACGGGTCGATCGCCGCGATAGCGGGGTCGAGCCCGCGCCGCTGGAGCGCTTCGGTCAGGTGCTGCGACGTGGCACTCATCATGCCGCATTCGGTGTGATTGACCACGATGATCTCCCGGGTGCCGAAGAACTGGGTGGTCAACATGGCCGAGCGCACAGCATCGTCGGTCACCAGTCCGCCGGCATTGCGAATGCTGTGCTCTGCCGATTGAGCTACGCTGGCAAGTTCTTTCGTATCAACGACTTATAGCGACAGGCGCTATCGGTACCGCATTTCAAATGCGGTGCTCTGAGCCGGGTAGCTTGTTATTCTAATGCAGATTCTCGCCACCGCCAAGGGCTGCCAGAGGACGCGCGCGATGCTACCAGTGGCGCTACTCGACTGGAACCGGTAACGCGCCTCCCTGGTCGGTCCCAATGAGCGCGGGCGGGCAGGCGGTTGGCGCCCTGTTGCAGGAACCGACACGAACGTCAGAGTTCTTGTCCGCGCAAGGTCTTTTTTCGATAAGGTAGACAGCCGCCCCACGCCTCTTCGCGCGGTTGGTCAAGTCCGTGACAGACAGGTTGTGCAAAGCGAACTGCTTGAAGTGACGCTCAAGTTGGCAGGGCAACAAATCAGCGTCCTCGATTACAAGGTAGTTCGCCATTGTCAACAATTGAGCGATGAGGGAACGACCGCTCGGCAACACGAGCACGGCGTCGTCGAATACACGAAGCGGGACGTAGACGCAATCCTCACCCACAGACAACGCCCCGCCCATGACAACGTGAATTGCCTTGAAGTAGTCCGACGCGGAAAACTGCCGAAACGCCCAGCCGTTCTTAAAGATGAATCGTCCGATCCCATGCTGGATTTCACCAAACCTACCGCTCTGAATCAGTTCGGCTGGACGCAATACCTGGGAATCGAGAGGACCGCAGCTTGTGTCTTGGCCGATCAATGCGTTCGCTTCACGGCACAACATCTTCGCGACCGAAAAACGGCTGAACAAGTTACACGCCCTCAGCAACAGGGCAACGTCGAAACGCATTTGTGGATTGCCGGCGTTCTTCTCAACCCAGCCGACCAAGCTCTCCCGACGGAAAATCACGTTGCCAAAGGCCCTCGGGTTCCGATAGAAGGCGTTGGCGATAGATTTGCTCCCCCGAACCACGTCAACTAAGGTCAAGTCGAACGATTTCCGGTGCGCGGCTGACGCTTTCCTGCACAACGTCATCGTCACTTTCGCAGAACCGCACGCCATGTCCAGCAAGTGAAGGCGGGGCGATGCAGAGCCAGCGGCCAAGGGGGCAAAGACGCCATCAAACAGCGACTGGCTCCGTTCCCGTATCCAAGGATCGCTTCGTGGCGTCAGGCACGCGAACAACTGCGCGATGAGCGCGTGGCTCAATGGGCGATTGCCGACCTCTGCCGGCGGATAAACGAATAGCTGGATTCCGCCGCTCCGCGCGAGCGGAATGCGTCTGTAGTGCCAGTAAAGAGCGCCCGATCCAGGAAAATCTCCGCATGGGCAAATCAGCGGTAGGTACTTGGGGTTCTCCGGTGCGTCGGGTCTTGCCATTTTGCTCAGGAGGTATACGGGATGCCTTGCGCTGATGATGGCCGCAGCCGAGCCACCGCAGTCCCCCGACACGCAAATCGTCTCGAAGCCGACGATCTTCTTCAGTAGCGGGAGCGCGTTCTGCCTGCAAGCATGGCTGTCCAGGCATGTTCGGAGCAAGAGGAAGTACGCACGGACAAGGTCGCGCCGCAGGTGGGCTGCGAAATTCCCGACGATCAAAGCGGTCCAAGCTGCCTTCAACTCGGCGATTTCTCTCGCCCAGGCACCGCACTGCCCCCAATACTCATCCCAGGGCACACTGGTAATGCGAATCCGGCGACCAGCGGTCACGTCGATGGACGTTATGAGCCGCGTTGCCCGCACTGCATTGTGCAGCAAACGCTGGTTGTACCTTTGTATGCGGTCCACGTTGCGGCCTTTCCGGGCGGCTGCTACGGCTGGAACAGTTCCAATTGCCCGGCGCGGCTACGTGCCGCAGGCGGCCAGCGGCCGGAAATGTGGCAGGAGCCACGGGAGATGTCTGGGTTCTTGCAGGCGCAGACGAGCACTTCCAGGCCGTGGCAGTGTGCGATGGATTTCAGACATTCGATGATTGCAAGGCGCTCCGCTGTCGGAAGCGCTCGCACGCGGCTGTTTTCCGCATGGATCGCCAACGATTCGGCATAGGCAAAGCGATCCAACATCCGCTTGAGAATCGCCTGATCCTTTACATGCCGCCGCAGCGATCCAATCACTGCAGGCCGGAGAAAGAGGACGCTGGCGGCAATCGTGCGCACGCCGGTTGCCGCCAATGCTGCGCAGAGTGTTTTCAGGCACTCCTCGCTATCGGTCACGCCGGGCAAGATCGGATCGAGCCTGGCTTCGACCGGGACGCCTGCACCGATCAACTCGGCAGCCTGCGCGAGCCGCGCCTTCGGTGTCGCTGCGCGGGGTTCAAACGCGGCGACGACCGTTGGATCAAGCGTAATCAGCCCGATTCGGCCTTGGACCAGGGGCGCATGGGCGGCCAACAGCTTGCGGTGTCGTGCGGGAATCAGCCCCTTGGTCACGAACGCCACGCCGATCTCCGCTTCCAAGAGAAACTGGAACACGTCATAGGCCATGTTCAAGATTTCGGGAACCGGCTGAAACGGATCGCTCGACGGGCTGAAATACACCGTGTTGGGCTTCTTGCGTTTGCGGCGCAATTCCTCTCGCAACTTCGCAAGCGTGTTCGTGTAGAACCTGACCTTGCCTTCGCCGGGATGCGTCAAGTAGCCGCGAGCGTAGCAGTAGCGGCACTCGTGGGCGCAGCCGGCCGTAAAGTTGACCGTCGGAACGTGTGCCAGGCAGGCCAGACTGGAAGGAGTGAGCACCACTGATTTTCGCTCGACACGAATCACTTGAATCATGGTGCATAACCCGACGCGACGGGAGGACGGCGAGCCGTCCCTATGATGGCATTAGACCTTCGCCGACACTATGAGGTGGCGCAGCAACAGCGCAATCAGTTCGCTGTAACGACGCCAGGAACCTCGGAGCATCAGGCCGGTTTCGTTTCGTGATACCTGCGCAGAGCCCGGCCAGCATGTGAACTTGCGTATACTATAACAGATTGGCCGCTTTATTCAAGCTGGCTTTTTGGGCCACCCGCTTCGGCGGTCAGGCGCTATCTGGTTGCCCACCAAGCGACGCTCTCAGCGGCCGCCCAAGATGCGGTTTTGCGCGTGTTGCAGCGGACGCAACGACCGTAACGCTCGCCGGCAGCTCCGTGGTCAATACAGCACGAGAGAGCTTTCCCACTGCATGATTCGTGATTCCGGCTTCACGACACCCGGTTGTGCGCACAACTCAGAATGGTGTCGAATGGGGTGTCGTGAGGCAGTTTCCACCGCCGACAGAGTCGTCCTAAGTCGTTACAAACTAACGTAATATGGAGAATACAAAGGGCTTAGAGAAGATGGTGAAAAAAGGCTTGCGAAACACGTGGGCATCGCCCGGACGCAGCCCCAGTGCTTCCTCCACCGGCAATCGCTCGTCCATGCACGCCAGCACAAACAGGCGGCGGTTGTTCGGGATGCCCAGTTGACGGCGCAGGGTCCAAGCGCGCTCAAGCTCCAGTTCTCGGTCGATCTGTTGGTAAAGCATGGCAGCTACCTTACGCACGCGGGCCGCCCGAGTGTCCATGCGCCGGCAGGCGGGCGTACACGAGGGCGGATGGTAAATACATCAGTCAGCCGATCAACATATTTCCGCTTCCATTTAATTTATATGTCCACGGCGCTGGGCGGGCAACTCGACTGCCGAGTGATCCCGGGCTGAAAATCGGCCGGCAAGCGGAGAACTACCGTTTGGGATGTTTGGCCCGAGGCCGTAGAATTGCCACAGGACATGGCACAGACGCTTTCGGCCACGACGGCCTCGGACCGGCTCCAGGAGCTGGCCGAGCGAGTTGAACGGCAGGAAGGCTTCGCTCGGGTGGTCGAGGCCCTGCAAGAGGGCCGGCAGGCCGCAATCGACGGAGTCTGGGGCTCAGCTTGCGCGCTGGTGGCCGCCGCACTCGCGGCGCGGGCCCCCGGCCCGGTGTTGCTCGTTGCTCCCGAGCCGGAGGACCTGGAGCGTCTGGCCGACGCGCTGGAGCTGTTCAGTCGGCTCACGCCCGAGTGTTTTCCGGCCTGGGAGTCTCTGCCCGACGAACAGCTCATCCACGACGAAGTCTTTGGCGAGCGGCTCCGGGTGTTGAAGCTCCTGGAGCGCGGCGAACCGCCCGCCCTCTTGCTCACCAGTATCCAGGCGCTGTTGCAGCCGGTGCCCGACCGCGCGGCCATGGCCCGACATTCGCAGGCTTTGCGTGTAGGCCAGGAGGTCTCGCTGCGCGGGCTGGCCCGCTGGCTGGTGGAGAACGGTTTCCACAGCACCACAGCCGTGGAATTGCCGGGCGAGTTCTCGCGGCGCGGCGGGATCATCGACATCTTTGCACCTGACTGGCACGATCCGGTTCGCATCGAGCTCTCCGGCGACCAGGTGGAGTCGATTCGGCGATTCGAGGTCTCCAGCCAGCGCAGCCTGGGCCGGCTGGAAAGCGTGGAAATCACCACGCTCGATCCGCGCGCCGACCGGCAAGGGCACCTGGCCGACTATCTGCCGCGGGAGAGCTGGGTGGTGCTGGTCGAACCGGGACGCCTGGAGGAGCACGCACGGCGCTATCTGGCGCGCGTGGAGCGGCCCGAGGCCCTGCACTCGGTCAGCCGGGTGCTCGGGCGCGTGCTGGAGTTCGGCGCGGTGAGCATCTCCAGCCTGGCGCTCGATACGCTGGAGGCGACCTGCCGGCTGGGGATCGAGTCGGTCGAGCGCTTAAGCGGCCAGATCGACCGGGTGCGTGCCGAATTGGACCAGATCGGCCTGGGGCAGGACGTATTCGTGGTCTGCCAGACCGAGGCCGAGGCGCAGCGGCTGAGCGACGTGTTCCGCCAGACCCGTCTGGCGGCCGAGGGCCGCTTGTTCTTTCCGCTGGGCACGCTGCACGAGGGCTTTCGTTTTGCGCCCGAGGGGGTCGTGCTCGTGGGCAGCGGGCAGTTGTTCGGGCGCGAAGAGCTGCGCCGTCCCATGCGTCGCCGGCTGGGTCGGGCCATCGACAGCTTCACCCAGTTGCGCGAGGGCGACCTGGTGGTGCACCTGTCGCACGGCATTGCGCGCTACCGGGGTTTGAAGCTGCTGGAAAAGGGCGACCAGGCCGAGGAGCACCTGGTGCTCGAATTCCAGGGCGGCACGCACCTCTACGTGCCCAGCTCGAAGATCGGCCTGGTGCAGAAGTATGTGGGAGCGCGCAAGGCCCGGCCCACGCTGGCCCGGCTGGGCGGGGCCGTCTGGCAGCGCCAGAAGGCGCGCGTGGCCCAGGCCGTGACCGACCTGGCGTCCGAGATGCTCGAGATGCAGGCGGTCCGGGCCTCGCGCCCGGGGATTGCCTTTCCGCCCGATACCGAGTGGCAGCGCGAGTTCGACGCCTCGTTTCCCTACCCCGAGACGCGCGACCAGTTGGCCACCATCGAGGCGATCAAGCAGGACATGCTCCGTTCGCGCCCCATGGATCGGCTGCTGTGTGGGGACGTGGGCTACGGCAAGACCGAGGTGGCCATGCGCGCGGCGTTCAAGGCGGTGGACGCGGGCCACCAGGTGGCGGTGCTGGTGCCCACCACCGTGCTGGCCGAGCAGCACTACCGGACGTTCTGCGAGCGCATGGCGGAGTTTCCCTTTGAGCTCGCGGCGCTTTCGCGATTTGCCACGCGCAAGGAGCAGCGCGAGATCATCGAGGGGCTCAAGGCCGGCACGATCGACATCGTGATCGGCACCCACCGGCTGGTGCAGCCGGACGTGCAGTTCCACAACCTGGGGCTGGTGGTGATCGACGAGGAGCAGCGATTCGGCGTGGAAGTCAAAGAGCGCCTGAAGGCCCTGCGCCAGACCGTGGACGTGCTGACCATGACGGCCACGCCCATTCCGCGCACGTTGCACATGGGACTGAGCGGACTGCGGGACATCTGCAACCTGGAAACCCCGCCCGAAGACCGCCTGGCCGTGGAAACCCGCATCACCCGCTTCCAGCCCGACCTGATCCGCCATGCCGTGATGCGCGAGCTGAGCCGCGGCGGACAGGTGTTCTTCGTCCACAACCGCGTGCGCGACATCGAGCTGGTGGCCGACCGCTTGATGCGCATCGTGCCCGAGGCCCGGCTCCGAGTGGCCCACGGCCAGATGCCCGAGCACCAGCTCGAACAGGTGATGGTCGATTTCGTGCGGCGGCGGTTCGACCTGCTGCTGGCCACGACGATCATCGAAAACGGTCTGGACATTGCCAACGCCAACACGATCTTCATCGACGAGGCGGACCGCTACGGGCTGGCCGACCTGCACCAGTTGCGCGGGCGTGTGGGGCGCTACAAGCACCGGGCCTATTGCTATCTGCTGGTCGATCCCCGCCGGAGCCTCACCCCCAATGCCGCGCGCCGCTTGCGCGCGATCGAGGAGTTCAGCGACATGGGGGCCGGGTTTGCCATTGCCATGCGCGACCTGGAGATTCGCGGGGCGGGCAACATTCTGGGCACCGAACAGAGCGGACACATTGCCACGGTGGGCTACGAGCTGTATTGCCAACTGCTCGAACAGGCCGTCGGGCGCCTCAGACGCCTGCCGCCGCGGCGGGTGATCGAGGTGGATATCGACCTGCCGCTGCCGGCCTACCTGCCGCGCAGCTACGTGCCCGAGATGCGCCAGAAGATCGATCTCTACCGCCGGCTGGCCCGCGTGGCAGCGCCGGACGAGGTGGCGGACTTTGCCGCGGAGCTGCGCGACCGGTTCGGCGCGCCGCCCGAGCCCGCCGCCAACCTGCTCAGGCTCGCTGAGCTGCGCATCGCGGCCCACCAGTGGGGCATTCGCACGATCCGTCTGGAAGACCATTACTTGGTGCTGGCGGGAACCAGCGCGAGGCAAATGCGCCGCCTGGCAGCCCAGAGCGCGGGCCGGCTGCGCGTGGTGGACCAGCGCGAGGGCTATCTGCCGCTAGACAGTTCAGGGGATGGGCCAGCCCTGCTGGAGAGGGCGAAATCCCTGTTGCACGGCGCATGAGGGCCCGTCTATAATCCCCGCCCCTGTAACCACTTGAGGGTGGCCGGGAATCCAGTGTGCCATTGCTTCGCCAGAAGCAGTGCCTGGCCGATGTCAGCCTGCTTGCCCGGCGGGCAAACAGTGGCACACACCGCGTTTTTCAGCGAAATCCGGGGGCAATTCCCGGACAGCCTCAGCTACTTGGAACGGGCCGCGAGACCGCCTTTTCAACGCAGCGGCTGTCTTCCCTTCCCAAAGGGCCGGCCGGCGCTGCGCACAGCTTTTCGATCGCCGGCGACCGCCCGGGCCCGCCAAGTCCCGCTTCCAGGCACCATTTTTCAGGCGTGCGACGCCACCGCACCTGACGCACCTCCACCCGGAACGCAACCCGTGCAACGCGACGCATATCCGTTGGCGCTTCTGGCAGCGATCACTCTGGCCGCGATGGTCTGGCTGCGCCCGTCCATGGCCGACGATCTGGCCACCTGGGCGAGCCGGAGCGGACATACGGCCCTGGCCGGCTACCTGGCCCAATGGACGGGTGATTCGGACGGCCTGCCGGAGGGCCGTGAGCCGGCCGGTGTACCGGGTGGCCCGATGGACGCCGGCCGAGCGGAGCCGGTGTATTCCCTTTCCCCTGCTGCCGGTTCCCCCGGTCCGTATTCCGCTGCTCCGGATTACCCGGCTCCCTATTCGCCTGCCCCCTATCCCGCCGCTCCCCAGTCGCCCGCTCCCCAGTCGCC
>CAYXPN010000073.1:8717-18607 GCA_964467075.1 uncultured Planctomycetaceae bacterium
CCGCTCCCCAGTCGCCCGCTCCCCAGTCGCCGGCTCCCCAGCCGGCACCTTCCTGGGGCCGGCCCGCGCCCGCAGCCGCGGCTGGGCCCGCGCCGCGCATGGCACGCAACGAGCCGGCCGGGGCAGCCATGTTCCCGGCGCAAGCCACCCCGCCCGGCGCTGCGGCCGGACATTTCTTGGCCGAGGGTGCGAGCCGGCCGGCCGGCCGAATCACCGGTGTGTATCCTGCCCGCACCGCGCGCGCCCCGCGACCATCGCCGCGGGGACCGTTGCCCGGCGCCGGCGGCGCGCCCGGCGCGCCCCCGGCAGAAGTCGCGCCGCCGGAGTGCTGCGAGTCGGCCGTGGTGCTCGCCCGGGTGGGCTCGGAGGTGATTCTGGCAGCCGACCTGCTGGCCAGCATGGATCGGGTGATCCGGCAGAACATCGCCCAGAAGCAGCTCGACCCGGAGGAGGTGGAACGCCAGCGCGAACTGACTTTGCAGGAAATCCGGCGGGCGATTCACGAGGCCCAGCAGCGGGCGGGCCGATCGGGCGACATGGTGACCGAATCGGCCGGGCAGCGTGCCGCCATGCTCAGCCAGTTGCTGCGCCGCCAGATAGACACCCGGTCGGTCTACCTCGATGCCAGGCAGCGAATCCCTGCGGAGGGTTTCACCCAGGTCGAGCAGCAAATCCGCCGACACTACGACGAACAGGAAGTCCCCAAGCTCCGCGAGCAGCTCGGCGTGTCTTCCTGGGCGGAGCTGGACCGTGCCCTGCGCGCCCGGGGCACTTCGCTGGAGCAGGATTTTCGGGCGTTTCTCGAACAGACGCTTGCCCAGCAGTGGTTGCGCCAACAGGCCAAAGTGGACGAGGAAATCACCTACGACGAAATGCTGGCCTACTATCGCGAACACCTCGAAGAATTCGACAAACCGGCGCGCACCCGCTGGCAGGAGTTGCGCGTTTCCTTTTCCCGACATCCGAGCAAGGCCGAGGCGTTTGCGGCCATTGCCACCATGGGCAATCGGGTTCTCGACGGCGAAGACTTTGCCGAGGTGGCCGCCTCGGGCTCGGACGGGCCCACGGCTGCCGAAGGCGGCGTGCGCCAGTGGCCCGATACGTCTCGCCGCCTTTCGCCGGTTCTTCGCCAGGCCCTCGAAGCTCTGCCCGTGGGCCAATTGAGCCCGATCCTGGAAGACTGGAACGGCTACTACATCATTCGGGTGCTGGAGCGCAAGCCCGCGGGCCTGGAGCCTTTTGTCGAGGCGCAGTCGGAGATTCGCGACAAGATCCGCGCCCAGCGCGCGGTGGAACACATCGAGAAATACAAGGCCGAACTGGCAGCGCGCTTCCCCGTCTGGACGATTCTCGACGCGCAATCTTTGGCCGATGCGTCTTCGCCGTGAGCGGCTTCAGGCATCTTATAGGCTGCGTGCTTGCACGCACGCGTTCGTGCCGAATCGCCGTGCGCGAGTTTTGCGCCGCTGTCTTGGACACGCCGCAGAAGCAGTCCGTGCTAGACGCGTGGCTGCAAGCAGCCACCCTACGTATCTTCCCCAACAGGCGGCGGGCCCACGTAGAGCTGCAGAATCTGGCTCTGCACCTTGATGGCCCTGATGAGCACCCACACCTGCTCCATGGTGAACCGGCGCGGATCGCCCTGGGCCAGTTTCTCCAGTTCCGCGGTCATGGCGGCGTGTTGATCCGTGGCCGCCTGCAAGCGGATGCCCATCTCCTTCCACGCATCCGACAGGTGCTCGTCGTCTTCCAGCTCGGACAGATTGTCCACGTGGTTGGCCAACAGCAGGCAGAGCCGGGCAACGTCGCGCGGCATGGCCCGGGGTTGCAGTTGCTCGATGCGCGCCGCCAGATCACGACATTTCATCGATGCCACTCCGTGGTGTTGGCCATTTGCCCTCTTGATCGCCCGGGGTGCCTGGGGATCGTTCGCGCCCCGCGTCCGATTGTTGACGGCGCGCGTACGCCGGGCGCTTGCTCACAGAACAACTCTAGCCCAGCAGCCGGGCCGCGGAAGCCGCAAATCCGGCTTGCCCGGCGTGGGGTTTTCGCCGGTCTGTCGGTCCAGCCCTCACAATCCATCGACCGGCCGCATACCGCCCGGTTCGCCCATCGGCCGCAGAGTGTCCGTTTGTTCCAGGTTCGGGCTCCTTGAAGGGCAACACCCAACGGCTATAATCGGTTGCCGGGCTGCGCCGCCGGCAGGGCATTGTGGTGAGCATGGAGGGCCACGCTCCGTCGTGGCCGCAGAAATTGCCGCACCACACGTGCGGGCCATCGCGGACGCGACGAAGCGCGTCCCTCCAGGCCAAACGGACGCGACGAAGCGCGTTTCTCCAGTGGCCGGGCGACTTTAAGGCGCTGGGGTGTTACCCGAAACGCTATCACCGAAAGGAAGGCCAGATGAGCGAGGCAGCCTCGTCCGAAGAGCTTCGCCAGTGGGTCGAGCAGCTCCAGGAGCCGGCCACGCGCCGCAGAGCACGCCAGAAGCTCGTGGCCGCACGGGCCGTGGAGCCGCTTCTCGGCTGCCTCGACTCGACCAACGAGTCGGTCGTCTGGGCCGCGGTCGAATCGCTGGGCGAGATGCGCGCCGCCCAGGCGGTCGGACCGCTGGTGGACCTGCTCGAAAACGGCCGGCTGGCGCTCGATGTGTGTGAGGCGCTCAGGCGCATCACGGGCCAGGATTTCGGCACGGATGCGGCGCGCTGGAGAAAGTGGCTCGAAAAGTCCCACCCCGCCGCGCACCCGCAACTCGACGTGGACGAGTGCGTCGGCCGTACGGCCCAATTGCTGGGCGTGGAGCCGAGCGGCTCGGGCAACAGCCGGCAATTTCGCCTCTCGCTGCCCGACGGCCGAAGCCAGACCGTGACCGTATTCTTCCGGCGCAAGGCCGGCACCGACGACGAGCTGGTGGTGGTCTACAGCGAATGCGGGCTGGCCGATGCCAAGCTCTACGAAGCGGTGCTCAGAAAGAACCTGGCCATTCCAGCCGGCGCGTTCGCCATTCGCGATATCCGCGGCAAGCCCAATTTCGTGATGGTCGATACCATGTTGGCCGAGTCCGTCACCCCCAGCATGCTGGCCCGCAAGATCGAGAACATCGCCACCCGGGCCGACATGGTGGAAAAGGTGCTGGCCGAGGAGGATCGGCGGTAGCGTGGGACAAGCTGATGCTGGCACGGTCGGTCGGCGCCAGGGCAGCGTTGCCAGATGAGGCACGGTTTCGAGAAGTCGGAGGTCGGAAGTCGGAGGAGACAGCGCGAGCCGTGGGGTTTATCCCCACGGGATGCAAGGCGGAAAGCCGAAAGCCGGGAGTTGGAACGGGCGAGCCGGGAGCGTCAGCTCCCGGTTCAGATCACCCTACAGATGTGGTTGGAGCGACTTAAAAAGGCTGGAAAGGCGACACGTGCCATGCCGGAACTGGGGGTGAACATCGATCACGTGGCCACCGTGCGCCAGGCACGGCGCACGTTCGAGCCGGACCCGGTCTGGGCCGCGGCCCTGGCCGAACTGGGCGGGGCAGACGCGATCACCATCCACCTGCGCGAAGACCGCCGCCACATCCAGGACCGCGATCTGCACATCCTGCGCCAGACCGTCACCTGCAAGCTCAACCTGGAGATGGCCTGCGCCGAAGAGATCGTCCAGATCGCCTGCCAGGTGGTGCCCGATCAGGCCACGCTGGTGCCCGAACGGCGCGAGGAGATCACCACCGAGGGCGGGCTGGACGTGCTGGCCCATGAAGCCCAAGTGGCCGGCGTGGTGCGCCGGTTGCAGGATGCGGGAATCTCGGTAAGCTTGTTCCTCGACCCGGATGCCCGGCAGATCGACACCGCGGGCCGGCTCGGCGCCGACGCCGTGGAGCTGCACACCGGCCAGTACGCCCTGGCCCGCCCCGGCCCCGAGCGCCGGGAGCAACTGGAAACGCTCCAGAGGGCCGCGGCGCAGGTGCGCGGGCTGGGCCCGGCGCTGCACGCGGGCCACGGCCTGACGTACCACAACGTGCGGCCTGTGGCGGGAATCGAGGGAATGCACGAACTGAACATCGGCCACAGCATCGTGGCCCGGGCCGTGATGGTCGGCATGGTGCGCGCGGTGCGCGAGATGAAACGTCTGGTGTCGGGCAGTGAGCATTGAGCGCGTTGGACGAGTAGTCCGACACACGTGAAGTGTGGAGTCGGGTGCCACTGCTGGCTTGTCCAGCAGTGCCGAATACACGCTTGGGCAAGCCAACCGTGGCACCCCGCAGTTTAGCTGTGTCGGACTACGAGGAAAGCTCGACCATTGAAATAGGGAACCCGGCCATGTCTACACGCAGCGAGGAGTTTGCCGGCCTGTCGGTGGCCATGATCACGCCGTTTGCCGACGGCCAGATCGACTTCCAGGTCCTGCACCGCAACGTAGATTTCCTGGTGGAGGCCGGGGTGAAATGCCTTTGCCCGGTGGGCACGACCGGCGAGTCGCCCACGCTCTCACACCCCGAGCACGAACGGGTGATCGCCGAAGTGGTGGAGGCCGCGGGCGGGCGCGTGAAGGTGATGGCGGGCACGGGCAGCAACAGCACCGAGGAGGCCCTGCGCCTGACGCGCTTTGCGGCGAAGCACGGGGCCGACGGAGCGTTGGTGGTGGCTCCCTACTACAACAAACCCCCGCAGGAAGGGCTCTACCAGCACTTCCGCGCCCTGGCCGAGGCGGTCTCCATTCCCATCTGCGTGTACAACATCCCGGGCCGCACCGGCCGGAATATCGAACCGGAGACCATCATCCGCCTGGCCGAGCTGCCCAATATCACCATGGTCAAGGAGGCCACCGGCTCGATGGACCAGGCCTCGCAGATCATCGGTCAGACCGACCTGACGGTCCTAAGCGGCGACGACAGCCTGACGCTGCCGCTGTTGTCCATCGGCGCACGCGGGGTGATCTCGGTGGTGGGCAACATCGTGCCCCAGGACATGCTCGCCATGATCGACGCCTTCGAGCGCGGCGACCTTTCCGAGGCCCAGCGCCGGCACCACCAGCTTTTCCCCCTCTGCCGCGACATGCTGGGACTGGCCACCAATCCCATTCCCATCAAGGCCGCCATGAAGCTGCTGGGCCGCGACACGGGCGAGCTGCGCATGCCCATGACACCGCTCACCGCGGAGCAGGAAGGCCGGCTGCGCACCACGCTGGTCGATTACGGTCTGCTCTAGGCAGCTTGCCGGGAAGTGGTCTACAACCGGGTGGCCGGGGCTGGAGCGTCAGTGAAGCCCCGGCGCCTCCCAGCCACGTGGCCGAGGCTGCGCGTGTACCACTGCTTCGCCAGAAGCAGTGCCTCGCCGCTGCCAGCACTGCTTGCCCGGCGGGCAAGCAGTGGCACACGGAATTCCCTGACACTTTCGGATAGCTTCCAAGCGTGGGCGAAGCTGTGCGCAGCCGCCCACGTTGAGAAGGCTTGGGCTTGCGAGGCGAGCCCGCACAATCGACATGGCCCGAGTGCTCGTAGTCTGCGAATATCCGACCACTAGCGGCGGCGAGCGCTCGCTGCTCGCGCTGGTCGAGGCGGTCCAGGCAGGGGGCGTCGAACTGCTGGCCGCCTGCCCGCCCAAAGGTCCGTTGGCCCGGCAGTTCACTCGCCTGGGCGTGGAAGTGCTGCCGTTTTGGCCCCGCAGCGACGGCTCGCGCAGGCCGTTGGCCCAACTGCGCGAGGAGCTGGCCGCGCTCATGCGCCGCGTGCAGCCCGCGCTGGTGCACGCCAACAGCCTGGCCATGATCCGGCTCTCGGGCCCGGTGGTGCGAGAGCTGGCTTTGCCGGGCCTGGGCCACCTGCGCGATATCATCAAGCTCGGGCCGCAGGCTGTCGTTGATCTCAACTGCCACACGCGCTTGCTGGCGGTCTCGGAGGCAACGCGCGCCTTCCATTTGCGCCAAGGCCTGTGCGCAGAGAAGACCCACGTGCTCTACAACGGCGTGGACCTGCTCCGATTCCGGCCGCGACCGCCCACCGGATGGCTGCAACAAGAGCTCGGCCTGCCGACCGACGCGAAGCTGCTGGGCACGATCGGGCAGATTTGTCTGCGCAAAGGCCACGACGTGCTCGTACGCGCCGCGCAGTCGGTGGCCGCACAGCGACCGGACGCCCATTTCGTGGTCGTGGGCCGGCGCTGGTCCGACAAGCCCGAATCCCGCGAATTTGAGGCTGCGCTGGAGCAAGCGGCCCGCGGGCCCCTGGCCGGGCACGTGCACCTGCTGGGCCAACGCGACGACGTGGCCGAGATGCTCAACGAGTTAGCACTGCTCGTCCACCCGGCGCGCCAGGAGCCGCTCGGGCGCGTGCTCTTGGAAGCGGCCGCGTCGGGCGTGGCGGTGGTGGCCACGGCCGTGGGCGGCACACCGGAGATCTTCCCGCCGGGCTGCCGGTGCGCCGCTCTAGTGCCCCCCGGCGATCCTGAGGACCTGGCCCAAGCGACCTGCGGCCTGCTGGCCGACCAGTCCCTGTGCCGGCGCATGGGCGCGGCTGCGCGGAGGCGGGCCGAAGAGGTGTTCGATCGACACCAGGCGGGCGCGGCACTGCTGGGCCACTACTGCGAACTGCTCGACGCCTGAGCGCGCTTGAATCTGCGCAATCGAGAACAACCAGGGCGACGGCGCAAAGTGGCCCGGCTGCTGCAGGGCAGGGAAACCCTACCGAGTGTCGGAGTCGTAACCCCACTGCGTGGTATTTGCCCGGGCGGATCGGGGCTAATTCACGGGTCGAGGGCTTGAAATCGCCGGCCGCCGTGGTACATTGCACATCCAAGGGCGGCACTCTCTTTTTGCTGCCTCAAAACTTTGCCGCCCCGGAACCGTCGCCTTTGGGCGACGGTTCCCTTTTTCTTGGGCAGCTTTCTTGGCTAGACGAGGGTGCCCGAGAATTCAGTGTGCCATTGCTTCGCCAGAAGCAGTGCCTCGCCGCTCCCGGCGCTGCTTGCCCGTCGTGAGGACCCCTGGCCACACCGCCCAACCGATCAATTGCGATGAACCACGCCCGTCGCTGGGGCTCCGGGCGTGCCACGCGGCGTCGGCGGGCCGTCTTCCGGAGCGACCGCTACGCGGACCTGACACGTATAGGGCGGACAGGCCTGGTCGCGGAAGTGGAAGGTGACCGAGGTCGATCCCACGTTGCGCCCCACCACCACGATCTCTTGGGTCCGGTCCCAAAACACCTGGCAGATGTTCGGATCGCCCGGCACAGCCTCGACCACCTCGCTCGCGGGCAGCAAGCGCCGCGTGCCGCGCAGCCAGACGGTCAGCTCGTGCGCCGAGTCGACGATCTGAAACGGCCCCAGCCGGGCATCGCTTGCGCCTGACGAAACCGCGGCCGAAGACGAATCTTCAGCGGCCCGAAGGTGGGCGGCTTGGCGGATCATCCACTCCGGCCTCGCGTCTGCGCCGGCCGAGCCGTCGCTGGAAGTGCCGGTCGCCGAGCCTTCGCTCGAACCCACGAATGAAGCCAGGCGCAGCTCGGCACCGTGGGCCGGTTCATCAGCGGCCACCGTCCGCAATCGGGGCGGCGAGGCAGAGTGCTCTTGGGCATGCTGAGTGCTGTCCGCTCGAGACACGCCGGAAGATCCCTCTTGGAAAGAGAGTTCCACGGCCGCGGGTTCAGCACCAGGCACATCCGGGCGCAGCCCCGGGTGGGCCCACGAGTCAGGCCAGGCAATCCGGTCGGCCGCGGCCGGGTGCGCGCCCGCCACCTTGGGCTCCACGGGTTGCACAGGCTCTTCCGAGACCGCCCACATGCGCAGTTCGCTCGCCGGAGCGGGCGGGCCCAGCGCCGGAGAGTCCGCGGCGAATTCGAGGCGCACGGGCGGATCGAGACGCCCGGGGTCCGGCGAGGCGACCGCAGACTTCCTCCGGCCGGAAGCCGGGATCAGAACCGGCAGTCGCATGGGCTGATTGGCGCCGGCGTGGCGGTCGTCCGGTTGCTGTGCATCGTGGGCGGTGTTGGCAGAGACACTCGCCGCAGGGGACCGCAGGCCCGCTGCCGACTGCGGCCATCTGAGCGTCGAACTCCCATCGTCAG
The DNA here is from genome assembly GCA_964467075.1 of uncultured Planctomycetaceae bacterium. Classification (GTDB taxonomy): domain Bacteria; phylum Planctomycetota; class Planctomycetia; order Pirellulales; family Thermoguttaceae; genus CAYXPN01. The sequence continues at coordinate 16,762 of CAYXPN010000073.1, forward strand.
CAACGGCGCACAGTCCGATCACGCCCGCCGCTGCGATGCCTGTTACTGCGATGGTGAGCCGACCGACGGGCGCGACCGGTCGTCGAAGCTGGCTGCCCGGGCCGTTGCGACCGACACGATTGGCAAGGTACGACATGGCTGTCTCCGAAGGAGGTTTGGCTGCGAGGCCGGCATTTGGCGTGCGCGCATTGACGGACGGGACGGCTCAGCAGGAGCTTCGCCCTCCCGGGGATTGGCTGGCAGGCGCGCAGTGATCGACGGCACTCCCGGCGGGGCCGGCTGGGCATGGTATCGGGCGGGGAACATGGAAAATTGAGTGGAGTTTGACGGTTGTGCGGGCTTGCGGAGAAGATGGGAAAACAGGGTATGATAGAAAATCTGGGGGGAGCCTTCACCCGACGCGTCCCCTGTCCCGGAGCCATGCGAAGAGATTCAGCGCTCCGGCTGGCGGGTCCTCGCGTGTCCTGAACCGCGGCCGCACCGAAAAAGCAGCGTGCGACCGCGGCCGGGCGAAAGCGTGATCTCCAGCAGCGGGCAGGCTGCGGGCGATTCAGGACCGCGCCCTCACATTCAGCCGACCGGACACCCCCTGGGCCGGGCCGCAGCTTCAGTGCGTGCCGAAGAGCATCTGGCCCACGGTGAGCACAATTTCAGCGAGGATCAGAATCACGATGTACCATTCGACACGCAGACTGCGCCGTGTGTGGAGTAGCTCGAGGGCTGTCTGTGCCGTACGCGAGATCAGCTCCAGCTTCCGTTCCAGCGCCGCATAGCGTTCACGAATCTCGAATTCGTCCTCCAGGCGCAAGTAGAGGCGCTCCAATTCGGGACGTTCCCAGATCAACTCCGGCTTCTCGATCACCTCGGCGCGCCCGACCATCCGGTGCTCCACCTGCAGGGCCCTGCCGATGTGTTGCAAAAAAGCCCGGGCGCGGCGGCCGAGCCTGCCCCGGCCCTCCAGACTCGCGGCGAACGGCTCGACGCGGTCGAACTCTGCGGCCACCTTGGCCTCGTAACGCGCGAGCAGCACGCTCTTGCTGAGCACGTCGGCCACTACTTGCAGGCGCTCCACGCTGCCGTCGGCAAGCTGGACGGCATTGCCGCTCATGCCCTCGCGCTCTTGCGGCGCGATGCACACTTCGACCGATTCGGTCTCGGGTTCGTCGTAGGGCCCGCTGACGCACAATTGCAGGTTTCGCAGAAACGTCGTTTCTGCATCCGGCTCCACGCCGGCCAGAACCACGGCCCCATAGCGGAGTACCACGGCCACACCCCCGCCGGGCACCGCCAAGGTCAACGGCAAACGGGCCAGGCGCCGGCCTTCGACAGCGCGGATGTCGATCCGCTCGCCCAGCAACAAAGCCCGCACTTCAAACGTCTGTTTGTCGATCACAGCGTATTCACTCATCCCGCCAAAGCGTCCTTTGCGCCGCTCGAGCCCGCACTTGGCAGGACGGCCTGTGCCGCAGAGAGAAGCGGCGGCGGGCCCGTCGGTCTGTGAACATTATTCCCGAGAAGGCTCGTTTCGGACAGACCCGGGTCCGGCCTGCGCCGGGCGCAGCAGCCCGGCCTGCCCGAAGGCGCGGAGGCAAGGCGCACAGACGCCACGGGGTGTGACCAGGCGAGGAAGCGGACAGACGCCACTTCTGGGCCAAGGTTTCTGCCGCAGAAACACGTTGTCTTGCGCCGCATACCGGCCCAGCCCCCCGCCAAGCCGTCAACGGTTGCCACCCGGCCGGAACGCCGCCCGATCAGCGCCTTTGGCCGTCAGCTTGTGCGTTAGAGTCTTAGGCTGTGGCTTCTGCGCGCCGTGCGCGCATGTTGTTCAGTAGTGTACAAGTCGCGC
>CAYXPN010000074.1:0-5525 GCA_964467075.1 uncultured Planctomycetaceae bacterium
GGCCACCCGGGGCTGCGCATCGAATTCGGCAAACAATTCCTTTACAAGTCCTTACGCTCCCGGCTCGCCATGTGCCGACCGCCGCTTTCGGCTTTGATCAAAGCGCCTCGTTCTTCTCCGCGGCGATGAGGAACACCGGCAGGTGGGCAACCTCTTGCCACTGGCCCGCTTGCCCGCCCGTCGCGGCCTCGATCCGTTCGAGCCGGCGAAGCTCCCGTGGTTCGAGCGGCAGGCCGCGCAGGAACCGAAATCGCGCCGAACGCGGCGGTTCGAGCCGGTCCAGCAGGTCCACGTGTACCCGAAACCCAGTCCTTTCAAGCAGCCCCGGCAGCTTTCGCCCGATGAGCGGATCAGCCCCGGCGCGGTCGAGGGCCGCCATCCACAACTCGCCACACGCGGTCTCTGGCGGGTGTTCGATCAGCCCGCCGAAGTCCGGCTCCAACGCCGTGAGCACGCCTCGGGGTGCCAGCACGCGATGGACCTCTGCGGCCACGGCCGGCGCGTCGAGCCACAGGAAGGCGAACTGGCAGAAGACCAGGTCGAACGAGCCGGCCTGGAAAGGCAACCGTCGCGCATCGGCGCAAACGCGCCGTGCTCCACCAAAGGCCGCCGGCTCGTCGGCCAGCGCGTGCACCCGGCTGTCCACGGCCGCCACCGGCCCCAGCGCACGCCGGACCAACTCCCCGGTTACCGCGCCGAAGCCACAGGCCAGGTCGAGCACGCGGCCCCGCCGGGCCACGGCGACGCGCCGCAGCAGCCTGGCGCGCGCAGGGCCCAGCCAGTGGGCCTGCTCGGCCAGCAGGTCCTTCTGGGGCAGGTCGAAGCGTGGGGAGGCCAATTCGCTGATCCCGGGTGTGGTTTTTTCCCGTCCTGGCAGGGATTAAGCGACTATCCGAAAACCAGCGTGCAACCCGGGTGGCCCGAGCTGGAGCGTAGCGAAACTCCGGAAAACCGGGGCTTCCGGTCGCCCTTCGGGCGTCCGTCCAGCCCCGGCCACCCAGCCGCTGGCGGCCGGGTGGCACTGCCGGCTTGTCCAGCAGTGCAGCAGGCTCGAACCGCCGGGGCGCGCGGTGCGCGCGCCAAGAATACGAATCGCGCGCGAGGGACCTCACCGCCCGCCGCCGGCACACGCGCAGGCGCAGGCACATCCGGCACACGCGCACGCGCACCCCCCGCCTCCGCCCCCACCACTGCCGCTGCTCTGGGCCGCCTCGGCCAGGGCCTGGAAGAACTCGCCGGTCACGCGGTCGGCCCCGCTCAGATTGAGCAATCCGCCGCTCGGCTGCGTCACCCCCAGCGAGCCCGGCGCAATGGCCGACGCCAGGCTGCCCATGGTGTTCTCGGCCCAGCCGGCAAACGAGGCCGACACGTCGCCGAAGGTCGTGCGACCGGCCGGTGCAGATGGAGCGGGAACCGATCCGCCGGGCTGCCCGCCGGCCATCGCCGCCCCGCGGCACCAAATGGGCACGTAAGGCCGGCCGCGGGTAAACACGGTCGGATAGTCGTCGTCCATCAGAATCCATTCGAAATCGCGGTCGATGGCCTTTTCGCGCTGGGCGACGTCGCCTACAGCCGCAGCCTGTTCGACCGCGCGGCGCACGATGGAGCGGTAATAGGCCCGGGTGTCGGAAAGGTCGAAACCGCGCATCCGACGCACCACCCGTTCCATCAGCAGGCGCAGCAGCACGCCGAAGTTGATGGCACTCACGGGTTTAGCGGGATTGGACTGGAGCAGGAAGATGAAGGGATATTCGTACTGGTGGACCACGATGCCCCGGCGCTGGCCGGCCCGGCGATAGAACTTGCCCCGCTGCTTCTCACTGGCCTTGGCCTCGTCGGGCATGCGGAAATCCTCGGTCGGCTCCACCACCAGCGGATCGGCGTCGACCTGGCGGAGGATGCCCTTCTTGAGCATGCCGAAGATCACCAGCCCCAGCACCTTCGACAGCGGCAGCTCCAGCAGGGCGGCCGCCTCCGGGGCCGTCAGCCCGCGCTTGATCCCGCCGCCTTCCACCTGGGCAATCGGCGGCATGTAGTGGGCCCGGCGCCGCGCCAGGCACCACTCGTTCACCCCGATCGCCACCACCACCAGCGGCAGGCTCAAAAGCTGCAGCCCGGGGCTGAGGATGAACAGCAACACGGCCACGGCCGAAAAGATCACGAACACCGAAATGCCCGTCCCTGCGCTGAAACGGAAAAACAGGAAGCCGAACAGCCCCAGGAACCCCGCGGCAGTCAGCAGGCGTGCCGGTGTCGATCCGGCGAACCATTCGCGCAACATCTGCCAGCGGGTCTTGACCACCACGTGCTTCAGGTCGCGCTTGGGAAACGAGAGGGCCACCATGTGCGGCCCGTCCACGCGCACCCGGCCGAAGTCCCAGCCCACCAGGGCCCCGCGGTCGGTGCGCGCCTTGGAGGTGAAGTTGAGTCTCTGGTGGAGCACCTCCTCGGGCTGCACGCTCTGGGGCAGTTGGACGGCCACCTGGAGGTGGGTCTTGCCCCTGAGGCACTGCGGATCGAACCACGTGGGCGTGATGCGCAGCGAAGCGTAGTCGCTGCGCGTGGTGTCCTGATAGATGCGCTCGGGCATCTCGAACTCGACGTGCAAAGTGCCCGAGTCGCCCGGCGCAATGGCAGCGCCGCCCAGGTGTACCTCGAACCCGCAGTCGATGTAGGTCGAGTGTCGGAAGTCGCTGAGGTTCCAATCGCCGACCGACGCCCGGATATCCTTCAGGTCGTAGCGCTTGTCCGGGGTGCCGATATCGACCACATCGATCACGTGCGCGCCCGGGTTGTTGTGAAACGTGATGTCGTAAACGATCCGCACCGAGCCGTCCTGCTGGGCCGTCACGAGCATCTTCATCTCGGGCACGGAGAACGAGTAGTCCTGGGCGAGGGCGGGGCGCGCGCAAAGCAGCACCGCCGCGAGCAGCGTGCTTGCGAGCAGTGCGCCGACGGCTGCCGTGCGCACGCTCGCACTTCGGGTGGGCCGAGCTTGCATGGTCGGGCTCCTTGGCACACGGCGGGCCACACGCGCCGCCGGGTTTGCATCCTACAGCAGCGAGTCCGTGTCTGATTACGGCAGCCACGCTCGCCAGAGCGTGGAACGGCACGCGGTAGCCACGCTCGCCAGAGCGTGGAACGGCACGCACCAACGCTCCGCAACCAACTTGACGTTCCACCGTGTGGCTTTCGGTGGCTACCGCGGGTAGCGCCTTGTCAGGCAGACGCTAAGAACTTGTAAGAGTATTACTTCCCGGGGCTGCGCTTCGCTCCAGCCCCGGCCACCCGGGGCTGCGCATCGAATTCGGCAAACAATTCCTTTACAAGTCCTAATCGCCGTCTGTTCGGCTCGTCTTTTCGCGCCATGTTCCCTGCTCATCGCGCACGATGTGAATCTTGCGGGCGGGCATCGAGAATTCCTCGATCCGCCATTTGCCGTCGTGTTGCCGGGCCACGAAGTCCACCTTGCCTCGGTACAAGTCGGGCACCTCGAAATGGACCGTGCCCGTTGCCCGGTCCCCCTCCACCTTGCAGTGCATCTTGGTGATGCGCTCGGCGTGGATGGCGGTCACCGGCCCGGTCTGGATCCGCACCCCGCCGGCACCCACGGTACGCCACATCTCGCGGGCAAGGTCCGAGGGCCGGGGTATCCTTTCGGTAACAAACTCGAACTCCTCGCGAGTCTCTTCGTCCGCGTCTGCGACGTGCGGAATGGTCCAAAACATGAGCGTGAGGGACTTGTCCTCGAAGTCGGACGCTTTCGGCGTGGTGGGCGAAGTGGCCATTCGCTTGAAATCCGCGGTGCGCATGGCCGCGGCGCCCGGAATGAGCTGGCGAATCTGATCCGCGGGCGTGGCGGCTTGCTCGTCTTCGACAGCGCGCGTGACCGCGGCGACCACCAAAGCGGCCAGCAACGTGGCAAACAAGTGGCGCAACATGGCTTGTCTCTCCTTCTGTTGGATTGGCCGGCGACGTGTCTGCTCGGGCGCCGGTTGTTGATCCTACGGCATCCTGCTCTCGCAACCAAGGGCCCACTGGGACTTCCGGTTCGGGTCAAGCCTCCGCTTGGCGCTCAGCGGCCGACTGCAAAACACCGCAGGTTGCCGTCGCGGTCCCTGCAATACAGCCTGCCCGCGGCCAGCACCAGGTGGGGCCAGGCGTCGTCGCGTCCCAGGTTCTTGTAGGCGGCCAGTTCGGTGTATTGATCCGGCGATCGGGCCGCGGATTCCACCAGCAGCAGGTCGCCCCGGTTGGCCCAAACGATCAGCCGGCCGTCCGCGGTGGCGATGACCGAGCCTGGATCGCCGATGCGCCCGCCTTGCCAGCGCACCTTGCCGGAGTCAAAGTCCAGGCACATCACCTTCTGCCAGGCCCAGTACACGTGGCCGTCGAAAACCACGGGCGAACAGACCTTCGACGCGCAGCCTTGCTCCCACAGCTTTCTCGCACCCCGGAGCGTGATCTCGAACTTGGCGATCTGGTGGTGATTGTAGGACGAGGTGAGCAGCACGTAGCGGTCGTGGACCGTGGCGGAGGCGATGTTGTTGGCAAATTCGGTCTCCCAGTCCCAGGTGGCCACGGTCCGGCCTTCGTTTCCTGCGTCGAGCCGGGCCACGAGCAGCCCGGCGTGGTTGTGGATCGCCACGCACGGCACGCCTTCGACGCGGATCAGTGCGGGACCGCCGTTGTGGCCGGCCGGCGAGGTGCTCTCCGAGGCCCAGCGCGCCTGGCCGGTCTGCTTGTCGAAGGCGACCAGGTTGCCCTCTTTCGCCCCCGCTTCGACGATCAGCCAGTCGCCCCAGACCAGCGGCGAGGACGTGTAGCCGTAGTCGCGCTGGCCGCTGCGCCCGACCTTGGGTCGCCGGGGCACGTGGAATCGCTCGTGCAGGTTCATGCCCCAGACCTTCCTGCCGCGCTGGCGCGTGTCCCAGCAATTCAAATCGCCGTCGATGCTCAGCGTGTAGAGGTACTTGGTTTCCGGGTCGAACTCCGGCGTGGACGACGGGCCGGAATACACGCCCTTGTCACCGGTGGAGAGCCGGCCGTATTGCGGGCAGTCGTACTCCGCGGACCAGAGGAGCCTGCCCGTTTCCGCGTCCAGGCAAACCACGCGGTCGCGCCCGTCGCGCCAGCCCATGGTGTAGAGCCGTCCGTCCACCACGAGCGGCGAGGAGCCGCCTTCGCCCACGTTGGTGCTCCACGATTCGCTCAGCGCCCACGCAGTGCCATTCCAGCCCGACGGCTCGGCCACCACGTCGTTGCGATTCGGTCCGCGCCAATGCGGCCAGTCGTCGGCCCTTGCCTGGGCAAGAGTCAGCCAGACCACCGTTGTGCAGAACAGGACTTGCCTCATCTCGCTGCTCCAGGATGCGTCTCTGAGCCGGAACACCGAATCATCTCGTCCCGCCAAACTGAGTCCGGCGCCGCTGCGCAGTGGCGATGCTCGCCGGGTGGCGTCTGCCAAACGGGTAGCCACGCTCGCCAGAGCGTGGACGATCCGCCGTCCGGCGACGGCGGCTACG
>CAYXPN010000074.1:5625-16449 GCA_964467075.1 uncultured Planctomycetaceae bacterium
TCCGCCGTCCGGCGACGGCGGCTACGGGACTCACAACGCTCTCGATTCTACCATCCCATCTCCCACCCATGCCCAACGCGCGGGATTGCGCGGGCAGTCGAGCGGGCGGCAAATCAGGCCCGGGCACAGCTCGCAGTGGAGCGCCGTTTCCACCATGCGCCGGTAGTTGCGGAACACGGGGCTTCGGGCAATGGCTTCCCAATCCTGCGTGAGCACGTTGCCCGCCGGCCGGCTCGGCCCGCGAGCCAAATAAACCGCACCGTCGGCTTCCACGCGCACACACATATCGCCGCTGGTGCGCGGCCCGGCCGCCACCTGTTCGTCGAGGGAACGGTCAGGATCAAAGCGCATGGGCGCATACCACAGCAGGCGCACGTCGTACTCGTCGGCCGCCTCTTCGATGAGGCGGGCCACCTGGAAAAGCTCATCGGCGCAGAGCGGGCCGCCCGATTCCTCCGCCTCGGTGGTGGCCACAGCAAACAAGGCCAGCGCGCCCAGGCCCAAGTCGGCCACCGCTTCGATCGATTCCTCGATGCTGTCCGCGGTTTGTCGCAACAGGGCCATCACGGCCACCGGACAGACCTCTTCGCGCCGGGCGGTTTCCGCGGCGCGGCGAAACTCGGCGAAGTCGCCTGCTCCGGCCAGCGCGTCATGGACCGCCCCGACCAGCGAGAAGCACCACACGTCCAGATGGTCCAGACCGGCACGGGCCAGATCGGCGAGCAATGTGCCCTGGTTGAACACCGCGGCTTTGGCGCGCACGCCCGCGATCATCCCCAGGTCTTCGGCCAGCTCCACGGCGCGCACGGCAGCGCGCGGCTCGAAATCGTCAGCAGCCAGCAATCGCGCCTGCGGAATGCCCAGCTCCCACAACCGCCGCAGCACGCTCTCCAGCCGCCCCATATCGCCGAGCGGCACGTCCGCGGCGATCGGCTTCTCCAGCGGCGGCACATCGCGGGCAAACGCCGGGTCGTCGAGGTTGAGGATCGGGTAGTTGTCGCCCGGTGAATCCAGCCGCGCGATCAATTCGCGTACGCGCTCGATGTCCGCGGCGGCTTGTTGCCGGTCCAGCGCGCGAAACACGCTTTGCAGGCGCTCGACGATCCGATCGGTCGGCTCACCTTCGAGCAGCGCCTTGGCGATGATCAAGCCCGAGGCCCGCAATCGCGCCGCGGCCGTGGCATTGGCCAGCAACAGCCCGTCGCCGCTCGGGTCCACGCGCAGGTGAAATCGCGTGTAAGTGCCCTCGCCCGAGTCGCGCGGGTAGTGGTACAACCCCGGCTTCAATCCCGCGCGCTTCAAGGGGTCTGCCGTCCGGGGCTCAAGGGCCAGGCCCATTCTCTTCAGAAGGCTCACGTCAGATTCTCCTTTCCAGCGGTCGCGCGGACCGGATTGGTTTCCAAGCGCGCCGCGGCTTGCGGGCGACTCGTGTGGTGACTGCCCGCAGCCGCCTTGGGAATCGCTGCACTCTCGGTCGGGCCGCCGGCCCGTTTCGCGGCGAGCGGCACAAGGCCCCGTTCGCGCTCCAACCGGCAGCCGCCCGCACACACGGCCAAATCCGCACAGTGCCAGCACGCCTCGGGCAGCCCGCTGCCGGCCGGATCGGCCACCCGGTCGCGGAAACTGCGGAACAGCGGGCTGTGCCAGATGTGCTCCCAGGGATCGCGCAGCACGTTGCCCGCCGGCTGGTAGTACGACTGGCAGGGCAACACGTCGCCGTTGGGCTCGATGCAGATCGAGTATTCCGCGGCGTTGCAGCGCCGCGGGCCGAGCTCCAGCTCGAGCGGCGAAAGGCGGCAATAGGCCGTGGGCGTGTACCAGAGGAAGCGCATGCCGCGCTCCGCCGCCCGATCGCGCAGGCTCACCAGCAGCGGGCCGAGTTCTTCCTCGGCCAGTGCGTCGGGATGGTTGCGTCCGCTGCCCGAATGGATCATGCCGTTGGCCGCAAAGGCGCGGATGCCCAGCTCGTGGAGGAAATCGACCACCTCTTCGGCCCGGGGCGCGTTACGGCGCGTGAGCGTGGTATTGGTAATCGTGAAGAGCCCCGCGGCCAGCGCACTACGAATCCCGCGCACGGTTTCGTCAAAGGAGCGGGTCCCGGCCATTTGATCGTGCAGCTCGGCCCGATGAGCCAGCAGCGTGACCTGCACGTGGCTCAGCCCGGCCTGAGCAAGGCGTTCGGCAAAGCGGAGATCGGCCAGGCGCCGGCCGTTGGTGTTGAGCCCCGTGACCAGCCCCAGGCGCGCGCCATAGCGCACCAGCTCGGGCAGGTAGTCGACCAATGTGGGCTCGCCGCCGGTGAAGATCACCTGGGGAATGCCTACTCGCGCCAGAATCTTCAGCACGCGGCGCCACGCGCGCACATCCAACGAACCCAGTGCGCGCCGCTGGGGCGGGTTGTAGCAGTGGGCGCAGGCGTTGTTGCAGCCGTAGGTCAGACACAGATCGGCCTTGAAAGGGGCCCCCGGGGGCAGGCTGAACAGGTCCGCGCGCCGGCCTTCCGGCAATCCACACGTGGGACAGGCGTCGGTGGTGGTGGCCAGATGGTCCACCAGGCGCATCACGAGTTGGGCATCGGCTTCCACTTGGGCGCGATCTGCGCGCGGATATTTCCGCTCGATCAGGCGCACGATCCGCCCCGGCGGCACTCCTTCGAGCGCGAGCCGGGCGAGCCATGCGGCCGTGGGGTTCAGGTGGACGGCGTCGTGTGCATCGACCAGCAGCACGGCGCCGCCGTCGGGTTTGAGCTGCAAGTGGATGCGACGGAGCATCTGCCCGCGGTGATAAGTGAAGCTGAACAACCGGTGTCTGCCCGGCCGAGAGCCGCCGACCGCGGCCCGCCAGCCGGCCCAGTCGCGGCGCAGCACGCGCCGGCACTTGCGCGCCAGCTCCCTTGCCTGTGCGAGCCAGGCCGCAAGGGGGCTTTTCTGAGCAGTGCGGCGTGGGCGGTTGGTCATCGGGTATTTGAGATTTCAGATTTGAGATTTCAGATTTGAGATTTCAGATTCAGACCTCGAATTCGCTCCTTGGTCCGTGGTCCTTGGTGCTTGCTCATTGGGATTTGGTCCTTGGTCATTACCCATTCCCACTTCCGCCCGAACCGGGAGCCGACGCCCCCGGCTCGCCACGGGCCGATTTGCGATTTCAGATCTGCGATTCCCGACTTTTGACCGCCGACTTCCGACCTCCGACCTCAACCGAGGGCTACCACTTGGGCGCCTCCTCCAACTGGTAGGCTGCGCCGCAGTAGGGGCAGTTGATAAACACGGCCCCGGCGCGCACAGTGACCGATTCCTTGCCCAGGCTGCCCCCGCATGTGCGGCAAGTCAGCTCTTCCAGGTCCACGTCGCCCGACAGGTCGATCTTCTGGACCAGCGTGGTGGTCATCTGGCGCGGGCGCAAGAGAGCCAGCACAATCATAGCTGCCGCGGCCAGCCAGAGCACCACACCCACCACGATGCGCATCCATTGCCCCTGGGCCCCGACGACAAACACCAGCCCCAGCACGGCCAGCAGGCCCGCCAGGGGATAGGCCACGAGTTTCATGGGCGACCGCCTTGGAGCCAAGGGTTTCGATATTTGCGGAGACCAGGCTTTCTTCGCGCGCACGGGCGACGCACGGCCACGGGTAGGGGCGACGCATGCGTCGCCCCTATTCACCTGCGGCGCAGCAGGTCAAGCAGCTTGCGGTCGAGCTTATGCCCGCGGAAGTCCTCGTAGGCCACGTCCTTCCTCCCGCTGTCGAGGATGCCGAACGAACCGCGGAAGTTCCACATGGCCCAGCCGAAGCCTGCGTCTTGATACAATTCCAGCACGTCCGCGGCCCAGCGCAGCACCACGTCGTGGGGCGTGCGGTTGTAGGCCCCCCATTCGCCCACGTGCACACCCACGCCGTGCCCCGCCAGCTCCTTCCAGGGGCGCACACACTTTTCGTAGAGCCACTGCTGGTCGATCACCTCGGAGCCCTGCTTGAGCGGCCAGGTGGGCTCGGCCCAGCGCGAGCCGTTTACCCAGGACGCCTGGTAGTGCGTCAGCGGCATGGGCTGATAGCCGTGCATGCTCTGGGCAATGCCCAGATCGACCAGCTCCAGGATCGGCTCGTTGGCCCAGCGCATGCCGTCGCTCAGCACAAGCCGCTCCGGGTCCACCCGGCGGATGGCCTCCACGGCCCGGCGGGCCACCTTCACATAGGCGGCCGTTTCGATGCGCGCCGGCTCGTTGACCAGGTTGAAGCTCACCTGCGCCGAGGGGTGGCCCCGGTAGCGCCGCGCAAAGGCGGACCACTGGAAATCGAACCGGCGCTGCGCCTCTTCGTCGGTCCAGAGGTTGAGCTTCTCGGGCGGCTGGGCCACGGTGTAGCCGGGAGCGCGGTGCAGGTTGAGGCTCACGTGGACGCCGTGCTTGCGCCCGAACTCGACGGCCTGGTCGATCTCGGCCAGCACGTTTTCTTTCAGCTTGTAGGGATCGGACGCATCGGTCCAGCAGCGATAATCCATGGGCAGGCGCACGAAATCGAAACCCCACTCGGCCATGAAGCGGAAGTCGTTTTCCTCAAACGGCTGGTTGCGCCCGGCGTTGAACTTCTCCAGCAGGTTGAATCCGCGCCAGCGGGGCAGCTTGCGGGCCAGTTGCGCGGCCTCGGATTGCGCCGCGTCGGCAGGCTGGCCGCCCAGTGTCGGGCGCATGGTTGCCAGGAGGGCCGCGGCGGTGCCGGCTGTGGCGCCCGCGGCGGCCTGAAGGAATTCGCGGCGTTTCATGGGTGGGCTCCCTCGGCGTGGGGAAAATCAGTATGGCGACGGGTAAACAGCGCGCCGGCCGCGTAGCCCGCGGCTAAAGCACCTGGGCCCCCGCAGTGGCCCGGCACACGTATACGGCCGGCTCCATGCCGGTGCGCTGGTGATACGCCCGGGCGGTTTGCTGCACAAAATCGTCGGCTGCCGCTCGGTCGATCAAGGCCACCGCACATCCGCCGAAGCCGGCCCCGGTCATGCGCGCGCCGTAACAGGCCGGGTGGTCCGCGGCAGATTCGACCATGGTGTTGAGCGTCTCGCACGACACCTCGTAGTCGTCGCGCAGGCTGGTGTGGCTCTGCTTCATCAGCACGCCCAGCGCCTGGACCTCGCCGCGGCGCATGGCTTCGGCCGCGTGGCGGGTGCGCTCGTTCTCGGTAATCACGTGGAAGGCCCGTCGCCGGACCACTTCGTCCAAATCCGGAGCGGCCCGCTGGAAGAGCTCCAAGCCTACGTCCCTCAGCGCCTCGACGCGGAAAAACTCCGCGGCCGCGGCACACTGGCTGCGCCGCTCATTATACGCCGAATCCACCAGCCCCCGGCGCGTGCCCGTGTCGAGCACCACCACCGCCACCCCGGCCGGCAAGGGCACCGGCTCGACGGAAAGCGAACGGCAGTCGATCAACAGGGCATGGTCTTCCAGGCCGCAGCCGGCCACGAGCTGGTCCATGATGCCGCAGGCCACGCCCACCCACTGGTTCTCGGCGCGCTGGGCCAAGCGAGCCATCTCGGCAGGCTCCCACTGCCACTGGCCCACCGCGGCAAACGCCCGTGCCGTGGCCATCTCCAGCGCCGCAGACGACGACAGGCCCGCACCCACGGGCACATCGCCCACGAGCGCGCCTTCCCAGCCGGCGAGCTGGTATCCTGCCTCGCGCAGGCTCCAGGCCGTGCCCTTGAGATACTCGATCCACCCAGTCCCCTCGCGGCTCAGGTCGTCCACGGAGAACTCCGCGCGCTGGTCGAAATCGACCGAGTGGACCACCACCCGCCGATCCCCGCGCGCCCGCAGGGCAATCCAGATCGCCCGATCAATGGCCATCGGCAGCACGAACCCGTCGTTGTAGTCCGTGTGCTCGCCGATCAGGTTGACCCGGCCGGGCGAGCGGACCACGAACTGCGGCTCGCCGCTGAACTGCTGTGCAAAGCGCTCGGCCACGGCGTCTCTGGTCAAAGGCATGGGGCTGGTGTCCTCAGTCGCCTGGGCCCTGGTGGCGCAAGCTGCGCGCTCGTGGCGGGGGACGCACCGCGGGCGCAGCGTCAAACCGCCATCCAGTCCCCCATCATGGTGCCTGCGCCGGGCCGGCAGGTCAAGCCGGGCAAGGCCCTTTGCGGCGCGTCGGTTGCCCCCCCGCGCAAAGCTTGCGGCCTGGGCCGGCCGGGCGAAATGGGCAATGACTGCCGCCTGCGCCGGCCCTGGGAGAATGTAGTGCCGCGAAGTGGCCTTGCCGGTCTGCATGCCCCGCGTAGAGCCGCGGCGAGCAAGCCGGATGGCAATCCGCCGGGCTGGACAAGCCGACCGTGGCACCTGAGCGCAAGAGGCGGCTGGTGGCGATGCCTGGCAAGGCCGCTAATGATCTGCTACCGGGCGGAGCTCGTAAATCCGCCCGTAGCTCGCGGCCGACTCCAAGTCCTGCTGGCGAAGGGCATCTCTCACGTCGTCCAGCTTTTGGGCGTCCTCAAGCGTCAGATAAGGCGACCAGCCCGTCTCGTCCTCGACCAGAGCGACTTCCACCTCGGCCACATACCGGCCTTCATGCACGAATTTCGATTTCTTTTGCCGCTTCATCGTGAACGCCTCCGCGTGAATGTCTTGTCCCAGCGCTGCGCATTCGGCCGATAGGCGGTGACTAGAACCGCCGGTTTGTCCTGGCCGCTTGGAATCCCCCTCACAACGTGAATCGGCTCGCCTGTGCGATCGCGCTGCAATACGAGCACGCACGGCCCCTTTGGATAGTCCGGGTACTGCTCAACCACCACGCCCTCCTGACTTCCGTCGAGCACTTCTCTTGCGCTGAGCCCGTCGTCGGCCAACTCGTCGTATCCGTGCTCGGAAATGCGCACCTCGCCGGCCTTTATCAACGCGCGCACCCGTTCCATGAACTCAGTCAATTCGCGTTTCTCCACTCCAGCCGGCACCGTCTTGAATGCACAATGCCGCTGGTCAACGGTGTCATGCCGTGCGCTGCACCGGCGGTCCCGCAACTCGTGCAACTTCCCCCATCATGGTGCCTGCGCCGGGCCGGCAGGTCAAGCCGGGCAAGGCCCTTTGCCGGGCGTTCGTTCCCTCCGGGGCACTTTCTCTTTCAGCGCAAAGCTTGCGGCCTGGGCTGGCCGGGCGAAATGCGCAATCACTGCCGCGTGCGCCGGCCCTGGGAGAATGTAGTGCCGCTGAGCCCCACACCGGTCCCATCGCCCCGTGGGTCCAACCTTCAGACGCTCGCCGCCACTGCCCGAAAACCACTTGCAGGGCCCCGCTGCCAAACCCCCCTCGCCCGGATTGCCCACCGACGGCAGTGTCCGTTCCGGGCGTGCCGCGGTCCACACAATCTGCACCATCTGCTGCCTGGCTGTGAAACCACTCCTGCTGGCCACACTGCTGAGCTGCTCGCTCACGCCGAGCACCACGCGAGCCCACGGTCTCGGGCCCGGCACGCCCGGCACTTCTGCTGCCCGGTCGGCAGTCGTGCGAATCATGAGCCCGGATCAGACCGGCGCTTCTTATGGTTCGGGCGTGCTGGTGGCCGTGCATGGAACGTGCGCACTGGTGTTGACCAACTGGCACGTGATCCGCGAGGCGGCCGGCCCGGTGCAGGTGGTCTTTCCCGACGGCTTTCGGTCCGCGGCCACCGTGCTGGCGGCCGATCGCGACTGGGACCTGGCCGCGCTGGCCATCTGGCGACCGCGCGCCAGCCCGGTCGCGCTGGCCGCCCGGCCGCCGCGGCCCGGCGACGCGCTGACCATCGCGGGCTACGGGCGCGGGTGGTATCGGGAGTCGTCCGGGCGTTGCACCCAATATCTTTCGCCCGGGACGGACCTGCCATTCGATCTGGTCGAACTGGCCACTCCTGCGCGCCAGGGCGATTCGGGCGGGCCGATCTTCAACCAGCGGGGCGAGCTGGCCGGTGTGTTGTTCGGCTCGGCATTTGGACGGACCACCGGCAGCCATTGCGGCCGGGTGCGATGGTTTCTCGATCGAGTCTGGCCCGATTTCAGGGAATTGGCCGAACAGCCGGCCGTGATCGCCCAGTCGCCGCACACGCTTCAGAGCCCGGTGGCCTCGATTCAGGGCATTCGGCCGCGGGACGAAGCAGACCACATTGCCCCGGGCGGCCCATCGGGGCTTGGATGGGCACCCTCGGGACCTGTGCCCGGCGGGTCCGGCAACGAGCGCCCGAGCCACGGCCCGGCAGCCGGACGGGCGCACGACGGGCTGGCCGAAGCGCAAACCGGCCCGACCTCGCCGCCGGGGAGCCTGGCGAGTGGGCTGTCTGCGGGAGCCTCGCCCGGCGAAGAGGACCAAGGCCCCAGCCCGGCTTGCTTGCGCGCGGAGCAAAGCGGACCGCCGCCGGCACGACTGGAGCAGATCAAGACGCTGCTGGCCATGGTGGGCGGGGGGTTTTTGCTGCTTCACGGCCTGCGTCTGCTGGGCCGGGCCGTGGGCTAGACGGGCGGCGCGGGGCCAAACACGCGGGCTTCGGCGCGGACCCTTGTCGAACCAGGCCGCGGCAACTATCATCAAGGGTTCGCAGCCTCACGGAGCAAGCCATGCGTCACGTGCTTTCAGCACTGGTCCAGAACGTGCCGGGAGTGCTCTCGCACATCTCGGGGATGCTGGCCTCGCGCGGATACAACATCGACAGCCTGGCCGTGGGCGAGACCGAAAACCCCAAGCTGTCGCGCATGACCTTCGTGGTGGTGGGCGACGACCGCGTGCTGGAGCAGGTGCGCAAGCAACTGGAGAAGATCGTCACCGTGGTGCGCGTGGACGACATCAGTTCGCGGGACCACGTGGAACGCGACTTGATGCTCATCAAGGTGGCGGCCCCGCCCGGCAAGCGCAGCGAAATCCGCGAGCTGACCGACATTTTCCGCGCGCGCATCGTCGATGTGGCGCCCGAGATGCTGATGATCGAAATCTCCGGGCAGGAGCGCAAGATCGAGGCGTTCATCGAGATGATGCGGCCCTTCCGGATCATCGAGCTGGTGCGCACCGGCCGGATCGCCATGCTGCGCGGCAGCCGCGGCGCACGTGCGGGCCTGGAGCCCGAAAACCACCTCGACGCCCCGGCACCGGGAGAGTAGAAACCTGCCCTCTCCCGCCCGGCGGGAGAGGGGCGCGGGGGTGAGGGCGGGTCGAAGCACCGGGTGGCACGGGTGGCTTGTCCACCCGTGCTTGTTCACTTCGAGATCATGGGCTGCGCGCACTGCTGGACAAGCCAGCAGTGGCACCCTGAGCGACCATTGCCGCTGGATGGCCGAGCAGTGCGCAGTGCAGAGTGCCCTCACCCGGCCGCTTGCGCGGCCACCCTCTCCCGCCCGGCGGGAGAGGGGCGCGGCCCGCGCAGCGTTTTCGGCATGCACCTGTCGGCCGCAAGGGCCGCGCACGACAATTGCCTCGCTTGTCATCTCAGGAGATCACCCATGCCAGCAACGATCTATTACGACAAGGACGCCGATCTGTCGCTCTTGAAGGGCAAGACGCTCTCTATCCTCGGCTACGGCTCGCAGGGCCATGCCCATGCCCAGAACCTGCGCGACAGCGGCCTCAAGGTGGTGGTGGCCGAACTGCCCGGCACCCCCAACTATGAGCAGGCCGTCCAGGACGGCTTCCAGCCGGTCACTACCGAGGAAGCGGTCGAAGAGGGCGACATGATCGCCATCCTCCTGCCCGACGAAATCCAGGCCGACGTCTTCCGCACGCAAATCCGCGACCATCTTTCGCCCGGCAACGTGCTGGTCTGCTCCCACGGGTTCAACGTCCACTTCGGCCAGTTCGACATCCCCCAGGGCGTGGCCGCGGTGCTCGTGGCGCCCAAGGGGCCGGGCCATCTGCTCCGGGCCGAATACGCGCGCGGGGCGGGCGTGCCGTGTCTGATCGCCCTGGGACCCAACGCGACCGACGAGACGCTGCGCCTCGGGCTGGCCTATGCCAAGGGCATCGGCGGCACGCGCGCCGGCGTGATCCAGACCACCTTTGCCGAAGAGACCGAGACCGACCTGTTCGGCGAGCAGGTCGTGCTCTGCGGCGGACTGAGCGCGCTGATCAAGGCCAGCTACGAAACGCTGGTCGAGGCGGGCTACCAGCCCGAGATGGCCTATTTCGAGTGTGTCCACGAGGTGAAGCTGATCGTGGACCTGATCTACCAGGGCGGACTGAGCTACATGCGCTACAGCATCTCGAACACCGCGGAATACGGCGATTACACGCGCGGCCCGCGCATCATCACCGACCAGACGCGCCAGGAAATGCGCCGCATCCTCGAAGAAATCCAGAGCGGACGCTTCGCACGCGAGTGGATTCTGGAAAACAAGGCCCAGGCGCCCGCGTTTAAGGCCCTGCGCCGGCGCGAGCGCGCCCAAGCCGTCGAACAGGTGGGCAAACGCCTGCGCAAGCTGATGTCCTGGATCGACGCCAAGGAAGTCGAATAGCCTCTGAGGGTCGGCTTTGCGAGGGCCGCCGGGTGCCACTGCCGGCTTGTCGGGCAGTGCTGTAGCAGTAGGCCGGAACAAGCGCTGGGTGCCACTGCTGGCTTGTCCAGCAGTGCTGTGGCCCATGAACTGGAAGCGAACAAACCCGGGTGGACAAGCCACCCGTGCCACCCGCCCATTCGCTTCGGCCACGACAAAGCGTGGCCCTCCAGCGGCGGCCACGACAAAGCGTGGCCCTCCATTGGCGTGCCTGGAGGGACGCGGTCCCTCGCGTCCGTGGAATGGCCCATTCGTTTCGGCCACGACAAAGCGTGGCCCTCCATTGGTGTGCCTGGAGGGACGCGGTCCCTCGCGTCCGTGGAATGGCCCATTCGTTTCGGCC
>CAYXPN010000074.1:16549-18558 GCA_964467075.1 uncultured Planctomycetaceae bacterium
CGTCCGTGGAATGGCCCATTCGTTTCGGCCACGACAAAGCGTGGCCCTCCATTGGCGTGCCTGGAGGGACGCGGTCCCTCGCGTCCGTGGAATGGCCCATTCGTTTCGGCCACGACAAAGCGTGGCCCTCCATTGGCGTGCCTGGAGGGACGCGGTCCCTCGCGTCCGTGGAATGGCCCATTCGTTTCGGCCACGACAAAGCGTGGCCCTCCATTGGCGTGCCTGGAGGGACGCGGTCCCTCGCGTCCGTGGAATGGCCCATTCGTTTCGGCCACGACAAAGCGTGGCCCTCCATTGGTGTGCCTGGAGGGACGCGGTCCCTCGCGTCCGTGGAATGGCCCATTCGCTTCGGCCACGACAAAGCGTGGCCCTCCATTGAAGCTCACTGCGCCCCCCGGCCCACCAGCACCACGCGCAGGTCGCAAACGTTCGTGTGCGTCGGGCCGGTGTGGATCAGGCTGCCGGTCTGCTGAAAAAAGTGATAGGCGTCGTTGCGCGCCAGGTAGTCGGCCGCATCGAGCCCCAGGCTTTGCGCCCGGGCGATCACCTCTTGATCGAGCCACGCGCCCGCGGCGTCGGTCGGCCCGTCTTCGCCGTCCGTGCCGCCGGAGAGCAGCACGATCCCCGCGGCCCCGTCGTCGGCCAACTCCATCAGCGCGGCCAGCACGAGCTGCTGGTTGCGCCCGCCCTGTCCGCGGCGCGAGGGCTCACACAGCTCGACGACCGGCTCCCCGCCGCTTACCAGGCAGTCGGGCCCCGTGCCCGCGCGCATGTCGAGGGCCGCGCGGGCCAGTTGGCGCCCGATCTGTTCGGCCGGCCCTTCGGATTGCGTGGCACTGGTGGCTGCCGGCTGAAGGCCCAGGCGCTCGGCCTCGCGTGCCGCGGCATCCACTGCCGTGGCATTGTTGCCGATCACCAGGTTGGTCACCCGACAGGTGGGCGGCGCAGCGGGCGATTGCTGTTTGTGCTCCAGATAGTCGAACACCTGCTGCGGCACGCCGCGGTCGCGCGCAGCGAATTGCCCGAGCACGCTGAGCGCCATGGCCGGCGTGGTGGAATCTTCGACCGTGGGCCCCGAGGCGATCACGTCGAGCGGATCGCCCAGCACGTCGGAGAGGATCAGCGCGATCAAACGTCCGGCCCCACACGCGCGGGCCAGTCCGCCGCCCTTGATGCGGCTAAGCTGCTTGCGCACCGTGTTGAGCTGCTCGATGTTGGCCCCGGCAGCGCTCAGATAGCGGGTCACTTCGAGCTTGTCTTCCAGGGTGATGCCCTCGGCCGGCGCAGGCATCAGGGCTGAGCCGCCGCCGGAGATCAGGCACAGGCAGAGATCATCCGGCCCGAGCGAGCCAGCCAGCCGGAGGATTTCCTCCGTGCCGGCGACGCCCTCGGGCCGCGGTTCATTCACGCCCGGCGGCCGGGCCGCATGGAGCTTGATCTTTTGCAACGGGCGCACGCAATCGGCCGGCACGTTGACCCAGCCGGCAAGCTGCTTCTCGCCCATCAGGCGCTCGCCGAGCGCCGCTTCCACCGCCGCGGCCATTCCCGCCCCGGCCTTGCCCGCCCCGACCACCGCGATCCGGCCGATGCGCCTGAGGTCGAGGCGCACCTCGGGCTCGCGGCCGATCAGCAGCGTGGAGCCCTCCACACGCAGCGACTGCTCGACCAGGCTCTCCGAGCGCACCGCGTCCACGCCCGAGAGCCAGATGGCCAGGGCATCAGCGCGGAGTTGTTCCGCTGATGGGGCGTTTTTCGACATGCGTAAGACGCTCGTAAGGATTTGTAAAGGAATTGTTTGCCGAATTCGATGCGCAGCCCCGGGTGGCCGGGGCTCACGGCGAAGCGCAGCCCCGGGAAATAATACTCTTACAAGTTCTAAGGACGTAGCCCACCGTCGCCAGACGGCGGAGAAAAGCAGACTGTAGGGTGGGTCGAGCGGTAGCGAGACCCACCGACAAGGCGCAGTGGTGGGTCTGCGCCTACGGCTTGACCCACCCTACGCGCTGCAC
>CAYXPN010000075.1:0-4430 GCA_964467075.1 uncultured Planctomycetaceae bacterium
CGTTCGCCGGAGCTTGTCACGATTGTAGTTGAAAATGAGAATGGCGGTTCCTCAGGTCCGGGCATTGGAGCGCGTACCGCTTTCGACCAGGAAAGGAGGAACCGCCATGAAGACAGCTTACGGCGAGCAGGGTCGTGCTGGCAACGGGCAGGGTAGTGTCGGCAAGGGGCAGCGGCGTTCCGGGGGCGATCGCGCGGATTGACCTCGTTCTCCGAAACGGCCGCCGGGCGCACTCGGCGGTTTCGCTCCGAGGTGCCCCCATCCTCGATTCGCGGCGCCTGAGCAGGCTTGGCTGGGCCTGCCCGTCGCCCCCCGCCAAGCCGGGATCGCCAAGATTGCCCAAAGCCGGGATCGCCAAGATTTCGCCTGTTTCGGCGAATAACCGGTTGCCCCGGCAGGTTGTATCTAAGGGTGAATCGGGCAAGCGCTGGTCGGAAGCAACGGGTCGGGCCGACATCCCGGGAGGGCCGGCCACCCCCAAAATACTCGGGGATGGCTGGCGAAGCCGCGACCGCAGAGGGATCCATGGGCCCTTCGTGGCGCCGGAAGCCGGGGTGGACCGGGCGAAGACGGCGCTGCCCGCGGCAGACCGTTCCATGTTGTCTCAAGGAGTCGAAACCGTGAAGAGAAAGCTGTTGGTCCTGTTGCCGCTGCTGTGTGTGGCGGCCGTTCTGTGCGCGTGGGGGCTGGCTGCTCCGGCCGATGCGCCGGCCAAGGTGAAAACCGTGGCCGTACTCTCGGTGGCCGGCTACAACGAGCTGATGGCCGACGTGGGATTGATCGGCGAGCTGACCGACAATCCCGATCTGCCCAAGGGCCTGGAGGCCCTGCTGAACCTGTTTACCAGGAGTCGGGGGCTGGCCGGGTTGGACAAGTCGCGGCCCGGCGGGCTGATCGTGCAAACCGACGGCCAGCAGGTGCGCGCCTACGGGTTCGTGCCGGTCAGCGACCTGGATGCGCTGCTCAAGGTCCTGGAGCCCGCGGTGGGCAGGCCCGAAGAGGCCGGCGACGGCCTGCTGCGCATCCAAGGCAAGGGCGGCGGCAAGCCCGTGTTCATCCGGGAGGCGCACGGCTGGGCGTTCTTCGCCGAGCAGAAGGGTTGGCTGGCCGACGTGCCCGACGATCCCCTGTCCGTGCTCGATGGGCTGAACGATCGCTATGACCTGGCGGTGCGTTTCTATGCGGCTAATGTGCCGGAGAAGCACCGCCGGCAATTGATCGAAAAAATCAAGGAGGGCGCTGCCCGGGAGGCCAAACGCCGGCCGCATGAGTCCGAGGAGCAGTTTGCCCTGCGCTCGAAAATCCAGGACGAGATGCTCCACTCGGTGTTGACAATCATCGACGATGTGGAGCAGATCACCCTGGGCTGCTCGCTGGACAACAAGGAGCGGAACGCCAGCGTCGAGGTCACTTTCATTGCCCGTCGGGGCAGCGAAACCGCGGCCGCCATCGCCAAGCTGCGCCGAAACCGCAGCCGCTTCGCCGGGTTCATGCTGCCCGAGGCCGCCCTGTCGGCCAACTGGAGCGGCACCATGCCCGAGCGCAAGGTAGCTGTGCTCGACGCGGTGGTGGACGCGGTGCGTGTCCAGGCCATGCACGATATCGAGCGACAGGAAAAGCCCGAGGCCGAGCGCGAGTTGGCCAAAGAGGTAGTGGGCACCGTGCTGGACGCGATCGAGGCGACCGTCGAGAAAGGCCGGGCCGACGGCGGCATGGCTGTGCTGCTCGATCCCGAGGCAGTCACCATTCTGGCCGGCGGCGTGTTGACCGATGCACCTTCGTTGGAGGAGGCTGCCCGAAAGGTCGTCGAGGCGGCCAAGGCCGAGCATCCCGAAATCGGCGAGTGGGTGTGCTTCGACGCCGGGCAGTACAAGTCGGTCGAACTCCACACGCTCTCCATTCCCATCCCGCCGGACGCCGACGACCGCGAAAAGGTGGTGGCGCTTGTGGGCGAGAAGTTGGAGGTCGTGGTGGGCCTGGGACCGGAGGCCGTGTATGTGGCTGCCGGGCGCGATGCGCTCAAGCGGCTCAAGCAGGTGATCGACTGCTCGGCCGAGCTGGCCGACGAGGTGGTCGAGCCGATCCGTTGTTCGCTCGACCTGGGTACGCTCGCCCGATTCGTGGCCGCGGTCGGCAAACCGAAGGACCGGGCCCAGGCGGCGCGTGTGGCCGAAATCCTGGCCGACACACCCACCGAGGACCACATCACGCTGGTCGCCCGGGTGATTCCGCGAGGGGTGTGCTATCGGCTGGAAGTCGAGCCCGGCGTGTTGCGCATGCTCGGCCGGATGGCCACCTCGCACCACAAGGACTGAACACCCACGCCGAGCGGGCAGACGGAAGCCCGGTCGGCGGCCACCCCTGCCGGCTGTCCCCTCGTCCCCGGGGGCAGCCGGCCTCTTGTATTCGTGGGAGAGCCGTGAGTGTGTGGGCCGGCCGTGTCCGTTTAACGGCCGGCTGCACGCGTTGGCTGAATGGGGCCTGTGCGCCGGCTGGCAGACGCACACCCGTGGCTTGCCGCGGCCGGGGGGTAGCCGGCGGCAATATGACAGGCTAGACTTGGAACATTGCAGACCCGGGAACAATGACCGATTGGCTTTCTCCCGCTTGCCCCACATGAAAGAAGGAGAACCTGTTGTGAAGAAAGCACTGTTGTCCCTGTTGGCCGTCGGTGGGCTGCTGCTCGGTCCGGGCGTTTGCTGGGCCCAGCCGGCCGCCGGCACCATGAGTTCGCTGGTGACGGTGGCCTTTTCGGGCTACGACGCGGTGAAGTCCGACGTCGCCTACCTCGCCAACCTGAGCGGCAAGCCTGAGATGGTTGACGGGCTGGAAGCGATGCTGAACATGATGACCGGCGGCCAGGGGCTGGCCGGTTTGGACACGACCCGGCCGTGGGGCGCCGTGGCGCAGACCGACGGGCAGCAGTTCGCCGTGTTCGGTTTTGTGCCGGTCACGGACCTGGCAAAGCTGATGGAGGTGGTCGGCAACCTGGACGTGCAGGTCAACGATACGGGCGGCGGCGTGTACGAAATCCAGGCCGAGGACAACTCGGTTTACGTGCAGCAGAAGGGTTCGTGGGCCGTAGTGGCCCAGAGCCCCGAGGCACTGGCCGCGGCGCCGGCCGATCCCGCGGCCCTGTTGGGCGATCTGCCCACGCGCTACGACCTGGCCGTGCAGGGCTCGGTCAAGAACATCCCGCCGGGCATCCGGCAGTTGCTCCTGTTGAACCTGGAGATGGGTGCCCAGGCGGCCCTGGCCCGTCAGCCCGGCGAGACCGAGGAGCAATACGCCTTGCGCGCCGGCATGGCCCGGCGGTCCATCGATCAGTTCCAGAAGCTCTTCGAGGAGCTGGACACGCTGCTGGTGGGATTTGCCATCGATTCCCAGGCAGGGCTGGCCTATTTGGACATCGAGATGACGGCCATCCCCGGCACTGATCTGGCCCAGGACTTCGCGCAGACCGGGCCGGCCACCACGAACTTCGCGGGGTTCGATCTGCCCGGTGCGGCCTTGACGGCCAACATCTGCGGTCCGCTCTCGGACGCCGACGTGGAACAGGCCAAGGCCACGCTCGCTGAGGCTCAGGCCACGGCGCTGAAGGAGCTTGAACAGGAGAGCCTTCCCGAGGCGGATCGCGCTCTGGCTGCCCGGCTGATCAACGACTTGTTCGACGTGGTCGAGAAGACGCTCGAGACCCGCAAGGCCGACTTGGGCGCGGTGGTCCTGCTCGACCCCAGCGCGGTGACCGTGGCCGCGGGCGGTGCGATTGCCGAAGGCGACAAGCTGGAGGCTGCGCTGAAGGCGCTGATCGCCAAGGCCCAGGAAGAGGAGCCGGAGCTGGCGGGCATGATCCAGCTCGATGCCGGAGAGTACCAGGGGCTGCGCTTGCACAAGCTGAACATCCCGGTGCCCGAGAACGAGGAAGAGGCCCGGCAGATGTTCGGTCCCACCTTGGAGATGGTGCTGGCGATCAACAACCAGACGGTCTACCTGGTCGTGGGCAGCAATGCCGAAGGCGTGCTGCAGCAGATCGTCGACAAGTCGGCCCAGGAGCCGGGCAAGACGGTTCTGCCGATGCGCCTTGCAGTGGCCGCCACGCCGATCGCCAAATTCGTGGCCGGCGTGGCCCAGGACGATCCGCAGACCGCGGCGATGGCCGGCATGGTCGCCCAAATCCTGGCGGGCAAGCCGGGCCAGGACCGCGTCACACTCACCGCGGAACCGGTGCCCAACGGTGTGCGCATGAGGATCGCGGTGGAAGAGGGGCTGCTGTCGGTGCCGGGACAACTGGCGCCGATCGGCGGCGAGATGCCCGGTGCGGACGCGCCGCTGCCGGGTGGATTCGAAGACGCACCTGTCCAGCCCGCCCCGTTCTAAGAACTTGGAAGCGAATTGTCTCCCCGATTGGGGCCCAATCCGGGGTGGCCGGG
>CAYXPN010000075.1:4530-7313 GCA_964467075.1 uncultured Planctomycetaceae bacterium
ACCTTACTGGGGAATGCGCCAATCCGGGGTGGCCGGGGCTGGAACGAAGTGAAGCCCCGGGGAAGTAATACGTTTACAGGGCCTAAGCGGCTCGGGCAGGAAGCCTGCTGGGAGAGCCCGGGTTGCGGCGGCCGGGCTCTCCCCGCGGGGTGCCGAATCTGCTATACTGCATCTTGGAGCCGGTGGGATCGCGCCGGCCCGAGCGGTCGAGGTCTGCGACCGCGGGGCCTCGTCTTGGCGAATTCCAGGGTGCGCACCGGCTCGATTACCCGGCCGAAGATTTGCGGAGAAAGCCATGCCCAGGCGGTTGTCAGGGGCAAAGTGCAGGGGGTTTACCCTGGTGGAGCTGCTGGTGGTGATCACCATCATCGGCATTCTGGCCATGCTCACGCTGGGCGGGGTGCAGCGGGGCCTGGCCGCGGCGCGGCGCATGAGGTGTGCCAACAACCTGTACCAACTGGCCCTGGGGGCCTCTCACCACCAAAGCACCCATGGTTTCTTCCCCAGCGGCGGCTGGGGATGGGGGTGGGTCGGCGACCCGGATCGCGAGTTCGGGCGCACCCAGCCGGGTGGCTGGGGCTTCAGCATTCTGCCGTTCATCGACCAGCAAGCCCTGCACAGTGCCGCGGCCCACCAGCCCGATGCCCGCAAAAAGGTGTTGCTGGCCGAGATGGCTGCCACGCCGCTGCCGGTTTTCATCTGTCCGGAGCGCCGCCGGGCCGTTGCCTATCCGTATGTTTCGCAGAATGCTTATTACTCCATCCGGCGGCCCAACAATGCCGGGCGGGGCGACTACGCGGCCTGCGCCGGAACGCTGGCTCCCGGCGAAGACAGAGGGCCGACTTCAATTCCTGGGGCGGAGACATACCAATGGCCGCAGAGCAACCATAACGGCGTCTGCTATCAGCGCAGCGAGGTCACCGCCGAGATGATCCGCGACGGCCTGTCCAATACGTATCTGATCGGCGAACGCAACCTCAACCCCGACGACTACTCGACCGGCACCGCGATGGACGACGACCAGTGTCTCTACGTGGGACACGCCGCCGATGTGCTGCGCTGGGCGGGCAGCCCGCCCAAGCCCGACCGGCCGGGTGTGGCAAACTACTGGGTCTTCGGCAGCGCCCACCCGGGATTGTTCCACATGGCCTTCTGCGACGGTTCGGTGCACCGCATCGTTTACGGCATCGATCCGGAGGTCCATCGCCGGCTGGGTTGCCGCAACGACGGCCTGCCGGTCGACCGGTCGGCGTTTACCGACTGACGGCCGTTCTTTCCGGGCGGAGGCTTTCGGCCGTTTCCCCAAGGCCCGCTGGGACCGATGCGCAAGCCGCCACAGTATCCGACGATGCTCACTCGTGTCGCGGGCCTGGACCCCTACGAACTGGCCGGGCGGTTCGGCACGCCGCTGTTTGTCTACGATGCGGCCGTCATTTTCGAACACTTAGCCGACTTGCGCCGGTTCGACCACGTGCGCTATGCCCAGAAGGCCTGCTCGAACCTGGCCGTGCTCGATCTTTTGCGCCGCGCCGGAGCGCTGGTCGACGCGGTCAGCGCCGGCGAGATTCGTCGGGCCTTGGCCGCAGGATATCGCGCCGAAGGCCGGCCCCCGCCGATCGTCTATTGCGCCGATCTGTTCACCGCCGAGGCACTGCGGCTTTGCGTGGAGCTGGGCGTCCACGTCAACTGCGGCTCGCCCGACATGATCGACCAGCTCGGGCGCGAAGCACCCGGCCGCCAGATCACCCTGCGCATCAACCCCGGCTTCGGCCACGGACACAGCCACAAGACCAACACCGGCGGCCCACATTCCAAGCACGGCATCTGGCACGAGCAGATTCCCGACTGCCTCCGCCTGGCCGCCAGCCGGGAACTGGAGGTGACCGGCCTGCACATGCACATCGGCTCGGGCAGCGACCTGGAACACCTGGCCCGGGTGTGCGACGCCATGGACGAGGCCGCCCTGGTCGCCGGCCCCGCGGTCCATTCGATCAGTGCCGGCGGCGGCCTGCCCGTGCCCTATCAGTCGGGCGAGCCCTACGTTGATTTGGACGAATACTTCCGGCTCTGGGACACGACGCGCAGGCGCCTGCAGGATCGCTTCGGCCATGCCGTGGACCTGGAGATCGAGCCGGGGCGCTATCTGGTTGCCGAGAGCGGTTTTCTTGTCGCTGAAATCCGGGCGATCAAGCGGCAGGCGCAGAACTTGTTTTATCTGGTCGATGCGGGCTTTCACAGTCTGGCCCGGCCGATTCTCTACGGCGCGTGGCATCCCATGGCGGTGGTGCCTGCCGACGGCAACACCGATCGGCCGGAGCAGGCGGTGATCGTGGGCGGTCCGCTCTGCGAGTCGGGCGACATCTTCACCCAGGAGGAAGGCGGGGTGGTCTCGAGCCGGCGCCTGCCCGAGGCGCGGGTGGGCGAGCTGCTGGTGATCGGCTGCGCCGGGGCGTATGGGTTTGTGATGGGATCGAACTACAATTCCCATCCGCTGGCCGCGGAGGTGCTGGTGCGCGACGGGCGGGCCTGCCTGGTACGCGGCCGCCAGACGTTCGACCAGATGGTCCAGGGCGAGGCCATCCCGTAGGGGCGACGCATGCGTCGCCACTACCGATGCTGCGCCGGGTGCCACTGCTGGCTTGTCCAGCAGTGCGGGAAAACGGCCGGCCGAAACGGACGACTACCGGTGGTTCGTAGTGACCGTACTTGTACGGTCTTTGCCGGACCCGATGAATCGGGTCACTACAAACGCCGGGTGCCACTGCTGGCTTGTCCAGCAGTGC
>CAYXPN010000075.1:7413-18557 GCA_964467075.1 uncultured Planctomycetaceae bacterium
TCGAAAACACACGACAGTCAGCCCACCGGCCTGCCCGTCCTTCTTTGTGTCGCCCCGGCCGAGCAGGTATGATACAATAACATGCACGCGCGCCGGGTGCCACTGCTGGCTTGTCCAGCAGTGCTCGAAAACACACGACAGTCAGCCCACCGGCCTGCCCGTCCTTCTTTGTGTCGCCCGGCCGAGCAGGTATGATACAACAACATGCACGCGCGCCATCCAGCGCGGCAGGCTGACCAACCTGATGCCGAACTCGCGATTCAAGGAGAAAAGCGCTATGAAGAAATGCTCGCTACTGGCCGGCCTGATGGTTTGCCTCGGAGCCGCGTGGGCACTTGCAGATGCCGGCCCGCCGCTGCTCTGGTACGACAAGCCGGCCGCCAAATGGACCGAGGCCCTGCCGATCGGCAACGGGTGTCTGGGGGCCATGGTCTTCGGCCAGGCCGACCGGGAGCGCGTGCAACTGAACGAGGATACCCTCTGGTTCGGCGAGCCGCGCGACTATTCGCATCAAGGGGCCGCGGAGTACCTGCCCGAGCTGCGTCGCCTGCTCTTCGACGGCAACCAGCGCGAGGCCGAGCGCCTGGCCATGGAGCACTTCATGAGCGTGCCCTTGCGGCAGGCCCCCTACCAGCCGTGCGCCGATTGGTTGTTCCAGTTCCCCGGCCACGGGGAGTTTACAGACTATCGCCGTCAGCTCGACCTCGATCGCGCGAAGGTCACCATCCGCTATCGCGTGGGCGAGGTCACCTACACGCGCGAGGTGTTTGCCAGCTTTCCGGACAAGCTGATCGCGATGCGCATCACCGCGGATCGCCCCGGCCGGGTGGCCTTCACCACTACGCTCGATACCGTACACGAACAGAAGCGTGTGACGGCCGAAGGCGTCGGCCTGTTGGTTCTCCGCGCCCGGGTGCGCAACGAACACCGGAGGTACGACCGGGTGATCGAAAACCCGCTGCGCTTCGAGGCTCACCTGCTGGTCAAACCCGAGGGTGGCACGATGCGGCCCGCGGCCGGGGGCCTGGAGGTCATCGGCGCGGATGCCGCGGTGCTGTTGCTCACCGCGGCCACGAACTACCGTGACTTCGAAGACATCGGCGGCGATCCGGCCGCTCGCTGCAGGCAGGCCGTCGAGGCCGCGAGGAAAAAGAGCTACGAGCAGTTGCGCTTAAGCCACGTGGCCGATTACCAGGCGCTCTTTCGCCGGGTCGAACTCGACCTGGGGCCCGAGGGGCGGCCCGACGTGCCCACCGACCAGCGCATCCGCGAGTTCGACCTCAGCGAGGATGCCCAACTGGCAGCCACCTACTTCCAGTTCGGCCGCTATCTGCTGATTGCCTCGTCGCGCCCGGGCAGCCAGCCGGTCAACCTGCAGGGCATCTGGAACGAGAGCACCAGCCCGCCCTGGGAGAGCAAGTATACGGTCAACATCAACACCGAGATGAACTACTGGCCGGCCGAGGTCTGCAACCTGGCCGAGTGTCACCTGCCGCTGTTCGACGCGCTGGAGGAGCTGATGATCTCCGGGCGGCGCACGGCCAAGGCCCACTACGACTGTCGCGGCTGGGTGCTGCACCACAACTTCGACCTCTGGCGCGGCACCGCGCCGATCAATGCCAGCAACCACGGCATCTGGCCCACCGGCGGGGCGTGGCTCTGCCAGCATCTTTGGTGGCACTACGAGTTCAGCGGCGACCGCGAGTTCCTGGCCGAGCGGGCCTATCCGATCATCAAGGACGCGGCCCTGTTCTTCACCGACTACCTGGTCGAAGACCCGCGCAGCGAAGAGCGCTGGCTGATCTCCGGGCCGTCGAACTCGCCGGAGCAAGGCGGCCTGGTGATGGGACCGACGATGGACCACCAGATCATCCGCAACCTGCTGGCCCACGCGATCGAGGGCAGCCGCATCCTGGGTGTGGACGAGGAGCTGCGCACTCAGTGGGAGCAAATCCGCCAGCGCATCGCGCCCAACCTGATCGGCCGCCACGGCCAGCTCCAGGAATGGCTCGAAGACCGCGACAACCCCAACAACCACCATCGCCACGTCTCGCACCTCTGGGGCCTCTTCCCCGGCAATGAGATCACCCCGCGCGGCACGTCCGAGCTTTGCGCGGCCGCGCAGAAATCGCTGGAGTTCCGCGGCGACGGCGGCACCGGCTGGAGCAAGGCCTGGAAGGTGAACCTCTGGGCGCGGCTCGAGGACGGCGACCACGCGGGCAAGATGCTCGGCGAGCTGATCACCCAGAGCACCCTGCCCAACATGTTCGATAGCTGCCCGCCCTTCCAGATCGACGGCAACTTCGGCGGCACCTCGGGCATGGTGCAGATGCTCGTGCAGAGCCACGCGGGCGAGGTGGCCCTGCTGCCCGCTCTGCCCAGCGCGTGGCCGGAGGGCAGCGTGTCGGGGTTGCGTGCGCGCGGCGGGCTGGAGGTGGGCATCACGTGGAAGGACGGCAAGGCCACCACGGCCACGCTCAAGGCCACGCTCGAGCGCGAGCACAAGCTGCGTGCGCCGCGCGGCCAGCGCGTGGAGGCGATCATCACGGATGGCGAACCGGTTGATATCCAGGCGCAGGACGACGGCACGGTGGTGTTCAGCGCTCAGGCCGGCAAGACGTATGAGGTGCGTTTCGCCCCCGCACAGTGACGCAATGAATGTTGTAAGCGTTGTCTTCCCGGTCGAAGGGCCGATCCCTGGGGTGGCCGGGGCTCTCAACGAAGTGAAGCCCTGGGAAGTAGGGAATCGTAGGGTGCGTGCTTGCACGCCCGCGGCTGGCTGCCGCGCACGCGTGCCACGGACTCTGCCCGTGCCGGGGCGTTACCCGGTGGCTCGTGCGAACGACATCGTAAGCAGTCGCGAAACACCGCACCGAAGAGAGCACTGGCGGAGCCAGCGGCACCCAGGCGTAGGGTTCGGGGTTCTTCTTGCTGTAGAGCAGGTTGCCCAATTCTTGCTGCTTTTTCCCGTCCTACCCTCTGAAACTGTGCAACTTGCGGCAACTAGGCACCCCGCGTCGAACCTGGGTATTGCGTTTCCAAAATGGCGGGGTACAATACGACTTGTGGATTTGGAAAAGACCCAAATAGGGGTACGATTCTTGAAGGAGTATTGCGTTATGGCGACTCGAGAACAAGGTATCGTTGGCCCCGTTTTGGAAGCCCTTGGATGCGAGTTTATCGAACGAGAAGACAAGAGGGTTGGTGGTGACCAGGAATACACCACTGATAAGGTCGCTGAAACCGTGAAGGGCAAGACGATCGTGCTAAAGGGCGATGGATCAATCGAACTGAAGTAGAGAAGTAGAGCCGGGTATCGATCCACCTTCGGCTCCCTTTTTTGCTTCACCGAAGAAATCAAAGAACCCTTCCCCGGCTCGCGGGGGTGCCCGCAGACTTCACGGCGACCCCTGTGGGGGGGCGCGTGTAGATCATTTGCGCCGCCCTGATGTGAGCCAAGACCTACGCGTACACAACCGACCTTGCTGTTGGAACACACCGGCAACCCTGCGGGCCGCAGGAACATCCAGAGCAAGAGTGTCCGCTGACGCGGAAAGGGTCCCTGAACGTGTGCCCTGTTCTGTCTCGAATGCGTTGAGACAAATCAGGAGGGATGCTGGAACAGCGACAGGGAACGCGCGATTCGACGTGGTGCCTTGGGACAACGTGAAAGGATGCCCCGTGCCAAGCATAAGGTGTCCCCTTGACGAAACGCTGTATTCGCTGACCCTGGCTGAGCTCGCCAAGTTGGCGGACTACGTTCCCGGGCGAGTGAGGAAGTCCCATGCCACAAGAGGACAGCTACGGAAGCGTTACGCCGCGGATCCGCTGTACAGCATTTTCGGGCTGGATTCTCCCGAATACCTCGCGGCAACGCTGGCGGGCGGCACGATTACCAGCATTCACCGCAAGATCGGGGACATCTACGAAGCAGCCGTCAAGGCAATCTTCATAGGTCAACTGGAACTCACTGCGGAACAGGTGGTTTATAGTGCGAATGTGCAAGGAGAAACCCGCAGCACGGACGTTTGCCTTCAATTCGACCGATTGGAGGAACAACCGCGCCGACGGATTTCTGATTACTGCAACAACGAACTGAGACAGCTAACGGATAATCCGCAGGTCACGCTTGTGGGCGTAGGTATGGAAGTGCGCCACTGTTACCAGACCGGGGACAGCAAGAGGACGCAAGCGGATGAAGCGATGGCACGCCACCTTCTCGCAAGTGGCATTCTTCCCGTGATGCCGTTGTTCTGTAACCAAAGCAATCCGAGTATCATCAGCCGTTACCGCAGCGTGTGGATTGTTAAGGAAGGAATGGACAGCTACAACATGGTGAAGCACTTTGCGGACTACGACTTCTACGGTTTTCTCGTTCGCAACAAGGAAGATTTCCGCAAGCCCGTGATCAGACTATTGCGGAGTCTGTCAAAATGAAACAGAGGACTCTGTTCGATACGGGGCAAGGTTTTGCGAATCGCAGCGTGAGGTCGGTTACCTTTCTGGGCAAACTTGCCTTGCCGATACATCGGTGGTATCGTCTTACGCCCAGCTTTTCACCGGATCTTGCCAATGATATTGCCGACGAGTTTGGACTAACCCAACAAGACTTCGTCCTTGATCCGTTTAGCGGCGTTGGCACTGTTCCGGTGTGTATGAAATATCGAGGGATTCCGTCGTGTAGTGTGGAAATCAATCCTTACCTTCATTTCGTTGGGACGGTGAAGACGCGAACGTACCGCGATGTGGATGCGATCGAAAGCGCGTTCGATCGGCTGATTGGCGAGTTCCGACAGACATCAAGAGAGGCGCGAGCCGCCCCGAAGCGGTACCTGCTGGCTAACGATGCTTTTGTCCCGCGCATCGCGCGACCACAGCGATGGTGGTCTCCAGGCAACTTGGCACAATTGGTTTGTCTTCGCAAGCTGCTGCAATCTTACGAGGCGGAAGCCCACCACCTTGCCTTGATCAAGATGGGGGTGCTTGCCATTCTTATTCCCGTGAGCAACGCCAAGCACAATCATGTTTCGCTGACGTTTGCGAAGCACCCGCTTCCTACCGTTGACCTCGTCGATACGTTGCGCTTGAAGTTGCGGGACATTTTGAATGATCTTCGAGCCGTCGCGCCGTTGCCTTGCGCGGAAGCGACCGTATACCGCGGAAACAGCAAGTTTCTTTCTGAATTTCTGCCGAAGAATCGTAAGCCCTCGGCGGTAATCACATCCCCACCGTATCCGAATCGCTTCAGTTACGCCAGAGAGACTCGCCCGCATTTGTTCTTCTTCGACTTCATTGAAGGAGCGAGGGCAGTCGGACAGTTAGAGACCGATGCTATTGCCGGAACGTGGGGAAAGGCAACGTCGGTCCTAGCCAAGGGAGTTGAGCCGAAAAACGAGGTAGTAGAATCCGTGCTTGCACCTTATGTTCATGGCATGTATCGGAACGGGAACTTGATGGCGTACTACGTGACGAAGTACTTCAATGACCTGTACGACCACGCAGAACAGATTGCCAGAGTATGCAAACGCCGTTGTCAGCTCGCCTACGTGATCGGTAATAGCCAGTTCTATGGAAACCCGCTTCCTTCGGACGAAATGCTTGCAAGCATCTTCGGCCACTTCGGGTTTGACCTCGTACGAATTGATCGCATGCGCCGGAGACAAAGCAAGCGCGGGCTCTACGAAGCCGCGGTCTTCATGCGGCGATAGGCGGCAGGAGGAGCTCGAGTCGCAGAGCTCGCGCGACGCGACCCCACGGCCAATCTCGACCGGCTGGGGCGGCAACGCCTGGGGAACCGGCTGAACTGGATCAAGCCGGAGCAATAGGAGCCGACTCCGGTCTCACTCTTTTGCCCGCTCCGATCGGTCGTCCGGCGTGAGCAGTCCCGCATCCAGCCGCAACACGTGCGGCCGGATGTCGCGCTCGAAGCTCGGCGGCCAGAGCAGCACGGCCACCTGATGGATCGGGTCATAGACCAGCGCCACCTCGTGGACCGTGAACTGCGGCGTGTCGATGGGCAGCTCGACCCAACGGTTCTCCGCACACAGATACACGCGCGTCCACACCGGGTCGCCCTCGCGCGCCGGCCCATAGGCCAGCACCGCGTCCTCCTCGGGCACATAGACCGCCTCGCGCGTGCTCACCCCGCCGGGCGGCTGCTGGGGATTGAGCCGCCAGCGCCGCTCGGCAAACGAGAAGAACCACATCAGCGGCTCGTCGGTCTCGCGATCCTTGCTCAGGAAGATCAGCCGGTCGCGTTTCGTATCGCAGACAATCGTCATGAATTCGCGCTGGTAGGGGCGCTCGGGACCGATGATCTCGATCGGTTCCCAGCCGAAGGTCTCCGGCCGGCCCGCCTCGCCCGTGAAGCGCCACGTCATGCCGCTGTCTTCCCAAGTGCGGTCCGGCGCGTGTTGATAGACCACCACCCCGCGCGGCGTGGGCACGGCAATGGGCGAGACCGAGCCGCCGCCGGGAAACGGCTGCTCGATCGGCTCCAGCCAAGAGCGCTCGGCCGGATCGTAGAGCCAGGTGTGTTTGACCACCCGGTCCGCATCGCGGTCGTACCACTCCGAGCCGCCCGCGTCGGTGAACACGCCCACCTTGCGCACCCGGTCGTAGGCGCAGGTGTGGCGCATGTGGCGGGTCCACGGCTGGTTGAAAAACGTGCGCCCGGCCGGGCGCCGGGCCCAGCGGTCGAACGGTTCGGGGGTGAAGGCGGGCGCGCGGTCGATGGTAAACCGGTTGGCCGCCACGTCGTAGAAGGCCATGTCCGTGCCCTGGTAGCCGCTGTGTCCGCCGCCCCATTTCATGGCCACGCCGCGATCGGTGTCGAAGATGGCCGTGCCCCAGGTGCGGCCCTTGGTCGATTTGGGCACCTCGGCTTCCACCCAGCGGTTCGCGGCCAGGTCTGCAAGCCACCGCTCGTGTGCCTCGCGGTCCGGCGGTGGCACGTCTTCGTACCATTCCCCGGTGCGCTCGGTTTTCGAGGCCACGGTGCCCGGTGGGACGCCCTTGATCTTCGCCCGGGGCTGCGACGGATCGTAGCGGAAGGAGTAGGTACGCTGCTGGTGGTCGTACTTCGACGAAACCACCAAGATCGCTTCGTCGGTTCCCGGCAATGCTTCCGTGCAGCACCACTCGTGGCCGGCCAGCTCGGGCGGTTCTGCATCCACCGGCGTCCAGCGGTCCGCGCCCGCGTCGTAAACCCACACCTGCTCCGAAAGCTCTTTCTCCAGCCGGTAGTCGGCCGCCACCTTGCCGCCCACCAGCAGCACCACGCCGGACTTCTCCAAATAGGCCATCGCATGGCAGCTTCGCGGATAGGGGCTCTCGGCCGGCCGGCGCTCGGTCCACTGCCCGCGACGCACGTCAAAGACCCAGGTGTCGGCCAGCACACGGTCCTGTCCGTCGCCGCCAAAGAGCACGATGCACTCGTGCTCGCGGTCATAGACCATGCGCGAGTTGCACCGGGCCGGCGGCTCCACTTCCAGCTCCAGCGGGCGCCAGCGGTCGGTCTTCACGTCCAGGGCCCAGGTGTGTGGGCGCCCGTCGGGCCGGTCCACGCCTCCGCCGCCGAAGAGGACCACCTGCTTGTTGACCGGATCGTAGCAGAGCGAGCCCCAGAGCAGCAACGCGGGCGGCTGGGCCTTTACGGAGCGATCGTGGATCAGCTTCCAAAGGCGCGCGGCCGGATCGTAGCTGAAGGTCATCGAGGCCACGTAGAACAACAGGCGCTGGTTCTCTTCGTCCCAGCAGACCTGGTAGAAGCTGCTCGTGGGGCGCGGCATCGTGAGCCCGTCGCGCTCGTAGAAGCTGCCCGCGGGCTGGCAGATGTTCCAGCCGGGCCATTGGCGCGGATTGCCTGACCACTGCTCTTCGCGCTCGGGCGGCAGGGCATCGATCCAGCGCCGCTCGCCGAGCAGGAAGTGGCGCGTCTCGTGGGTGCGGATCGGGTGGTGATGGGTCTGGGTGCCCCAGGAGACCAGCGCGTCGACCGGCGGGGCATAGATTACTTGGCTGAAAAAATGCCCGCCGGCCTCGCTGCGCGCCAGCTCGACGAACGCGTTGGCCGGCGATTCGCCCGGGCGCTCGGGCGCCTGGGCCCACACCCGACTGTGGTTGCCCAGGCCCGCCAGCAATACACTCCCCAGCCCCACTGCCACGGCGGTGCAAAGCAGGGGACGGATCACGCTGAGGCTGCTTCGAGTGCTGCACATGGGAGATACTCCTTGCGCAAGGCGAGGTGTGCGTTCTGGTCCGGGCGCATGTCAGTGAGTTGCCTGGACGACCCACACACCAGCCTACGCCCGGGCGGGGAGATTGCAAGCCCGTGGCCGCAAAGAGCCATGGCTTCGCAGCAAACGGGCAGTGGCGCTTCGTTTAACGGCGAGCCGCAGGGGACTGTGTCCATCGTGCCGGCGTCTATGAACACGCCGACGCCTTCGGCTAGCCGTTAAACGAGTTTCCCCACTGGTAGTGCGACGCACCTTATTTGTCGAGCAGCGTAATAAGCCAGAGCGCCGGCTTTTCCCGCATTTGCCGGCCAATCCCATCCCGAGCTTTTAGGTGCGTCGGACTGCTAACCCCGCCGCGACATGGCCTCGGCCAGGATGCGCGCCGTGCTCTCGCGCATGATGCGCGGATCGACCGGCCGGCCCTGCATCAGCGACTGGCGCACCTGTTTGCCGGAGATGAACACGGGCTTTTCGTCCGGGTGGTTTTCCATCAGATCGACCCGACCCAGCGACTCGTAGTAGGCGGCGAAACCCACGAACAGCGGCCGGATTCTCAGTTCGCCGGCCAGGTGGTGGAAGATTTGCTGCGCGTCGAAATCGCCCCAGATGGGCGTGCCGTCGTGAAACGGCGCGTCCGCGTGTTTGCGCCCGATGATGATGTCCGTGAATCCGAAGTTCTGCCGGTAGATGGCGTGCATCACCGCTTCCTTGGGGCCGCCGTAGAACATCTTGATGTCCAGGCCCAAGAGGATCACCCGGTCAGGCACCTCCTCGCCGCGGGCCTGCCACAGCTCCGGGTCGCTGTCGCCCTTGCCCAGCACCCGGTCTTCGATCAGCGCTTCGTAGGTGCGCATGCGCACGTCGGCGTGGACGTCGTCGCTCTTGGTCTCGCCCACCAGCGGGTTCAAGCACGCTCCGGCATTCAGACCGGCCCGGAGCAGCGTCTCCAGCCCATAGACCAGCGCGTATTCATGGGCGCGGTGCAACGGGTTTCGCGTCTGGAAGGCGACCACGCGCTGCCAGCCCTTCTCGGCCAGCAGCCGGCGCACCTCGCGCGGCGAGAGCACATACCTGCCGAACGCCGGGTGTTTCGGCTGCGGCAAGACCCGGATGCGCCCGCCCAAGAGGTGCGTCTTGTCGGCGTCGGCCACCAGCACCATGTCGGCGCCGGGATGATCGGTGCGCTCGGTCTGATACACCGAGCGCAGGTACTTCTGCTTGTCCCAGGGGAAGACATCAGTCACCTCGAGCGTGCCCACGATCTGCCTTGCCGCATCGACCAGGGCCACCTGCTCGCCCGGGCCGAGCCGGCCGGCTGGTTCGGCGCAGACCGGCAGCGCGAGGGGAATGGTCCAGGCATAGCGCGTGCCGTTGCGCTCGATCACGCCTTCTTCCAGCACGCGGTCGTAGGTCTCGCGGTCCATGGGCCCCTCGAGCGGGCTCAAACCCCCGTCGCCCAGGCGATAGACGGTCGAGAGGTCGGCGTCCGAGACCGGCACCTTGGTCAGCCGCTCGGCGCGCGCACAAAACTCGGATTGCTGCTCATCGGATACGGTGCAGCAGACCGGCTCGTCCAGCCCGCCGTGTGGTGGGATCAGGTGTTGCACGGGGTTCTCCTCCCAGTGACGCAATACAGTGACACGATGATGCCGGCCCCAGTCGCGCTGCGCGTGCAAAGCGGCCGCTGATCCGCGGGCATGCGCCGGGGAGCACAGCGGGCTGCGCCGCAACCACGAGCGAGAAAGGCCGCAAAGGGCTGCCGCCGGCTGGAGGGCGGCCGGTTGACTGCCGGCCTGGGCACTGAGCCGGCCTCCGCACCGGCAGGATCAGATATAATACATCTGTTTGTCCTCGGCGCGCACCCGTTCGGCCAATTCGGCCAGCGTGATGCCGGAGAGCATGTGGCGCTCGGCCTGTTCGACCCGCTGCCAGGCTTCGGTCAAGACCTTTACGGCGGGTGAATCGGGCGAGGCATTGGTGGTCCGGCCGTTCTCGCCGGACGAGCCCTCGATGATCTCCATGATCTCGCCGAGCGAGATCTCCTCGGGCGGCTTGACCAGATGGTATCCGCCGGCCGCTCCCCGCACGCTGCCCACCAGTCCTGCCCCTTTCAACTGGAGCAGGATTTGCACCAGGAAGCGTGGGGGCACCTGGTGACGCTCGGCGATGCGCCGGACCCGGACCGGCTCGCGCGACGTGTAGTTGGCGGCCAGCTCCACCATGGCAATACACGCGTATTCGGTTTTCGCAGAGATTCTCATTTCTCAAGCCTCCGTCGACCCAAACCGCCGTCCCCTTTCGCCGGCCGCGACCCTGCCGCCCGCGCAGGCCGTGCGTGGTGCGCCATCTGCACCATCGCCTGCGGCTCGCCGTTAAACGACCTGCCACCCGCGCGGGCCGTGCGTGGCGCGCCTGACCGGTGCCCGCCGCGTCTGGTCTGCACACCAAGCGTGCGGAAGGATCACCAACCATACCGCGCCGCCACTCCCTATTGTAAATCTACCAATCTTTGTTAACTAAGTCAACTATACTTTCCGCGGGGCCGTTTGCTTGGCGTCTGGGCCGCCCGAGCCGGGATTCATGGAATCCGAAGCAGGATTACCGGTTTTGTCATCTTTCGGAGTCGCTATCGGTGCCCCCGGGGTAGGGGGGGCCTTGACCGGGCCTGCTGCGAGCGCCAACATGGGCGCCAGCCGCACGCGTCCGAAGGCCATCGGCTTTGCGGCAGTCCAGGTGTGTGCATCACGATTGTAGGTAGCCAGACTTTGGGGTGCCGTGCGCGGCCCTCAGGCAGAAGCCCGAAGGGCTTCCTCGCCGTAGGTGCAGGGCAAGCGTTAGCGCCGCCCTGGGTTTGGTGGCCGGCACGCCCGCTGAACCCTGAAAGGGTTGTTCACCGGCCAAGAAAGG
>CAYXPN010000076.1:0-1419 GCA_964467075.1 uncultured Planctomycetaceae bacterium
GCGCAGCCGGTCGATCCAGCGAGTCGCGTGCGTGCAAAGCACGCACCCTACAGGTCTCACGGAGCGCAGCCGGTCGATCCAGCGAGTCGCGTGCGTGCAGAGCACGCACCCTACAGGTGTCTGGCGTGCGCGCGAAGCACGCACCCTACGGGTGGAGCGGGCCGAGCAGCCGCTATTGCCGGCCGAGGCCTGGGCCTGGCTAACGGATTTCGACTTTGGCAGGCCCGAGCAAGAGAAGCTCAAGAAGGACTCCGCCCAGCAAGCCGCGGTAGCGCGGGTGCTGATGGAGCTGGCTCAATAAACGGCGGCGGTGCTGCTGCCCGTTTAACGGCAAGCCGCAGGCGGCGGCGCTTCCTGTTCGTTGCAGGACGCTGCACTGCTGGACAAGCCAGCAGTGGCACCCTACGCTCCGCTCTACCCTCATGCCCCGCTGCGGCAGATGAACCAATCGAGCGAGACGGCCAGCGTGTAGTGCTGCGCAAGGCCCGAGAGCAGCGAGCGCGTGCGATAGGCCAGCACGCCCCAGAGCAGTCCTACGGCGATCGCGCCGTAGACCTCGCCCGCGGGCCGGCCAACGTGCAGCATGGTCGAGGCCAGCACCTGGACCATCAGCGCGCTGCGGTCGCCCATGGCCCGCCGCAGCCCGAGCTGCAAGAACCCCCGGAAGTGAAACTCCCAG
This sequence comes from uncultured Planctomycetaceae bacterium, assembly GCA_964467075.1. Taxonomy (GTDB): domain Bacteria; phylum Planctomycetota; class Planctomycetia; order Pirellulales; family Thermoguttaceae; genus CAYXPN01. The sequence continues at coordinate 680 of CAYXPN010000076.1, forward strand.
CCCAGGTATAACAGCGCGTAGCCGGCCGCGTGCAGGGCAAAGGCCGCCGCGGAGTCGCCGGCCCGGGGATTCATTGGATAGTATTCCCGAAACGCGGGCACCCCCGCGCCGAGGTATCCCATGAGAATGAAGAACGGGATGAACAGGGCCATCGAACGGAAGGTGCGCACGGGATTGCCCAACCGCACGCCGTAGTCGGCCAGGGGCTCGCCGAAGAGGAGCTTGACCACCAGCGCGGGAATCAATCCCAGCAGCACAAACGCCAGCGCAAACGTACCCATCGCACCCGCGGCCGCCCGATCACAGCCGGCCACCACGGCTTGCGGCAGGTGTTGGGCCAGGAAGCGTGGACACTGCGGCAGGTGTTCGGCCAGGTATCGCGGGTGGGCGAAATACCACCAGGTGACCATCAGCACGGTGGAGCTGAGCAGGATCACGCTGGTCTTGTAGGGTTCGATCCACCGGCGTGTTGGGGGTGGGGCAGGCCGTGCGGGATTGCTCATGCCGGTTGGCTCCTGAAGGGGGCGAAACAATTCAGCCGAGTGAAGGGAGTCGCGTGCGTGCAGAGCACGCACCCTACGGGCTGGAGGGGTGCCACGGTTGGCTTGCCCAACCGTGTATTGGGCACTGCTGGACAAGCCAGCAGTGGCACCCGGCGTGCGTGCGAAGCACGCACCCTACGGGTTCATGCCGGTTGGCTCCTGAAGGGGGCGAAACAATTCAGCCGAGTGAAGGGAGTC
>CAYXPN010000076.1:1519-11950 GCA_964467075.1 uncultured Planctomycetaceae bacterium
ACCCGGCGTGCGTGCGAAGCACGCACCCTACGGGTTCATGCCGGTTGGCTCCTGACCTGTTCGAGCCACTGCCAGGTGCGCTGCAATCCTTCGGCCAGCGGCAGGGGCTCATAGCCCAGCTCGCGCCGGGCCTTCTCCGAGCTCTGTGCCCAATCTACGGTAAACAGCCGCACCCAGTCGGGCGTGATCTGCGGATAGACGCCAAACCACTCGGCGCGTTTCTTTTGCACCCAGGCGAACAACAGCGGCAGCCCTCGCCAGAGCGGAATCTGCCAGTGGCGCTTGCCGCTCAGCCGGTCCACCAGACGGAAGAACTCGCGCAAGCTGGCGTCTTCCCCGCCCAGGATGTATCGCTCGCCGATGTGCCCCTTTTCCATGGCCAGCAGATGGCCCTGGACCACGTCGTCCACGTAGACCCAGTTGCCCACGTTCCGGCCGAAGTTGAGCAGCACGGGCACCTTGCCGCGGTCGTACTGGTCGACGAGCAGCGTGACCGAATTGCCCTCGGTCAGGTGGCCCGGCCCGTAGACCCGCGTTGGACTTACGATGACCACGGGCAGTCCCTCGCGCGCGCGGCGCATGGCCTCCTGTTCGGCTGCGGCCTTGGTGCGTTCGTATTCGGTGAAGAATCGCGGCGTGGTGCGCGGGCTTTCCTCGCTGGTCTGGCCGCCGGGCGGCGAGGGCCCGAAGGTCAGGCTGGTCGAGGTGCACACGATGCGTTCGACACCCGGTTGCTCCGCTGCATCGAGGATATTGCGCGTGCCCAGGGTGTTGACGGTATGGTAGATGGCCGGATCGGGGGCCCAGTTCCTGGCATAGCCGGCCAGGTGGAACACGTGGGTGCAGCCGGCCATGCCGCGCCGGAGGGAATCGCGGTCGGTCACATCGCCGGGGAGCCACTCGACCAGCGGCGAGTCCAGCGGGCCGCCGTTTTTCCAAGCGAATCCCGGCGGTGGCTCGGGTTTGAGTGCCGGGCGGCGCGAGAGTGCGCGCACCGCTTGTCCGCGCTCCACCAGCGCTTGAATCAGGCGCAGGCCGATGAACCCGGTGCCGCCGGTGACAAAGAACTTGCCCATCTGGGAGGACTCCGATCAAGAAGACCTTGGCAGGAATTCCTTGGGGGGCCAACACTTCAGCCGTCTGAACGGAGCGGGCTGTACCGGGCGTCGGCCTATGATATCGCGCGCGTGAGGCGAGCCGCCGGTTGGATCGCCGATTGCGCCCTTTCAGGGCTCGCAATGTGACGGCGCGGGCCGCTAACCCAGGACTTCGTCCTGGGCTATCATATCGCGCCCCTTTGGGGCTGGAAGCTTCCGCTCCCTCGGAGACGGCTGAAATACGGGGCAGTCCCGGTCGAAAGGCGCCGGGACACCTCATTCGGCTGAAGTGTTGCGTTGGGGGGGACGCAATGCGTTGGGAACGCGGCCCGCCGGGCAGCTCCGGCTACAGCCCCTACAGCCACCCGTGGGCCCGATACCACTCGGCCGTCTGCCGGAGCCGTTCGTCCAAGGGGGCGTCGACGCAAAAGCCCAGTTGTTCTTCGGCCGCGCGCGCGGAGCACGTCCAGGCGCCGGCACGGATTTCCCGCAGTTTGTCGTAGTTCAGAAACCCCTGGCAGCGCCGCAAGCGGGTGACCGCCTCGACCGCGGTCGCAGACACCCAGCAGAGCACCGGCCCGATATGCGCGATCCTCACGCGCGGTCTGCCCAGACTGTGTCCAATCATCCGGCCCAGCTCGGCGTAGGTGGGATGCTGCTCGGCCGCCACGAAATACACGCCGGCACCGTGCGCAGTTCCCGGCTCGCCGGCCGGTTTGAGGCGCGCGCCGCGCTCGGCCGCCAGGACCATGGCCGCGGCCAGGTCCGCAACGTGGATCAGCGAATACCGGTACGCACGCCACGTGGGAACCACGTGAACGCCCCAGCGGGCTACGGATTGGAACAGCGAGAGCGTCTGGCCGTCGGTCTCGCCGAACACCACCGGCGGCCGGATTACGGTGATGGGCACCCGGCCGGCATACTGCCGGGCGGCCAGCTCGCCTGCCAGTTTGCTGCGCCCATAGTCGGAGACCGGCTCGGCCGGGTCCGTCTCCACCCGAGAGCGGTCGTTGCTCGAAGGGCCGGCCGCTGCCAGACTGGAGATCAGCACGACCACCGGCGGGACGGCCTGCTGCGCACACGCCTCAACCACGCACTTCGTGCCCCGGCCGTTCACTCCGAACAACGTGGCCCTGCGGCTGGTGCGCAGGCCGCCGGCCAGGTGATAGACCTCCGACGCGCTGTTCAGCACATCGCCGAACGATTCGGGCCGGGTCACGTCGCCGAAGACCACCCGGGCACCCAGCTTCTCCAGTTCCGCCAGGCGCCAGCGCTCCAAGTGCTCGTAACGGGTGGTGCCCGCGGGCTTGCGCGCGAGGCAGGTCACGTGCCGCGCGCGCCTAGCCAGCGCGCTAACCAGATGGAAGCCGATGAACCCGCTTCCCCCGGTTACCAGCGCGCGCTGAGCCTTTGTCGATGACACGATCTCTTGCCTCCCAGCGCGGTGCGACCCTGCGCGTCCCGTTTGCCATACATGGCCGGCCCGGGGTTTGTCAAGCAATCATAGCTTGCAGTATCTGCACCGCGGGCCACTCCCCCTTCCCGGCAACCGGAGTACGGCCTACGATCCGCTTACTTCAGGCCGGCAGGCGCATCGTCCTGCGTCTTGCCGGAGGATCGGCGAGCCCCCTGGGGTTCCGCAGTTGCTCCCAGACTAGCGGTTTGCAGGCTCCCGCGGCAACCCGGGCCGTCGGCAGTTCCGGGCGCCGCGGCCCACACGTAGGGCAGGCTGAATCCCCCGAAGCGTCCCAGAGAAAAACCGAATCGCGTGGTAGAAGAGATGGAACTCAATGCCGCCCAACTCGAAGCCGTCAACGTCCTGAGCGGTCCGCTGCTGGTGCTGGCCGGAGCGGGCACGGGCAAGACGCGCGTGGTCACCTGCCGGATCGCCCGCTTGATCCGCCGGCGTGTGCGCCCGGATCGCATCCTGGCCGTCACCTTCACCAACAAGGCGGCCGACGAGATGCACGAGCGGGCCCTGGAGCTGATCGGGCGGCGCATGACGTGTCGGCCGGAGATTTCCACGTTCCACTCGCTGTGCGTGCGCATCCTGCGCCGCCACGCCAAGCGCCTGGGCTATCCGGCCCGGTTCGCCATCTACGACCGCGGCGACCAGGAGAGCCTTGCCCGCACCGTGCTCCGCGAGCTCAAGACCCCCGAGGCGGCGCTGCGCCCGCGCGATTTGCTCTACCTGGTGGAGCGCTGGAAGACGGCGGCGGTCAGTCCTCATCAGGCTGCCGACCGTGCTTCCACCGAGCGCGAGTATTTGGCCGCGGCGGGCTATCGCCGCTATCAGCAGGCGTTGCGCACGGCCGGGGCCATGGACTTCAACGATCTGCTGATGCTCACCGAGCAGCTCTTCGCGCAGTTTCCCCAGGTGGGCAAGCAAGAGGCCGCACGTTTCGACCACCTTCTCGTCGACGAATACCAGGACACCAATCCCATCCAGTATCGGATCGTCAAGACCCTGGCCGCCCAGCACCGCAATCTCTGCGTGGTGGGCGACGACGACCAGTCGATCTATGCCTTCCGCGGGGCCGAGGTGGGCCATATTCTTCACTTCCAACACGACTGGCCCGATGCCCGCGTGATCCGCCTGGAGACCAACTATCGCTCCACCCAAAACATCCTCGACTGGGCCAACCGGCTGATCGGCTTCAACCGGCAGCGCTACGAGAAGACCTTGCACGCGATGTGCAGCGGAGAGCCTCCGCGAGTCCAACAGCTTCCGGACGAACAGGCCGAGGCCCAGGCCGTGGTGGCCGACATCGCCGCGCGTCTGCGCCTCCCCGGGCGCTCGCCCCGCGATTTCGCCATCCTCTGCCGTACCAACGAACAGCCGCGCGTGTTTGAACAGGAGCTGCGCCTTGCCGGAGTGCCCTACGTGCTGCTGGGCAGCATGTCGTTCTACGACCGGCGCGAAATCCGCGATCTCTTGGCCTATCTGAAGCTGCTGGTCAAACCCGACGACGACGTGGCCCTGCTCCGCGTGATCAACACCCCGCCGCGCGGGCTCGGACACACCACGGTCCGGCGCCTGAGCGACGAGGCCCTGCAAGCGGGCAAGCCGCTCTGGGACCTGCTGGCCCGGGCTGGGCGCAGAGACGACCTGCCGGCAGCGGCCCGTTCAGGGGCCCAACGGCTTAGCCGCCTGGTGCGCGAGCTGAAGCGAGCGCTGCGAACCCGCCCGCTGGCCGAGGTGGTCCATCACCTGGTCGAACGGATCGGCTACCGCGACGAAATCGCCCGCCTCTACTCCGACCCGAACGAACAGCAGGCCCGCTGGGCCGCGGTGGAAAACCTGGTCAACGCCGTGAGCGAATACGCGCAGCGGGAGAAGAAACCCACGCTGGACGGTTTCTTGCAGGAAGTGGCCCTGGCCGGCACCGAGGACTCTCGCCAGCGCGAGCGCCGCTCCGACCGCGACGCCGTCAGCCTGATGACGCTCCACGCGGCCAAGGGGCTGGAGTTTCCCGAGGTGTATCTGGTGGGCATGGAAGAGGGGCTGCTGCCGCACAAACGGGCAGTGGAACAGGGCCAGGGCGCGGTGGAGGAAGAGCGCCGGCTGTGCTACGTGGGCGTGACCCGCGCACAGCACCGGCTGACGCTGACCATGGCCTTGGCGCGCCTCAAGTGGGGCAAGCCGCGGCCGACAACCCCCAGCCGGTTCCTCTATGAATTGACCGGCAAGTCTGAACATCCCAACTACCAAAAGGCCCTCCAGGCCCTTGCCGAAAGAAAAAGGTGACAGGCACCAAATTTGGCGAATATGAGCAATCTGGGCAGGTCGCACGGGGGGATAAGGAGACCTCGCGTCCTGGATCATCATCGCGGCCGCCCGTTCGGGAAGACACGCGCTTAAAGCATGAGCGCGCCCTGTTCGACACGCGCCTGAATGCGTTGCAGCGTGACCACTTCCCACTCGACAGAGGGCTCATGATGCCTTGCAGCAAGATCCAGTAGGATGTAGGGGGCCGACGTATCTTTCCCTGTTTGCCGAGACAATCTGTTTTTCAGTCCCCAGCGATTGCCGTCCAGGCAGCCCAATCTCCCGATCCTCTGCCAACTACTATAGTCGCCTGAACCGTACTCGATTAAACTAACCCAGGGCGTTCGGGAATTCGGTGGGCCACTGCTTCGCCAGAAGCAGTGACACACGGTCGTCTTTCAGCGAAACCCGGCGGCAATTCCTGCACGCCCTCAAAGAACCATAAGACCCCGCGACGCTGCCCGGTCCGACGTCTCGCCGCTCGCCGTGTTGGCCCCGGCGTGCGCTGGATCGGGCGCGTTCCGCCGTCTCGTTGCGCACGGAGGCCGTCATGCCCGTCGGCTCGGTTCGTTTTGTCCACGCGGGCCAGTTCCACCTGGAGCAGCCCGGCAGTGGATTGGCCGAGGTGCCCGAGCACCTGGTCGATCTCTTGATCGACGCCCCCTACCTGGCCGCGGAGCAGGTGTTCGAGACCGTGCTTGCGCGCGAGGCCGATTTCCTGGTCCTTTGCGGCGATCTGGTCGATCCGGCCCGCGCCGGACCCCGGGGGCCGTTATTCCTCATCGAGCAGTTCCGGCGCCTGGCCGAGCGCCGCATTCCGGTCTATTGGGTGGGCGGAAGGACCGATCCGCCCGACGCATGGCCCGTTGGCTTGCCCCTGCCGGATAACGTACACGTCTTTCCCGACCAGGGCCCGCAGGAGTTTGTCTTCGAACGCGACGGCGAGCCGCTGGTGCGCATCACGGGGATGAGCAGCTCGCGCGGGTCGACGACCGACTGGGACGCGTTGGAGCCGGACCCGGCCGGGCTGCCCACAGTGGCTGTGGGCTATGCTCCGGGTGATCAACTGCCGCCGGCCGAGCGCGCGGATATTGCCTATTGGGCACTCGGCGGGCGCTGCGATCCGCGCACCCTCGAAGGCGCCCCGCGCCCGATCCACTGGTCGGGCAGCCCTCAAGGGCGCTCTCCGCGCGAACTGGGGCCTCACGGCTGCACGCTGGTCAGCGTGGAGCGCTCGGGCGAGGTGCTGCTGGAGCCGGTGGCCACGGACATGGTGCGCTGGTTCGACCAGCGCGTGGAGCTCGACCGCTTTGACGATATCGACCCGCAAGGCCGGCGCCAGGCCGTTGGGTCCGAGCTTGGCCGGCGCATGGAGGCTCTCAAGGCGGCCCATCCGAAGCTCGATTTGATCGTCCACTGGCACCTCAGGGCCCGCGGTGCGATGGCCCGCTGGCTGGCCGGCAGCGGCGTGGCCGCTGAGCTGCTCGAGACGTTGCGCACCCGATACGGATGCGGCTCGCCGACCGCGTGGAGTGCCGCGGTATTGGTCGAACACCACGGCGACTGGCCCGAGGAGTGGCTGCGATCGGAGGGCGTTCGGGCGGACTATCTGAAGCTCGCGGCCCGATTACACTCCCGGCCCGAGGAGCCCTTGGGCCTGGAGGCGTATCTGCCCGCGGAGTGTGCGCAAGGGATGGCGTCGCCGGCCCATGTAGCAGACGCGGCCGGGCGAGGGCGGATCGTGTGCGAGGCTGCGTTGCTCGGTGCGCGCCTGCTCTCGGGCGAGGAGGAAACACCGTGAGAATCCAGGGCATCCAGGTCGACGGTTTCGGGATTTGGACGGGACTCAAGCTGCGCGGGATCGACGAAGGCCTGGGGTTGGTCTATGGGCCGAACGAGGCCGGCAAGACCACGCTCCTGGAGCTCGTGCGCGCGGTGCTCTACGGGTTCAGCCCCTCGCGCCGGCGATACCTGCCGCCGCTCCACGGGGGCGCGTGGGGCGGCTGGCTCGAAGTGCGCGCGGCCGACGGCCTGTTTCGCGTGGGCCGACACCTGGAGGACGGCCCCGCGGGCCCCGAAGAGCGCCTGCGCTTAGTCGGCCCGGACGGCCGGCCCCGAGACGGGCGCACGCTTGACGAGCTGCTCTTCGACGTGGACGAGCAGACCTTCGACCACGTGTTCGCCGTGGGCCTGCGCGAACTCCAATACCTGGGCACGCTGGACGAGAGCCGCGCCGCGGCACTGCTCTACAACCTGAGCATCGGTCTGGATCGGGTGAGCCTGTCCGAGGTGATGGGCCAACTGGCCGACTCGCGCAACCAGATTCTCGACGCGCGCGGCGGCCCCTGCCAGCTCGTTCGATTGCACGCCGAGCGCGCGCAGCTTTGCGCCGAGATCGAACGCCTCAGCGGAGGCACGCGCCGATACGAACGCCTGGCCCAAGAGACCCGGCGCATCGACGATCAACTGGCCCGCCTGGACGAACAACAGGCCCAGTGCCGGCGCCGGGCCCGGCTGGTGGAGCTGGCCGCTAGCCTGCGCGAGCGCTGGGCCCAGCGCCGGCAGATCGACGAACAGCTTGCTGCCATGGGCCCGGTGCGCCCGGTTCCCCAGCGCGTGGCCGAGCGCCTGGACCAGGTGGGCACGCGCCTCAGCGAGCAAGAGGAGCAACTGGCCGCCCTGTCTGCGGAGCGCGACCGGCTGAAGGACGAATTCCGCGCGCTGCCTGTCAACCAGGCGCTGCGGCGCGAGGCCGACACGATCCAGACGCTGGCCGACCAGCAGCCCCGCCTGGCCGCTCTCCAACACCAGCTCGACTCTCTTCGGGCCGAAGTGGGACGCTTGGACGCGGAGCTGCGCAACCGGCAGCAGCAACTGGGCTTCGACCCGCACGACCAGCCCGCTGCTCTGCCCCTCTCTGCGACGCACGACCAGCCGGGCGCCTTGCCCCCCTCCGGCCGGCGCGTGCTCGGGCGCTTGCGCGGACCCGCCGCGTTGCTGCGCAGTGCCCGAGAGCGACGGCAAGAGGCGGCCCGGCAGGCGGCCGAGGCGCAGCACACAGCGGACCAGTTGGAAGAAGAGCTTGGCCGCACGCTGGGTGCGCATCAGGTGGAGGACCTCAGTGCAGCGCTGGAGCAGACCAGCGAGCTGGTCGGCCGGCTGCGGCGCCGCGTGCGCCTCGACGAGCGCGTGGAACAGATGGCCGCCGGCCGGCGCGAGCTGGAAGAGCAGTCGCGCAGCCTCGTGGCCGGCCAGTTGTTGCCCGGCTGGGTGCTGGTCGGCCTGGGGGCGGTGTTTGTGATGGGCATGGTGCTGGTGCTGGTCGGGCTGTTGATGCCCGAGTCGATCACCGGGTCGCTGGGTTGGGCCCTGGCGCTGTTGGGGCTGGGCGGGGCGGCCGCGGCCGGGGCGGGTAAACTGCTCTTGGAACGCTCGGCCGCGGCGCGGCTCGAGGCCTGCCAGGTGCAATTGCGCATGCTCCAGGGCCAGCTCGAACACGCCCAGCAGGAGCGCGACGAACTGGACCGCCAGCTCCAGGCGTCCGGCGTGGTCCTTTCGCCCGCTGCCCTGCAAACCCGGCTGCAAGGCGCGGAGCAGGAATTGGCCGCACTGGAAGGCGCCGTGCCGGTGCAGAGCCGGCTGGCTGCCGCGCGCCAGGAGGCCGAAGCCGCGGCCCGACGCGCCGCGGACGCCAGGAAGCAATACGCCCGGGCGCGCAGGCAGTGGCGCGAGTCGCTCACCAGCGCGGGGTTGCCCGAGCGCCTCTCGCCGCGCAGCGTGCGCCGATGGTTGCGCCGGGCCGAGGAGCTCGAGCCGCTCCAGCGCCGCTTCAACCTGCGGCGCGAGGAGCTGCGCCAGCGCACCGAGGAGCTCGAGGCGCTCACCCGGCGCATCGGCCGCATGGCCGAACAGCTCGGCCTGTGCCCCGACGGCGCCGGCCCGGATGAACAGCTCGCCCGCCTGGTCGAAGCGCTGCGTGCCGAGCGCTCGCTGGCGGCCCGGCGCCGAAAGCTTCGCCGGCAGCACCGGCAGCTTGTGCGCCGGCAGACGCGCGCCGAGGAGGTGGTCCGGCGTCTGAAGGGGGTGCGCCGTCGGTTGCTGCGCCGCTGCTCGGTGCGCACCGAGCAGCAATTGCGCGAGTTGGCGGTGCGCGCCGCGAGCGTCGAACTGCTGCGCAAGGAGCGCGACGAACTGGACCAGGCCATGGCTCAGGCCATCGGCCGGCCGGATGACGAGCCCGCGGTCTATCGACTGCTCGAAGAGCAAACGCCGGCCGAGCAGCTCGCCGACCAGTGCGACCAGTTGCGCCGCGAACACGAACGCCTGGAAGCGGAGCGCGCCCGGCGCTATGAGCAGCGCGGCCGGTTGGCCGAGCAGATGCGTGCCCTGGCGGCCGACCGCACGCTGCCCGAGAAGCAGTTGGAGCTCGGCCGGCTGGAGCAGCGCATGGCCGAGGCCGCCCGCCGCTGGCAGGTGCTGGCCGTCTGCTGCCGGATTCTCGACGAGCTGAAGCACAACTACCAGAAGCACCGCCAGCCGGAGACCCTGCTCGAGGCCTCGGACTACCTGGCCCGGCTGACCGAGGGGCGCTATGTGCGCGTGTGGACCCCGCTGGACCGGGACGTGCTGCTGGTCGATTCGGCCGAGGGCGGGTCGCTGCCGGTCGAGGCCCTGAGCCGCGGCACGCGCGAGCAGTTGTTCCTGGGGCTGCGACTGGCCCTGGCCGCGTGCTACGCGCGCCGGGGCATGGCGCTGCCGCTGGTGCTGGACGACGTGCTGGTGAACTTCGATACCCAGCGTGCCAAGGCCGCGGCCGGCGTGCTGCGCGATTTTGCCGAGGCGGGCCACCAGGTGCTAGTGTTCACCTGCCACGACCACCTGATGAAGCTCTTCAAGTCGCTCAAGGTGCCGATCGCCGAGTTGCCCGACAGCTCGCAGTCGCCGGCCGGAAGCGTGCATTTCACTGCGGCGGCGCGTTCGAGCCGCCGGCGCACGAGCGAGCGCGGCAGCGGGAGTCCAAAACCCCCTGCGCTAGATGCCGAAACCTCGGCGGACGCTGACGAACAGACGCGCGCCGCGGGGGAAGCTGCCGAACAGCCGCAGGCCGCGGCGCACGCTGACAAAGAGACCTCGGAACCCGGGCCGGCCGCCCGAGCGCGCGCCGACATTCGGCCCATGGAAGCAGATGATTCTCTTGATTCGCTGGAACCGCTGCCTCCGCCGCCACCCGTGCCGGAGAGCACCGCACAAGAGGTGCCGAACGAACGGCGAGCCGGCCGTATGTCCCCTAACGAGATGTCCCGTAACGAGCGCGTCGCCTGAGCGGCAAGGGGCCAACGGATCGCGCGAGTCTGGCGGCCAGGGCTAGTTTGCCGCCAGGGTGGGTAAAGAATCCCCCCGCCCGACTCGCGGGAGACAGTGGCCGCGCAAGCCCCCGGGGTGAGGGCATCCCCGTAGGGTGCGTGCTCTTCACGCACTGCGTGCTGCTGGCTTGTCCAGCAGTGCTGAAGCCCGTAGGGTGCGTGCTCTTCACGCACTGCGTGCTGCTGGCTTGTCCAGCAGTGC
>CAYXPN010000076.1:12050-12946 GCA_964467075.1 uncultured Planctomycetaceae bacterium
TGAAGACAAACCATAGAGAGCGCCGGGCAAACCCGCGGCTCACGCCGCGGGCTCGCCCGCGCTCGGCTCGCCGCAGGACGACTCCAGCAGCCGGCGGCAGCGCCGGCGCGCCTCCCAGCCGATCCAGCCCAGATACACATTGCCGCTAAGCGAGGCGAACAGCCCGATGCTCAACAAGACCAGCGGCATGGCCGGCGTGGAAGGCTCTGTAGCCGGCGCGGCTTTGTCCGCACCTTGCTTGGCCGGGCTCTCTTGCGCAGGGGCCGGCGCGCCGGCTGCCTGGAGAAACGTGGCCGGGCGTTCCGTGATGGGATGGCCTTCCGGCTCGACCGGCAGGGGCCGCGGCTCGCCGGGCTCGTTGCCCTGAGCACTGCCCGGCGAGGCAGGGGCACCGACCGCAGACTGGGGCAGCTCGCGCGGCACCGGCTGGTCGCCCACCACGATGCGATATGCCCGAATATCGCGCACCTGCGGCGGGATGTCGCTCTGCAACGGCTGGCCGCTGCGCAGGGAATCGAGCAGCTCGGGCTCGATCTGGATGATGTATTCCATGCCGCCCTCGGGCAGCGGCTGCCAACCCACGTCGATGCCCAAAGCCAGCCCGGGAACACACATTACCAGCCAGTACATTGCCTGGGCTCCTTGATTTGCTCACCTTGCCGCGTGTGTGCGAGGACACAGCCGAGGCGCGTGCGTGCGAAGCACGCACCCTACGGACTTGATTTGCTCACCTTGCCGCGTGCGTGCGAGCACACAGCCTACGGACTGACCGGGGATGGCGTGCGTGCAAGCACGCGCTCTATGAGCTGTTATCCTGTTATCCTGTCCGCTTCCGACCTTCCGCGTGCGTGCGAAGCACGCACCCTACGGACTTGATTTGCTCACCTTGCCGCGTG
>CAYXPN010000076.1:13046-18329 GCA_964467075.1 uncultured Planctomycetaceae bacterium
TGTTATCCTGTCCGCTTCCGACCTTCCGCGTGCGTGCGAAGCACGCACCCTACGGCTGCTGGACGAAGCCGGCAGTGGCACGGTGCTCTTCAGCGGCGCGGTTTGTCCTCGTCCGCTGCAAGAGTTGCTTCGCTGATTTCTTCTCCGATCTCGTACAGGAAATCCGGCGAGAAATCCGCATCATTCGGCCACACTACAGTGTCGATGTCGCGATTGACCGTGAAACGTTTGAAGTAGGCGATGTCTTTGAGCGGCTCGAAGACAGGACCGTCCAAGTGGGGTGCAAGATCGACCAACCGACACGACCCGTCCTCGAAACGGACCGCGATCCTGTGACCGGACACATAAGTTGCGTCGGTGACGAAGTGCATGATTGCCCTTTCAATCAAGCGGAGCGATCTTGAGCAATTCTTCCCGCTGCTCGGCACGACGCCAATTCTCCATCAGCTCTTCCCTGTGCTGAAATGCCCATTCCAGCACCAGCGAAACCGCCCTGCGCGGCAGACGACCCTCGATGAGCCGCAGATCCTGGATGCCAAAGGCCGCCCGTTGGCCCGCGTACTTTGCATGGAAGTGCGGCGGCGCATGCTCCTTGTAGTACATGACGATGATAATCCCAAAGAAACGGCTTATCTCCGGCATCGATCCAACTCCCCCCCGAGTGCCGCCCGCCCATGGGCCGTATCATGGTGCCAAACGTGTTTCGGTGGTCGCGCTTGAGTGATTCGCGTTTCTTCTTTCTGGGGTCCATCTTCTTGCTGCCCAACGACCGGGCCACCCTGCGTGGCCGCCCTTCGAACACACCCTCGGTTTCCCACCTTCTTCGTCCACGTCAGGTCCAGCGGATCGTTGGGTCCCGTGCAAGTACGGTGACAACTCTCACATGAGCGCAGCAAGAAGGCCATAGACAATAGCGCTAACGATTCCCGCAGCCGGCGCCGCAAAGAATACGATTAACGGATCGCCGCCTATCATGAGCAAGGTGCCTGTTGCTCCAAGCAAAGACGCCACCACGGCTGGTAGGATTGCCGCCTTCAGCGTCCACGGGATCGCGCTCCTACCGACCTTGACAACGAGGAGGTTGCCTTTAGACGCCGGGAACATCGCACGACCCATGAATAATCCAACCACATACCCCACAACGCACCCTCCCAAGAACGCGCACAGGGCAACCACGAACCCACTACCAGCCAGGAACACGCACAGTGGCGCCGCGATCCCAGCGGCCGCCGCACCAGCAGTCCGGGACACGTAGGCGAGAACCACAACTGTGTCGCCTGGTTTCAGTTGAGGATCATCCACCGCGAACACGGATGCAACTCGCTTATGGGAACTCTCTGCCTATCATCTGTAGACCGCAAGGCTGCGGCGCGACGGCCAGGGAGCCGATTGCCATCAGCCGAATTGTAGCAGGCCGTTGCCGTACTGTCACGCCGGGTGGCACGGGTGGCTTGTGCACCCCTGCTCGTTGGCGTCCGGATTGTGCACTGCTGGACAAGCCGGCAGTGGCACCCGCGCTTTGCGCCCTGTTATCCTGCTATCCAGTCCGATTCCGCCCGGCTGCTATCCTGCTATCCAGTCCGATTCCGCCCGGCTGCTATCCTGCTATCCAGTCCGATTCCGCCCGGCTGCTATCCTGTTATTCTGTCTGCTTCCGCCCGGGCGCGTGCGTGCGAGCACGCAGCCTACGGGTTGATTTTCAGGAAATGCTCAACGCGCCGCCCCGTTCCCGGTCGGGCTCGCCGTTTGGTTCGGCCTATCCTCAGAGTGTCAGCTTCCGGATGCGATGCCGTCCTGGCTCGATGACGACAAACGAGGATTGCAACTCCTGCTCGCTGTACAACGTCAACACTCGTTGGAGTTCGGCATGTACCGCATTCCGAGTCGCAGGCAGAATCCGCAGGTAGATGACTCCACATCCGCCGCCTTGCGCGAAAACGAGTGCCCCGAAATCACGGTCGCGAGTCAGCAAGATGCGCCCCTGCTGATGGGCGGCACGAAGCAACTCGGCATCCTCCGCCTGCGCCAAACCGAGTTGAGTTGCGGGAACAACGTCATCCCCGAGACCGTTCGAGGAAGGCAATGGTGACAGCATACACATCTTGGTCGGCGAGAAACTTCATGGCGGTGTGGCCAGGTCGATGTCTTCAGCAGCCACCACGTCAATCGCGTACTGGATGCAAGCCCGAACGTCTTCCGGCTTAAGCTCGGGGTAGTAATCCCGGATGATCTCGGCAAAGCAAAGGCCTTCGCGAACCAGTTCCAGGACGCTCTGAACCGGAATCCTGGTGCCCGCGACGCAGGGCTTTCCAAAATGGATTGTCGGGTTGACGGCGATTCGCTCGTTCATGGTTCGTCCCCCTCGTACTCAGGCACCGTTTTCGGGCCAGGGTGCCGCTGGAAACTCCCCCGTAGTGCACGTTGCAAGGCAATCGGCAACAGCACTGCTGGGCGAGCCAGCAGCGGCCCCCGCTGCGACGGATGCGCTTATCTGTATGGTAACATGCTCAGTGGGAGTTGGTAAACCCGAGCCGGCGCGTCCGGGTCGCTTCGTCGGCTTGCAGCTTTGCGGCTTCGCCGCTTCCCGGCGCCGGCTGTTGCCCGGAAAGAGTCGGCCCTGTTGCCCGGAGGTAGTCGGCGGCATAGGATGCGTTTGCGGGTCGGCCGAGCCGGGCAAGGGGGCCTCGGCTAGGCTTTGTCATAAAAAGCCATCCATCCTCGTAGCCACCGAAAGCCAGACGGTGGAAAGGCCCCTTTTTTCGGGGCGTTTGCACGCGGCGGTCCACGCTCTGGCGAGCGTGGCTACCGTCTTAGGACAAAGCCTATTGTGGGCTCTAAAGAAAAGGGACCGGGTGAGCGATGGTCTGGGCCCTGTGGAAAAAAGCGGTGCGCGACGCCTGGCTGCACCTGGCCCTCTCGTGCGTGATTCTGCTCGGCTTTGCCTGGCTGTTTGTCTGGTTCGTCAGCCAACTGCCGCTGGGCGCCTTCGGCATGATGCTCCGCTGGATGCCCGACGTGTTCAAGCCGATGTTGGGTGTGCCGGTCGCAGCGCTGGCCACGCCGTTGGGGCAGCTCAGCGTGTTGTTTGTCCATGCGATCACGCTGCTGGTGTTCATCGGCTGGGCGTTGGGCCGGGGCTCCGACCCGATCACCGGCGAACTGAGCCGCGGCACGATGGACCTGATCCTCTCGCTGCCCGTGCGCCGCAGTGCCGTGCTCATCCCCTCGGCCGTAGTGGCGGCCGCGGGGTCGGTGATCCTCGGCGGCGCGCTGCTGGGCGGGATCGGGCTGGGGCTGTGGACCTGTAGCGTGGCCGAGGCCCCGGAGCTGAAGCAACTGTTGCCCGGCGCGGTGAACCTCTGCGCGATGACCTTCTGCCTGACGGCCATGACCACGCTCTTTTCGGCCCTGGGGCGCGACCGCTGGCGCACGATCGCGCTCTCGGCGGGCTTTTTCGTGGTCGCGCTGATCGTCAAGATGGCGGCCCGCATCTGGCCGGCCGACTGGCCCGAGGGCTGGCATGTTTCGTGGTGGCTCTACAAGCTGACGTTCTTGAGCGTGTTCCAGCCGCAGGAACTGATCCTGCTCGGCGACGATCCGGAGGTCTCAGCGCTGCGCTACGATCTCGCGCTCGTGGGGCTGGGGCTGGCGGCCTATGTGCTGGCAGGCGTGATCCTCTGGCGGCGCGACATCCCGGCTGCGCGCTGAACCTTTTGAATGACCTTCCGGGACTCCGGGAGAAAGGTGACAGGCACCATTTGTGCGAAGCCGGGCACCGACCGAAGGTTGGTCGTGGGCCGTTCCGGCAAATGGTGCCTGTCACCTTTCTCCTCGACCGCTCCACCGGGCCGAGGAGACCTGCGGTCGAACACAGAGGGCGGATCGGGAGACCCGCCCACAGCAGCGAATTACCGGGGCTTCGCTGCGCTGAGAGCCCCGGCCACCCACCGGGCCGAGGAGACCTGCGGTCGAACAGAGTGGGCAGGTCGGGAGAGACCGCCCACAACCGCGAATTACCGGGGCTTCGCTGCGCTGAGAGCCCCGGCCACCCGTCGCCCATAGTTGCGAATTACCGGGGCTTCGCTGCGCTGAGAGCCCCGGCCACCCACCGCCCGCGCCTGCGATCAGAGCACCAGTGTGAGCTTGAGCGAGTCTTCGTGGCGGGCCGGATCGGCATACATTTCGAAGGCCTCCGTGGCCCGCTCCCAGGGCATGCGCGGCGTGACCATGTCGCCCAGGTCCGCATGGGCGTGGACGATCATGTTCACGGCCGTCTGGAAAAACTCCATGCACTCGGGCCCCATGCGCGTGATGACCAGCGTTTCGTTGCAGACCGTGTGCCACCAGGGAAACGACTGGGTCTCGTGGTGGGGCACGCCGAAGACAAACAACCGGCCCAGACGCCGCGGCAGATGGGCGGCCGTGGACAGCGCATCCGGCTGGCCCACCGCTTCCACACAGAAATCAACCATCTCCCCGCCGGTTAGCTCGCGCACGGCCTCGGCCACGTCGCCGCGCGAAGCATCCACCACGTCCGTGGCACCGAAGCGCTCGGCCCAGCGCAGGCGCCAGGCCACCAGGTCGATGGCGATGACCTGGCTGGCGCCCATGCGCGCGAGCAGATGGGTGAAGATCAAACCCATGGGTCCCTGGCCCACCACGGCGCAGCGCTGGTTGGTCACCGAGCCGGCGCGCTCCATGGCACGCAACACCGTGGCCAGCGGCTGGGCCACCACCAGCGCGGCATGGTCCGGGGCGTCGCCCGGCAGCCGGGCCAGCCCGCCGGGGCGCGAGACAATGAAGTCGGCAAACCCGTTGTAGTCCTCCGGATGGGCGAGCACCCAGGTTCCCACCGGCCAGTCGGCCGAGCGCGACTCGACGATCGTGCCGATGTTCTCGTGGCCCAGCCAGCCCGGCGGACGCGGCATGTTCGGGTCGGCCCAGCGCCCGTCGAACAGATACGGCCCCATGTTCGTGCCGCACAGCGCCACGTAGCGGTTTTGCACCAGCACCTCGCCCTCGCCCGGCTGCGGCTCGGGGGCGTCGTCGACCAGCTCGATCTTGCGCGGACCCAGGAAGAGAATGGCTCGCATCGGCGCGTGTCTCCTCGATCTTACAGAGCAAGCCCCAGTTGCCGGGCAATGTGCCCCGGCCCTGCGGGCGCAACCTTAGCACTTGTGAAGGCACAACTGCCCGGGAAAAGGTGACAGGCACCATTTGCCTTTGGGCGGCCCGCGACCAACCTTCGGTCGGTGCCCGGCTTCGCACAAATGGTGCCTGTCA
>CAYXPN010000077.1:0-18319 GCA_964467075.1 uncultured Planctomycetaceae bacterium
CCCGGCCAATCCAACCCCTTCGGGGTAGATGCGGGAATTGGCGCCCCCGATGTCCCAGGGTGGCGCTTCGCGGCCTAACGGCCGCGGAAGCTGACCCTGGGCTTTTGTCTCGAACCCCGTTGGGGTTCCGGCGTCGCGATCCACACCTACCCCGCGAATCACCGTTTTCCTCGGCATTTTGGCCACACCAAGATGTTTACAGCAGTGGTGCGAGCACGCACCCTACGTACTCCTGCTGGAAGCCCTCCGCGGATTGACCGTGCAACCCGGCGAGTCGGGCCGTTTTCAAGGTGTGTGACCCGCCTTGCAAGAACGGCCCGGTTCCATTCGGGCAAAGGCGCAAGCTGGCGGGCCTTCAGACGTGGTTGCGCAGCGCCAATTCCTTCGGGTGAGGATTCAAGTAGAGCTGATCGCGGAGATACGCCACGTCGAGCAGGCGCACGTAGTGGGCCACCAGGGTCAGCGGCACCACCAGCGGGACCAGCCCTCCGCGGTAGTCCTGAATGTGGCCCAACAGCTCATGACGCGAGGCCTGGTCGAGCTCCTTCTTGAAGAACCCCAGAAGATGCTGCAAGACGTTCGTGTGCTTGGCTGGCGTGGCCGTCTTCGACAAGGCCGCCATGAACTGGTTTTCGTATGCCTTGCGAAGCTCGCCGCGGCTGAGGCCCTTTGCTCCGGCCACCAGGCGTCCCAGCTCGCGAAACTCCTTGGGTGAATGGGCCAGCAGCAGGTACTTGTGGACCGTGTGGAACCGGACCAACTCCCCCACTCCCCAGCGCCGGCCCCAGAGCCGCCGAAGCCGATGGTAGGCGAAAACGCGCGTGACCCAGTTCTCCCGGAGGCGCGGGTCGTGAAGCCGACCCTCCTCTTCCACCGGGAGGTTGGGAAAGCGGTCCAGCAGGGCCTCGGCGTACAAGCCGCGGCCGCTTCGATCCGGCGGCCGGCCCTCGCCGCGATACACGCGCACCCGCTCCAGCCCGCAGCTCGGCGACGCCCTCTTGAGCACGTAGCCGCTCAGCCCCTCGTCCTCCAGGGCCTTGGCTCGCGATTTGGCGTAGGCCCGCATCGGACCGGTCAGGTCTCTTCCCTCCTTCGGCATGACCATGTGTATCTGCCCGTCGTGCCATTCAAGCCGCAGGCTGGGACGCGGTACGGGCAGACCGACCTCGACTTCAGGACACACGGGCACCCAGTCGAAGTATTGCCCCAGCGTGTCCGTCAGATAGCGGTCGTGCTTGTGTCCGGCGTCGAAGCGGACCTTTTGGCCCAAAAGACACGAGGAGATGCCGATTCGGATCGGCTCATTGGACTCCACGTTGTCCATATGCGCTTGGCTCATGGTTTTGCCCATTTCGTTTCGCCTTCGATCCTCGAACGGAGTGTCCAGCGTGAAATAGCGCGGCGGCCGCGTTTGAGGCGGCTTGCCAAACCCGGCGGTCGCCCCAGGGGTCCGACGCAGCGGGTCCCACGCAATGGTCACCCCAGGGGCCAATCACTGCGGCCGACCCCCGAGGCCGCGGTGCGGCGAGCGCGGCCTGCTCGCCAGCATTGTCTTGCCAATATTGTATCGAGTCCGGCTCGGGTCACGGCCATGGGCATCCTTGATGGTGGTGCGTACCCCCCCGGCATTCGGTAGATGAACGGCGTAACCGTTCACGGGCCGGCATTGTCGCCTTTCGCTCCGCGAAAGTGGCGCTGCTTTCGCGGAGCGAAAGGCGACTATCCACGCGAAATGGCCCGAAAACGGGCAGCGGCCCGTGAACGGTTACTGAACGGCCTTTTTGAGTCCTGTGCACCGTTGTTCCGAATCCGTCGGCATCAACTGAGCGAATAGCAAGCCAACAGACCGCACGCCACTTGAGGAAACGAAAGGGACACGCAGATGCGACTGAGAAACGTGCTTACCTTCTGTCTGGCGAGCGTGGCCGCGGCCGTGCCGTGGGCGGCGCGCGGAGGACCGTGGGAGGACGCCCGTCATCAGCGCAGGCACGAGGCAGCCGAAATCCTGCGCGAGGCGATCCAAGAGGCTGAAGATGCGCGCGCTACCGGAACGGACGTGCTTGAAATGTATCAATCTGCTGCGGCCCGCGCGATGCTGCGGTGGGAGCATGGTGGCGCAAAACGTAGGAGCGAGCAATGAAAGTCCGCGTGGATCGAGACCTGTGCGCCGGCTGCGCTGAATGCGTCGAGATATGCCCGGAGGTCTTTGAGCTCGACGATGAAGGAATCGCCGTGGTGAAGGTGGAGACCGTGCCGCCGGAAGCGGAAGAGAGTTGTCGCGAGGCCGCGGAGGCGTGTCCCAGCGAGGCGATCATTATTGAAGAGGATTGATGGAGGACAAGAGATGTCTTACTGCATGTCTCGACGTGGAATTCTCCGGGCAGCCGCAGGTGCCGGAGCCTGGCTCGGACTGTTCCGCTCGCGCGCGCCCGGTGCGCCGCAGGCGGTCAAGTTACCCGGCGAGATCGAACCGCTCGTGCGCTTGATCGAGCAGACGCCGCGTGATCGGGTGATCGAGGCGGTCGCCGAGCGCGTGCGCGGCGGGGTCGAGTATCGCGACGTGCTGGCCGGCCTGATGTTGGCCGGCGTGCGCAACGTCGAGCCCCGGCCCTCCGTGGGATTCAAGTTCCATGCCGTGCTCGTCGTTCAGTCCATTCACCTGGCCTCCGTCACCGCCGAGCCGGCCGATCGCTGGCTGCCCGTGTTCTGGGCGCTCGACTACTTCAAGGACTCGCAGCTCCGCGACGAGCGCGAGCGCGGCTGGACCATGGCCCCGGTGGACGAGACCGCGGTGCCCTCGGCGTCAAGGGCACAGGAGGCGTTTGTCGAGGCCATGGACAACTGGGACGAAGAGGCCGCGGACGCAGCCGTGGCCGGTCTGGCACGAACCGCCAGGCCGGCGGACATCTGGAAGCTGTTTTTCCGCTACGGTGCCCGGGATTACCGGTCCATCGGACACAAGGCCATCGACGTGGCCAATTCCCACCGGGTGTTGGGCGTGATCGGCTGGAAGCACGCCGAGCCGGTTCTGCGTTCGCTGGCCTATGCCTTGTTGATGCACGAAGACGGCAATCCGGCCCAGCGTGACGCCTGGCCCGACCGCCCCTGGCGCCGCAACCAGCAGCGCGCCGACCGGCTGCCCGAGACCCGACAGGCGGGCAAGCCGGATCCTGGTGCGGTGAGAGAGCTGCTGGATACGCTGCGCAGCGGGTCGGAAGACGAGGCGGCCGACAAGGTCGTGGAGCTGCTGCGACGCGGTGTCGGGCCGCAGTCAATCTGGGACGGCCTGTTTCTCGGTGCCGGCGAACTGCTGGTCCGCCAGCCGGGCATTATTGCTTTGCACTCGGTGACCACCACGAACGCGCTCCACTACGCATATCGCTTTGCCGAAGACGAACGCAGCAAGCAACTGATTCTGCTGCAGAACGCCTCGTTTCTTCCCATGTTTCGCCGGACCATGCAGGAGCGCGGCAGGGTGCGCGACTTTCGACTCGATGCCATGGAGCCGGCCCCTCTCGACGCGCAACGACCGGACACGGTGGGGGCCATCTTCGCGCAGTTGGCCGGCAATCCGCTGGCCGCCGCGCAAATGACGCTGGCATACTTTCAATCAGGAGCATCCTCGAAACCGTGGATCGAGCAAGCCCGCAAGCTGATCATTCACAAGGGCCGGGGCGCGCACGACTTTAAATTCGGGTTCGCCGTGCTCGAGGACCACGGCTTTGTGTCCCCTCGCTGGCGCCCCTACTACATGGCGGCCAGCGTGTTCGAGCTGCAGGGGGCATCGCAGCCCGACAACCCGCTGGTCGAGCGGATCCAAAAGGCGATTTGAATTCTGGTTGCACTTCAGCCCGCTGAACTGGGATTGCACGCTGATTTCGAGCACCATTCCCCCTGGCATCGAAGGAGGCTCATGATGAAGATGAATCCGTGTGGATTGGATATGCGTGGATGGAAATGTCGGCTGCTGCTTTCGGCGCTGGTTGCCGTGTTGCTCGCGAGTATGGCCATGACGGCGCCCGCGGCCGAGCCCGAGCCCTTGAACGTGGTGATGGCCGTAGGTCCCAATCACCAGGCCATGGCCCAGTTCCGCGACTACCTGGCCGAGCACTATCGCGTTGAAATCACACTGATCGAGGCCCAGTCGGGGGGTCCGATCCCGGGCATCGAGGCCTTGGGCGAGGCGGACGTGTTCCTGAGCAACCTGCGTCGCACCCAGCCCACTGCCGAGCAGTTGACCGCGGTCAAGCAGTATGTGGCCGCGGGCAAGCCGGTGGTGGGCCTGCGCCGCGCGCACCACGGCTTTCAGGATTGGCTGGAGGCGGACCGCGAAATCTTCGGCGTCCACTACGGCGGCCACGGCGGCGGCGGACGCGACGCAAAGCTGGCGATCCCCGATGACCAGAAGGCAAACCCGCTGGTCGCCGGGCTCAGGCCCTTCATGCCCGGCGGCGGGCTCTACGACCACACGGAGCTGGACCCGCGGGCCACGGTCTTGCTGCAGAGCACTTCGGGCGACAAGAGCTGGCCCCAGATGTGGACCCTGATACGCGAGAGCGGCCAGCGTGTGTTCTACACGCGCTACGACCCGAGCGACGTGGTCAAGGACGAAGCGGTGCGCGAGGTGGTGGTCCGGGCCATCTTCTGGGCGGCCGGCAAGGAGGCGGCCCGGTATCGGAAGTGACCGCCGGGCATCGGGCGGCAGGCGGCAGGAGAAATCCGTAAAGAGACGACGTCGCGTGTCTGCCGACGGGCGTGGTGGGCCGTGTGCGGCGGGTCTTGTGTGGTGCAGCTATGCCGTAGGTGCCACGCATGCACCGCCCCCGCCGATGTCGCGAGCCCTGAAAGGGCGCGATACCGTACCCCAGCGCGCTTGAGCAGTGGGCTTGTAGACGGCTGAAGAGTTGCTGGTTCTCTTGTGAGTTCTCAGCGCCGTCTCCTGGCACCCAAGCGCAGGCGTCTCATCTCTTGCGCGTCGGGTTCTCATACCAGATCACGCCCAGGTTGGCCTGTGCCTCGCAGCAAGTCACGAGGTCCAGGTCGCCGTCGGCATCCAGGTCGAGCATCTCGATGCGGTCGAATTTCTCCCCCTCGGGCCCGGAAATCTCGTGGTCCTGCCAGATCGTCTCGCGGGGTGACTGCCGGTAGCTCAGCCAGCGCGCGCCCGACTTGCCGCCCGCGTGCTCGCAGGTCAGCATGATGTCCTGTCGCCCGTCCAGGTCCACGTCGCACACAGCCACGCCCTTGCCCGTGCCGCAGCCGGCCGGCATGGCGATCTCGACCATCTGCCAAGCCCCATGCGCCCGCTCGGGCGCGGGAAAAAACAAGATACCGCTCCCGCTGGTGGCCGCCACCACGTCGGGCCGGCCGTCGGCATCGAGATCGCCGCGCGCGAGGAACATCACCTGATGGTCGCGCCCGCCGATCAGGTGTTCGGTCCACGGCTTGCCCTGTGCGGCCGCGCGCGTGCCCGGGTTCTCCAGCCAGAACACCCCGCGCCGCGGGCCCTTGCGGTCCGAGCAGAGCACGTCCAGGTCACCGTCGCCGTCCATGTCGTGCGCCTGGAGCGACATGATCCACGCGGCCGGGCGCAGCGCGTGCAGCCTCCAGTCCTCCAGCCGGCGCGGGTCCTGGGGCGACTGCAACCAGCCGATCATGGCGCCGGGGTCCTTTGATCCCACGATCAGGTCCACGCCGTTTTGCCCGTCCACGTCCATGGGCAGGGCGAACATCCAGCGCGTCTTGCCCGCGCTGGCGGGAATGGGCGCGGTCTGCCACGCCGCCGTGTCGAGATATCGGGCCGGGTCGCGCGGGGCCCAGTGGACGTAGATCGTCTGGTTGTTGCCCTCGCAGGAGCTGACCACGTCCCCTGCCCCGTCGCCGTCCAGGTCGGCGAAGACCGCGTCCTCGGGCGAGCTGACCTGGCCGACGGTGACCGCGGGCCACGGCTGGCGGGCCTTGGCGGGCCCGGGGTTGAGATACGCGCGCACGCGCCCGCCTTCTTCCCAGCCGGTAGTGATGTCGGGCAGGCCGTCGCGGTTGACGTCGGCCAGGCGCACGCCGTCTGCGCCGCGCGAGGACTGGTCGATCGTATGGCGCGGCCAGGGTTTGCCCGGCTGGTGCGCGGCTGGGGCAGCGTGCTCGTGTGCCACTGCCGGCTTGTCCAGCAGTGCCGGTTGGGTGCCACTGCTGGCTTGTCCAGCAGTGCAGAGAACCACCCGATGAATCGGGTCACTACGAGCAGCGTGCTCGTGTGCCGCTGCCGGCTTGTCCAGCAGTGCCGGTTGGGTGCCACTGCTGGCTTGTCCAGCAGTGCAGAGAACCACCCGATGAATCGGGGCACTACGAGCAGCGTGCTCGTGTGCCGCTGCCGGCTTGTCCAGCAGTGCCGGCTGCACTGGGGCAGGGTCTCGATCGCCTGCCGCAGCCACACAGGGCCCCAGCAGGCAAGGCACCAACGCGCATGTGCTCCAAAGTCTCATTCTGGTTGCTCCTTGTGATTGGTGCGGCGCTGGTTGAAGCGCCGAGCTATCAGCGTGCATATGGCTGGTCCGTGACAGCGCGTTCTGATTCTACTAAGGTTTTGCGCCCAATGCCAGCAAGACCACGGTGCGCGGCGCTCGGTGGATTTGCGCGGTGGCTGCCTTCGACCGGCGAGCACCTTCCGCCTCACCGGCCATTGACCGCCCCGGAAAACACGTGGATAATTCCTCCGTTACACGCTCCGATCGGCGCGGCGTGCGCGAGCGATGGACCCCGAGGGGTCGGAATGATGGGTATCGAGGATCGCTTCGACATCCCCTTCGTCGCTGCCATGGCACTGCGGGAGAAGCAGATCCAACAGCGCTACCGGCCGATCATCGGGGTCCACAAGTGGTTCGCGCGCCGGCCCGGCAGCCTGTTTCGCGCCCTGGTGCTCGCCGAGTTCGACGAGCGTCCTTTGCCGGAGGGCTTCTTCGCGAGCCACGATTTCAACGGCCGCGTGGTGGCCGACCCGTTCATGGGCGGCGGCATACCGCTCCTGGAGGCCAATCGCGTGGGTTGCCACGTGATCGGCTGCGACATCAATCCCATGGCCGCCTGGATCGTGCGCGAGGAGATCGAGCGGCTCGACCTCGAGGCATATGGCCGTGCAGCCGGGCGCCTGCTGGGACAACTCGAGGCCGAGATCGGCGCCGCCTACCGCACCGACTGCCCACTGTATGGCGATCGCCACGTGCCGGTCAAATACTTCCTTTGGGTCAAGACGATCACGTGCGCACATTGCGCGCATGAAATCCGCTTGTTTCCCGGCTATGTGGTGGCGCGCGACGCGCGCCATCCGCTCAACGTGCTCCTCTGCGCGCAATGCGGCAAGCTGAACGAAGTCCGCCGCGTGGATCGGCCCGGCAGGTGCCGTACGTGCCGCGCGCTATTGAGCGCACGCGGGCCGGCCCGGCGCAACTGCTGCGTGTGTGCACACTGCGGGCGCGAGAACCGCTACCCGCGGCCCGAGCTCGGGCCGCCGCGCCATCGCATGTTTGCCATCGAATACTACAATCCCCAGCGCAAAGACCAGCACCGCGGCCGGTTCTTCAAACGGCCCGACGCCGAGGACCTCGCGCGCTACGAGCGTGCCGCGGCCCGCTTTGCCTCGCTGCGGCCGGCCTTTGTTCCCGAGGAGGAGATCCCGCCCGGCGACGAGACCGCGCGCCTGCACCGCTGGGGATACCGCCACTACCGGGAGCTGTTCAACGAGCGGCAGCTTTTGGGGCTGGAGCTGGCCGCGCGCCGGATCGCCGCCATCAAGGACCAGCGCGTACGCCGCGCTTTGGCCACCAACTTATCCGATCTGCTGCGCTACCAGAACATGCTCTGCCGCTATGACACCACGGCGCTCAAGTCGCTCGACGTGTTTTCAGTCCACGGCTTCCCGGCCGGGCTGGTGCAGTGCGAGTCCAACCTGCTGGGCATCCGAGATGCCGCGGGCGCGTGCGTGGGCTCGGGCGGATGGACCAACATGGTAGAGAAGTTCCTCAAGGCAAAGGCCTTCTGCGACGAGCCCTTTGAGATGCCTCCGCCCGGCGGGCCGCGAGGAAAAGCAGCGATCTACACGCGCGGCGAGTGGATCGGCGAAGAGCGCAACGGGGCCCGGCCGCGCCGCGTGACGATTCGTTGTTGCAACTCCACGCAGATCAAGCTTGGGTCCCGCACACTCGACGCCGTATTGACCGATCCGCCCTATTTCGCCAACGTGCAGTACGGCGAACTGATGGACTTCTGCTACGTGTGGCTGCGCCGGCTGGTGGGCCGCCAGGCCGAAGGCTTCGAACGGCCCTCCAGCATTTCACCTGAGGAGCTGACCGGCAACACGTCGCAGCGGCGTGGGCTCGGCGGCTTTGCCGAGGGCCTCTCGCACACGTTCCAGGCCATGGCCCGGGCCCTGAAGCCCGGCGCTCCGCTGGCCTTCACGTTTCACCACAACCGGCTTGCGGCCTACAGTGCGATCGGCGCGGCCGTCCTGGACGCCCGGCTCACCTGCTCGGCCGCGCTGCCGTGTCCGGCCGAGATGGGCGGGTCGATCCACATCCACCGCACGGGTTCGTCCACCATCGACACCGTGTTCGTGTGTCGGGCCCGGGGCCCGAGGCCCAAGACGCGGGAAAGCAACCACCTCGATGCCCTGGCAGCGATCGTGCAGGACCACGTGCTGCAACTGCGCAGCGCGGGTGTTCGGCCCCGGGCGGGCGATATCCGGTGTATGCTGTTCGGCCAGATCACGCGCGCGGCGATCGGCCGGCTTGCCGGGAGCTGGAATCCCGACCTGCCGATCAGCAAACGCCTGGAGCGTTTCGATCGGGCAGTGGGCGCGCTGGGCGATGTGGAGCCGGTGGTCGCCGGGCTGGCCGAGCAGGTGGAAGAAAGTTGACCGAGCGAACCAGCCGGCTCGCAGTGCAAAGGACCACGAACCAAACCACACCGCTCCCCGTAGCTGATCGGGCCGAACCACTCGCCGGCAAGAGACCGGCCGGGGGCACTTCGATCAAGGGACCGTCCCATGCCCAAGCGAATCCTTGTGCTCTCCGCGTCCGTGGGCGCCGGGCACCTGCGCGCGGCCGAGGCGCTCGAGGCCGCGCTAAAAGAACTCGACCCGCAGGCCGAGGTCCAAAACACCGACGTGCTCGAGCTGACCAATGCCGCCTTTCGCCGCTTCTATGGCCGGGCCTATCTCGACCTGGTCAACCGCGCGCCCTACGTGCTCGGCTATCTCTACGACCTGCTCGACCGGCCCCGCTCGCCGCAGCGCAAGAGCGATCGGCTGCGCCTGGCCCTGGAGAAGATCAATCTGACCCGCTTCACGCGCTTCCTGCGCAAGCACCCCGCGGATGTGATCGTCAACACCCATTACCTGCCGGCCGAGATCATCGCCTCGCTCAAGCGGGCCGGCAAGATCGACACGCCGCAGATGACCGTGACCACCGATTTCGCCACGCACCGGCTGTGGGTCAACCAGCCGTGCGAACACTACTTTGCGGCCACCGACGAGGGCGCCGCGTATCTGGCCCATTGGGGCGCGCCGCGCGAGGACGTGACCGTCTCGGGCATTCCGGTGCATCCCGTGTTCAGCCGGCCGCCCGAGCGCGAGGCCTGTCTGGCCGAGCACGGCCTGGCAGGCGATCGGCCCGTTGTGCTGCAGCTTGCCGGCGGGTTCGGCGTAGGGCCGGTCGAGAAGCTGCTCCACGCCATTCTGGCGATCGACGTGCCGCTTGAGGTCGTGGTCGTCTCGGGGCGCAACGAGGAGCTGCGCGAGCGACTCGAAGCCATCGATCCGCCCCCCCCGCACCGGCTCAAGGTGCTCGGCTTCACCACGCGCATGCACGAGCTGATGGCCGCGGCCGATCTGGTGGTCTCCAAGCCGGGCGGGCTCAGCACGTCCGAGGCGCTCGCCTGCGGGCTGCCCATGGCCATCGTCAATCCCATTCCCGGCCAGGAGACGCGCAACAGCGACTTTTTGCTCGAAGGCGGGGCCGCGATCAAGATCAACCACGTGGCCACGCTGCCGCTGAAATTGGGCCGCCTGCTGCGCGATCAGGAGCGCGTGGCAACCATGAAACAGAACGCCCGGGCCTTGGGTCGGCCCGAGGCCGCCTTCACCATCGCCCGGGCCGCACTCGCCCGGGCCGCTGCGACTCCGCGCGAGGAGAAACATGCGCACGGCGAGCCGCCGGCGTGAGCCGGCGGTTGCGTCGGTATTTGCGAAAACCGTTCGGCCAGTACCGGATTGGCGAGTCGCCTACCGTGAGCCCGCGGCTCTGCTTGGCATTGCCAATTTGTAACCGTTCACGGGCCGCTGCCCGTTTTCGGGCCATTTCGCGTGGATAGTCGCCTTTCGCTCCGCGAAAGCGCCGCAGGCCGGAACAAGCCGCAGCCGTAGGCCGTAGGCCGGAACGAGCGCAGCCCTGTTCCGGCGCAGCTTTGTCCCGTCCTGATGCCGGAACACCGTCGCTTGCGCGGCTCGTTCCGGCCTACATCTTGCGCGACTCGTTCCGGCCTACATCTTGCGCGGCTCGTTCCGGCCTACATCTCTCGTTCCGGCCTACATCTCTGCCTGGACTGCTGGACCAGCCGGCAGTGGCACCCGGCGTGGATTCGACCCAGCAGGGCGCGCGGAAGACGTTCACGCTGGTTCGAGGATTTGCAGGCGCACAGCCGAGCGCAGCCCCTCGGTGGCCGCGCGGAACTCGGCCATGTGTGGGCTCATCAGATGGGCCTCCAGTGCCTCGACGTCTTTCCACTTCTCGACCACCGTGACCACATTCTCCCGCGCAGGTTCCTGGGACGGCAGGGCCCCGGGCAGGTCGATCATGGGCACGTATTCCAGACAGCCCTCTTCGGCGCGCACCTGGGGTAGCAGCTCGCGGAACTGCTCCAGGAACTCCGCGCGCCGGCCCGGTGACACTTCGATCGTGGCGATCACGCAGATCATCGATTTGGCTCCTTTGGTCTTCCCGGCGGGGTAAACCGGCCGGCCAGGTGGTTCGTTGTTCATGTACCCTTCCGCAGCAGCTTCGGCTAAACCGCCGGCTTACGCCGGCGGCTCGCCTGTTCGTAGTGACCCGATTCATAGGGTCAGTTGAAAACCGTACAAGCACCCGGCGGTGGGTCTCGCTGCCGCTCGACCCACCCTACGATCTGTTCGTAGTGACCCGATTCATCGGGTCAGTTGAAGACCGTACAAGTACGGTCACTACAAACGGCCGGTAGTGGCACGCGCGCGCTATTCGATGCTCGCCCGCGCAAGGCAATACTTTTCCAACAGCTCGGCGTCCGGCTCAATGCCGATGCCCGGTTCGGCCCACAGGCTGATGCGCAGGATGCCGTCGTCCGGGTCGCGCTGGGGAACGAGCGGCTCGGCCAGGTCGCACTGGAGCACCTCGGCCGCGGGGAAGTAGTCGGCCGGATAGGTGCAGTTCTCCTTGGCGGCCAGGGCCAGGGCGTGGCGGGCCCCCACGGCGCTCTGCGGCGGTGCGCCCACAAAGCAGGGCACACCCGCGGCGCGGCAGAGGTCGTGGACTCTGGCTGCGGGGCCGAGCCCGCCCACGCGACCCGGCTTGAGATTCACGTACCGGCAGCTCTTCAGCTCGAGGGCCATCTCGGCCTGGGTCGTGGTGGTGATGCTCTCGTCGAGGCAAACCGGCGTGCGCACGGTTTCCTGGAGCATGGCGTGGCCCACCAGATCGTCGGCCGGCAAGGGCTGTTCGACCATTTCCAGTCCAAAATCGTCCAGCCGGCAGAGCATCTCGAAGTGGCCCAGGCTCAGCCCGGCCTCCACATCCACGTGGATCGTCTGGGTGGGAAACTCGGCGCGCACCGCGTGTACCATTTCCACGGCCCAACCGGGGCGGAACTTCAGTTTCACTCGCGCGAAGCCGGCGTCAAAGCTTTCCTGAATCGCGGCCAAAAACCGCTGGTGCGAATCCATGCGGTCCAGGGTGCGTCCGACTTCGATCTGCCGGCGCGCGCCGCCGAGCAGCTCGTGCAGGGGCTTCTGCTCGGCCCGTGCCTTGAGGTCCCACCAGGCCGTATCCAGCGCAGCCTTGGCAAAGCGATTGCCCTGGAAACCGGCCACATGCTCATCCAACTGTTCGACCGAGTCGATCGCTTCACCGTGCACCGCTGGTGCCAGCCAGTCGCGCAAGCAGTCGAACACGCTGGCAGCCCATTCCGGCCCGCCCAGCGGCGCATTGCCCGGGCTGGCCTCGCCCCAGCCGAAGGCCGACCCGCTTTGGGCGCGCACGAGCACGGTCTCAAGGGCGTCGAACCGCCCGGCCGCTCCGAACAGCCGGCCGCGCAGCGGCAGCCCTACCCGATACACGTCGATCCGCTCGATCTGCATGGGCAGCTCCTTGGTTGGCAGGAGTTGCAAAAAAGTCGGAAGTCGGAAGTCGGCAATCGCCGCGTGGCAACCCGCCGGCATCAGCTCCCGGTTCGGGCGCAAATTGCACACAACGTCCGGACGATTACATTCGATGCACAGAAGCTGTGCGTGGCTCCTGCCGTCGGGGTTCAATCCAGCCGATCACAACTCTCGGTCGAAGAAGCGGTTCAGTTCGCGCTCAGCCGGCGGTTTCCGGCGTGCCGCGCTCGGCCTGTGGACAGTGTATGGCCGGGTCGGTCCACTGCTCGGCCAGTTCGATGGCCTTGAGCAGCCCCCGGGCCTTGTTGAGCGTTTCCTGCCATTCACTTTCCGGCACACTGTCGGCCACGATGCCGGCGCCGGCCTGGACATAGGCGGTGCCGCCCTGCACCACGATGGTGCGCAGGGCAATGCAGGTGTCCATGTTGCCGGCAAAATCCACGTAGCCCACCGCCCCGGCATAGGGTCCGCGCCGGTGCGGCTCCACCTCGTCGATGATCTCCATGGCGCGCACCTTGGGGGCCCCGGAAACCGTGCCTGCGGGCAGACAGGCCTGCAGGGCGTCAAAGGCGCTCCGGCCCGGGGCCAGCCGGCCGCTGACGTTCGAGGTGATGTGCATCACGTGGCTGTAGCGTTCGATGGTCATCACGTCGGCCAGTTGGATCGAGCCGTATTGGGCCACGCGCCCCACGTCGTTGCGTCCCAGATCGACGAGCATCACGTGTTCGGCCCGCTCCTTGGGATCGGCCAGCAGCTCCTCGGCCAGCGCGCGATCCTCTTCTTCCGTTTCCCCGCGGCGGCGCGTGCCCGCCAGCGGGCGCACGGTCACCTGGCCGTCCACCACGCGCACCATCACCTCCGGCGAGCTGCCCACCAGGGTCACGCTGGGCGTGCGCACGTAGAACATGAACGGGCTGGGGTTGACCACGCGCAGGCTGCGATAGATGTCGAACGGATGGGCGCGGATGGGCACCTCCAGGCGCTGGCTGAAGACCACCTGAAAGATGTCGCCGGCGCGGATGTATTCCACGCATTTCTCCACGGCCTGTTCGAACTGCTCCTGCGTGAAGTTGGAGCGCCAGGCAAGTTGCGGCTCGCCCCCGGTGTCGATGTCCATCGGCCTGAGCGTGCTGGGCCGGGCGGACAGTTGCTCCACCAGGCGGTCCACACGCTCGCACGCCCGGCCATAGGCAGCCGCGAAATCGCCCTCGGAATCGTCCAGGCGGGCCATCACCACCACCACGATGGTCTTCGACACGTGGTCGAAAACCACCATCTGGTCGTAGAAGGCGAACGCCATGTCCGGCACCTGGCGGTCGTCGGGCGGGGCGTTGGGCAGGTGTTCGAAATAGCGCACCGTGTCGTAGCCCGCATATCCAACCGCACCGCTGCAAAACGGCGGCAGCTCGGGCAGGTGGACGGCCCGGACCGCCTCCACCCGGCGACGCAGCTCGTCGAGCGGGTTGTCGCACTCGAACTGGCGCGAGACCAGCGTGGGAGTGCCCGCGGCCGAGATGCCCGTATAGGCGCTGGTGGTCACGCGCCGGCCGTAGGCCTCGATCTCGAAGAACGGCTCGGAAGCCAGGAAGCTGTAGCGACCCACCTTTTCGCCGCCGATCACGCTCTCGAACAGGCAGGCACAGCGCCCGGCGTCGAGCCTGTGAAAGGCACTGACCGGAGTGAGCGAGTCGCTGACCAAGCGCCGATAAACCGGCACCAGTCGGGCATCGCGTGCCAGCCGGCGGAAGGTGTCGAAATCGGGAAAGTGTCGCGCGCCGGGGGGGGTCATCGAGCAAAAACCTTGGAAAAAAACCCTGCCCGCAGAGCACCTTGCCGGCCATCAGTGGCCCTGGTTGCGGCAGCCTCCCTGCGCCGCGCACACACCAGACAGGCCCGGAGCGGCAACGGGTCGGCCGGACCAGGGGCCCGATCGCGTCATCGACCAATTGTCCCGTACCGTCGGGGCACAGCGCGAACCTTGCACTGTCTTCCCGGCGCCGGGGCGCGTCTGACAAAGGGATTCCCGCCGTAGCCACCGAAAGCCAGACGGTGGACAAAATCGGCGTTTCCCACGACCGTCCACGCTCTGGCGAGCGTGGCTACCATTGTCGGACACACCCCAGACCGCCCGCAAACGGTTGCCGGACGGGTGGTTTCAGGGCCCTGCTTGTCTTGCTTGCCACAGCTTACCAGCCGCCACCCGACCTCACAACTCCCCGCCCGCCCGCGGGTGGGAGTTCGGGCGGCCGCTCGACCGGCTGGCCGCAGAGTTCCAGGGGAACCAGGTCGGAGACCGGCGGCAGCCGGCGTCGGTGGCAAGGCGGGGCAATTGCGCTCACCTTGACACCCCAAGGGGTGGTGATAAAATCGCTTTGGCGGGGCAAGTTTTCGGGCCAGCGAGAGAGGACCGGGGGCTTCATGCCGCTCGGGTGGCGCACCGGGGGGCACAGTTGCCGGGGTCGGGGCTGTGTGTGCGGGGGGAGCGGCTGGCCTGTCTCAGGAGTAGCGGACCGATGAAGTGTCAACGTCCACAGTGTGAACGGCCGGCGGTGTTTCACATCACCGAGCTGACCGGCGGCAAACCGGTGGAGCTCCATCTGTGCGACGAGCACGCCCGGCAATACCTGAACAGCTCCAGCCAGGAGCCCAGCGCGTCGGGAACCATGGCCGCCACGCTGGCTCAGCACATGTTCCAGCAGATGCAGCAAGTAGGCCAGACGGCCGAAGAGCTGGCCCAACTGGATCAGCAGACGTGCCCGGTCTGCGGCATCTCCTTCTACGAATTCCGGAACCAGGGCCGGCTGGGTTGTCCGAACGACTATACGTGCTTCCGCGAGCAGCTCGACCCGCTGATCCTCAACATCCACGGAGAAGGGGAACACGCCGGCAAGACCCCACGCCGCTGCGCCGAGGGCAGCAAGCAGCGCACTCAATTAATCCGCCTGCGCCGCGAGATGAAAGAGGCCATCGCCGCGGAGGATTACGAACTGGCTTCGCAACTGCGGGATGAAATCCGGCGGATCGAGTCGAGCGACTAGCACCGGGCCGGCAGGTCGCTTGTCAGCCGATACGAACAGACGCAAGAGGTGCAGGTGGTGAAACTGGAAGATCTGGCCAATACGAGCGGCGAGTGGCTCCGGGGCAGCGGGCCCGAGGCGGACATTGTCATCAGCAGCCGCGTGCGCCTGGCACGCAATGTGGCCGACTTTCCCTTCGTCTCCCGGGCGAGCACCCAGGATCGGCTGCAAATCGAAGAGCGACTGCACGAGATCATCCTGAGGCTGGAGCACTCCGGCGAACTGCTCTACCTCGACGTGGAAGAGCTGGGCAACGTGGATCGCCAGCTCCTCGTCGAACGCCACCTGATCAGCCGCGAACACGCCGAGAGCGAGGGGGCCCGGGCCGTGGCCATCGACGGCTGCGAGACCTTCAGCGTGATGATCAACGAAGAGGACCACCTGCGAATCCAGGTGATGCACAGCGGCCTGGACCTCCAAGGGGTTTGGGAGCAGATCGATCGGATCGACGACGCGATTGAAGCGAGAATCACCTACGCCTACGACGAACGGATCGGGTATTTGACCGCCTGTCCGACCAACGTGGGGACCGGCATGCGCGTGAGCGTGATGCTCCACCTGCCGGCCCTGGTGCTCACACGCCAGATCGAGAAGGTCTTCCGCAGCTTGCACAAGATCAATCTGGCCGTGCGCGGGCTGTACGGCGAGGGCTCACAGGCGATGGGCGACTTCTACCAGATCAGCAATCAGGTGACCCTCGGCCGCAGCGAGACCGAGTTGACCCAGCAGATCCAGGAGGTGGTGCCCGTCATCATCGACTACGAGCGCCAGGCCCGCGAGTTCCTTGTGCGCGAGAGCCACCAGAATCTCCATGATCGTGTCTCGCGGGCCTACGGCATCCTGCGCAATGCGCAGACGATCAGCTCCGAGGAGACGCTGCACCTGCTTTCCAGCGTGCGCATGGGAGTCAATTTGGGGCTGATCCGCGGACTGGGCATCGCGGCGATCAACGAGCTGTTCATCCGCACCCAGCCGGCCCATCTCCAGAAGCTCAGCGGTAGCGAACTGAGCCGCACGGACCGCGACATCGAACGGGCGCGCTACCTGCGCCGGCATCTGAACAAGGAAGACGACGAGGCGGAACAGAACTAATCCGTTTCGGCCGGTCGGGTGCGGCGTATCGCCCTTACATCGGGGATGCGGGTTTGGAGACACCTCGGACGCTATGAGATGAGTGCGAGGCCGCGCCGTTGTCTCCGGCCTGGATTCTGGGCAGACTGCGCAAAGGCAGGGCCAAGGGACATCTGGCTGGTTTGGGACGTCTAGCCAATTCAATGGCTGGCTATTCAGTGCGGCTTGGCGCCGGGCCGATTCGGATCTTCAGCGTGCAAGAGTGGAGCCGATAAGCTACTTGCCACCTCGGGGGACCTTTCGTCGGTTCGATCATGGGAGCCGCCTTGCCGCAGGCACGACGCCGACCAGCAATCGCTCGGTGACTCGGCTGCCGCGCGCACTCCGACGCGAGGCAGCGTCCCTTAGGGCGGCCAGCGAGGAGGGACTTGAGATGAATGCCACCGTTCAGACCATTATCCTGCGGAGCGACCAGCATTACGGCCGCCATGCGCCCGCGGAACCGTTAGGCCGGGTTATCCAGGAAATCGCGCCGGCCGTGCGCTACTCGATTCGCATGGCCTTTGGTTTACGCAGCCGCGCGGGCGGCAGACTGCCGAGTTGGCTGGCCGCTTCTTCGGACATCCGTCTGGTCGACTACCAGGGCCGGGACGAGACGGTGCTCTCCTTCCAAGTACCCACTTTGGGGGAAGCTGCGCCGCAGCTTTATGAGCAGCAGGAATTCTGGCCGAGCAGACCCGATCCCGAGGATACCGGCTTCGATCTGTTGGCCGACGTAATCGCCGAAGCGGCGGCAGTCAGCGGCGACAGGGCGCAGCACAACAGGGCGGCGGTCAACACGTGAGAGACAACTCGAGACTTCATGGTTTTGCTCCTTCCGTGGAAAAGAAATGGTATGCGTCGATCTTGATCATTACTCGCTACATACATACATGCGTGGTACATCGTTCGACTCCTTTCGTCAGAGTAATCAACGGGTGTTGGCTCGCGCGGTTGCCCAGCCAAGCCAAATGGCTTTTACGTCATTTCAAAGGCACTTCTAAAGCCTCCTTTACGGTAAGGGGGAAGTCACGTTTAGCGCTTCGGAAATCAGCTCCTGAAGCGCGCTCTTGGTCTGTTTGCCGGATCGACGTTTCACGACCTCGCCATCACGGAATAGGATGAAAACTGGCGGTGAGTTCACGTCAAACGACGCCGCAATGTCGGGGTTTTCGTCGATGTTGAGCCGGGCCACTTTCAATTGGCCGCGAAAATCGTCGGCCAACTGCTCAATCGCCGGTTGCATTTCGAGGCAGGGCTGGCACCAAGGGGCCCAGAATTCCACCAAGACCGGACGATCCGACTCCATCACCTCGTGGTTGAATCTCGCTTCCGTGAGTTCCACAACGGCACTCCCCGTGTCGCTGTCAAGCCGATGTTGACAGCCGATAGACAATGCGAGCGCCAGCAGCACAGCAGTCCGGCGAATGCGAAACAAATCGCTCAACGCCTGACCACCCTTTGTTCGGCGCACATTGCTTGGGGCCAACGACACCCTATTCGCCTTCCGGTTTGGGTGGCTTCTCGCCGAACTTCGCTTCATACTGCGCGGCGAACCTTGCCTCTAGTTCGGGGTGACAGACGAAGCACTGCGAATCAGGACGATTGTGCTCTTCGCACCAGTCGCCTTTCTGTTGAAAGTCGGCCGCGAGCTTCGTGCTGCACTGGGCGCAGATGTCCTCCGGGACGCCATGTTCGACACACCAGTATCCGTGCAAGTTGTGTCCGTCCTCGC